>CABTYW010000001.1 GCA_902489135.1 uncultured Synergistaceae bacterium
TCAGACGTGTGCTCTTCCGATCTCCAACGGCGGCGGCAAATCCACGCTGGCGCGGCTCATCGCCGGCGTAAATCGCCCCTCGACGGGGCGGATTTTGTTGGACGGACAGGACATTACGGAGAAAAGCATTACCGACCGCGCCCGCATGGGCATCGCTTATGCCTTTCAGCAGCCCGTGCGCTTTAAAGGCCTGCGCGTCATCGACCTGCTGCGCATCGCCTCCGGCAAAGATCTGACCGTCGCCGAGGCCTGTGATTGCCTTTCAAAGGTGGGGCTGTGCGCCAACGATTACGTTGAGCGCGAAGTGAACGCTTCCTTTTCCGGCGGCGAGCTGAAGCGCATCGAAATCGCCACCGTCATGGCGCGGCGCGCACGGATTTCCGTATTCGACGAGCCCGAGGCCGGCATTGACCTGTGGAGTTTTCAGAACCTCATCAGAATTTTTAAGTCCATGCGGCAGGACATCAGAAACAGTTCCATCCTCATCATCTCTCACCAGGAACGCATTCTGAGCATTGCCGACAAAATCGCCGTCGTCACCGCCGGCCGTCTCAGCAAAATCGGGACGCGCAGTGAAATCCTTCCGGAACTCATCGGCACCGACTCCGCCGTAGGCTCCTGCGAGAAACTCAATTGAGGAGGACCTTTTCATGGTAACCCTTGATCCCATTCAGAGAAGAATTATCGAGGAAGTGGCCGACCTGCACGACATCCCCGCGGGCGCCTATAACTTCCGCGCCAACGGCCGTCTCGCCGGGAGAAGCACCACCGCCAACATCGACATTCAATCCAAACAGGGCGGAACAGGCATCGACATCTCCATCAAAGACAACACTCAAAACGAAGCCGTCCACATCCCCGTCGTCGTCAGCGCCACCGGGCTGAAAGAAATGGTATACAACGATTTCTTCGTCGGCGAAAACTGCGACGTGCTCATCGTCGCGGGCTGCGGCATCAACAACTGCGGCAGCCAGGATTCCCAGCACGACGGAATTCACCGCTTTCACGTGGGAAAGAACTCCAAAGTCCGCTATGTAGAAAAACATTACGGCGAAGGCGACGGCAGCGGCAAGCGCATCCTCAACCCCCAAACGGAAGTCTACCTCGCCGAAGGCAGCTCCATGGAAATGGAGATGACTCAGATCAAAGGCGTGGACTCCACCATCCGCATGACCACCGCCGAGCTGGCGAAGGACGCCCGGCTGGTGGTTCGCGAACGCCTCATGACCCACGGCAGCCAGAGCGCCGAAAGCGGCTACAAAGTCGCCCTCAACGGCGAAGGCAGCATCGCCGACGTGGTGTCCCGTTCCGTGGCCCGCGACCGGTCCCGGCAGAAATTTGACGCCTGCCTGATCGGCAACGCCCCCTGCCGCGGCCACACGGAGTGCGATTCCATCATCATGGAAAATGGCAAAATTCTCGCCGTTCCCTCGTTGCAGGCCAACAACGTGGACGCTCAGCTGGTTCACGAAGCCGCCATCGGAAAAATCGCCGGCGACCAACTGATCAAGCTCATGACGCTGGGATTGGACGAGAAAGAAGCGGAAGAACAGATTATCAACGGATTTCTAAAATAAAATGGCCTTACCTCACAGGCGGCGTCGGCCTTCCTCCGACGCCGCCTGTTCAATGCGGAAAGGAAACGCCCCGTCTCGGCGGCCATCGCCGAAATTTCCCCCATGCACGGAGGCGGCGAAGCGACCGAGCTGGTATTGCTTTTTCAAATGACCCAGTGAAGAGGAGAGATCTCTATGGAAAATGAAGTTGTCCCGCCGGTGCGTTATTTTGACTCGCCGCAGCGGGCGGAAGATCGGATTGTCCTGCAGGGACAGACGCTGAACTATTCCATCACCGCGGAATTTATCCCCATCTGCGATGACAACGCCGCGGAACAGGCCCGAAGTTTCTGCGTCAGCTATGAGCTGACGGGAGCTGACGCCTTTCGTCCCGTGACCTTCGCTTTCAACGGGAAACCGGGGACGTCCACGCTTTATCTGCATATGGCCTGTCTGGCCCCAAAAACTTACAGCCTTGAAGGAACGGGCGTCGGCTCGCCCCGCCGTCCCTTCAAAGTCAGCGACAACACCGCCACGCTGCTTGACGTATCGGACCTCGTCTTTATCGATCCCATCGGCACGGGATTCAGCACCGTCACCAATCATGAAAGGGAGCGTCAATTTTACGGCGTGCGCCAGGATGTGGACGCCATGGCGCGCATTATTCGGGGATGGCTGGTACGTCACGGGCGTCACGCCGCACCTTTTTTTGTCCTCGGCGAAAGTTACGGCGGTTTGCGCGGCAGCGGCCTCGTCCTGCGCCTTCAACAGATGCACATGATGCCCGCGGGATTGATCGCCCTGTCTCCGGCGCTGTCCTACGGCGAGCTTCACACGTCCATGCTCTATGAACACCACCTCGTCCACACCGTGCCCGCAATGACGGCTGCCGCCTGGTTCCACAGGAAACTTGACGCCGACCTTCTTGCTCGCTCCATGGAAGACGTGCGCGCCGAAGCGACCCGATGGGCGCAGACGGACTATCTCACTTTTCTCTGGAAAGGCTCCGAAGCGTCCGAAGATGAACGCCGAAAGATCCTGAAAGGACTGGGCCGCTATACGGCGCTGCCTCCGGAAGTCCTTGAGGCGCATCACCTCCGAATAAACGACAAGCAATTCGCCGGACTGCTTCTCGCCGACGAAGGGCGCGTCACCAGCTATTTCGACTCGCGCCTGACCCACCCCGGCCGGTCTTTCGACGCGACAACGGACGCGCAAACCTACAACATGTCCGCCGCGTGCTATACCGCCTTTTACGAATACTTCGGACGCATGATGAAACTGCCTGAAAATCCGGATTACCTGGCGTACAACCCGAAAGTTGACGACGGCCAGTGGGATTTTGCCGGCGGCTATCTGCCCACAACCTCGGGAGCGGCTCCGCGGGCGGGAGGCTTCGCGTCACTGCTTGCCGACCTGTGCACGGCCATGAAAATGGACCCCGCGTTGAAATTCTTCGCCTGCGCCGGCCATTTCGACCTTCACTGCTCCATTGACACCACCCTGTACTGCATCCGCCATATGGACATCCCCGAAAGCCTGCGCCACAACATCACCTTCAAAACCTACGAGGGAGGGCACATGTTTTATTCAAACCCCGAGGCGCATCAGCTTTTCCACCGCGATCTGAAGCTCTTTTACGAAAACGCGCTGAAAAAGTGTTTTTAACTGCGACAGCGGGGGTCTTTTCGCACAAAAAGAGTTGATCTGGAATTCCCGCCGCCCATGGAAGAAGTCCCCGGGAATGACGCACCTTCATGCCCCTCGCAGAAAGCCCAGGAGAGAGCAGGACCGCCGCAGGCCATAGCGGCAGTTCCGCCCTCTCTTGGGCTTACATTAAAAAACTCGCCATCGTTCCATGATCCCATGGCCGCCGATCAACACCAACCATGAGGACAACGCTTTTATGCCGAGTACAGCAGCCGGAGAAAACTCATGGGGGATTTTAACAAAATCATTTTTTCAATATTGCCCTTCACGGGAGCATTTCGCTCTCGTGCCGATGGCATCCCTTTTGATAAAATTCATTGATATGAAGATATTATTTACCTGCTCTCATTTTTATATTTCGAAAAAAGACAAACCCTATCCGCTCGGCATTTCCCGCTTGCAACATGGGAGAAAGCAACGCTCCGGAAGCTTCATTATTTCATTCTCGAAGGAAAGGAGTTCCATCATGAAAAAAATACTTGCATTATGCCTGGCGCTTATTACGGCAACCGCCTCGGGTTCCATTTCCTCGCCCCGCGGCGAGGAAATGCGCATTGGCGTTTCCATTGACGCCAAGAATTTCGACCCGCAGAATTCCGTGGACACCTATTCATTCTCCATGCAGAAGCAAATTTATGAATCTCTGTTCACCATTGACGGCAAAACCCGCCAGCTCACTCCCGTGCTCGCCGAAAGCTGTGAACAGCTGGACGACCACACGTACAAGTTCCATCTCCGAAAAGGCGTAAAATTCCACAACGGCGAGGAAATGACCGCCGAAGACGTGGTGTTCTCCCTCCAACGTGCGGCCACCCCCGAAACGTCGATCTTCGCAAAATCTCATGCCGCATGGATCGATCCCCATGGCTTCGAGATTGTTGATCGCTATACGGTGATCGTGCGCTCCAAAGGTCCGACGGGCGGCGTCCTTATTTCTCTGAAATGCCCTTACGCAAACATTCTCTGCAAAAAAGCCGTTGAAGAGGCCGGGAAAGATTATTTCCGAAGCCCCGTGGGCACCGGCCCTTACCGCCTCGTCAGCTGGCTCAAGGGAGAAAAAGCCGAGCTGGAAGTCTTCCCTGACTATTGGGGAACCAAACCCTACGCCAAGAAGCTTACCTTCGTCGTCCTGCCCGACGACAGCACACGAATCATCGCCCTTGAAACCAACAAGGTCGATATGATTTACGCCGTTCCCCCGGCCGATTACGAACGACTGAAAGAACAAAAGGACGTCAAGGTTGTGAAATCACCGGGCCTTGTGCTGCTTCACCTGGCGATGAATACCCAGTCGCCGAAGCTGAAAGATCCACGAGTGCGCCTTGCCCTTGAATACGGCATCAATAAAGACATTTACAATCAAGTCGTCTATGGCGGCAATGCCGTTACTCCCCGAGGACCGTTGCCCGACGCCAGTCTCTATTTTCCCGAAAAAGCTCACGCATGGCCCTACGACCCCGCCCGAGCCAGGCAACTCCTGCAGGAAGCAGGCGTAAAAGACCTCGAACTCAACCTGTGGGTGATGAATGCATCGGATCGCATCAACGGCGCAACAGTGCTTCAAAGCATGTTGGCTCAGATCGGTATCCGTCTGAACGTTTCAGTCTTTGAAAACGCCGTCATCAACGATAAAGTACGCAAAGGGAAACACGACCTCTATCTCTGCACCTGGGGCATGCAGAACTCCCCCGATGCGGGCTTTTATTGGCAGGCTCAATTTACCAAGTCAACCATCGGCGCCACAAACAGCTCATGGCTTGACGACGATAAGCTCGATAAATGGATCAATGAGGCCAACCGCACCATCGACGAAACAAAACGAAACGCCATCTTCGCCAAAATCTGGGACCGCATCAATGAAATACACCCATGGGTTTATATGTCACTGGCAGAAGAACTTCATGGCGCACAGAAAGATCTCTTGGGCGTCGAAGATCTGCGCGACGGGAAAATCAACTATCTGGGGAACTTGCATTATCCCGAACAGCATCGACTTCCATAATTTCCGAAAAAAGGACAGCCGCTGAAATGGCGGCTGTCCTTTTTTCATGTTTTTTTCACCGGGCGTTTCACCGGCCGTTGAGCTCAAGAACGGCCTGTACGAAAAAGCCCGCGCCTACGGGCAGAGCGTTGTCGTCAAAGCAAAAGTCGCCGTTATGGAACTTGGGCTGCGGCATCCCATCTTTCCAGATGCCGAGACGGGCAAAACAGGACGCCTTCACTTTTTCGCAGTAACAGGCATAGTCTTCGGAGCCCATGCGCGGCTCTTCCATGGTGCGCACATGCTCCTCCCCCAGCAGCTTCGCCGCGGCGGCGCGCATTTTTTTCGTCACTTCGACGTCGTTGACGAGCGGCGGCACGCCGTAGGTGTAATCCAAACGGTGGGTGCAGTTATAACCGGCGACAATGGAACCGATCATGCGGTTCATCATGGCCTCGATTTTACCGCGGCTTTCAGGGCTCTGACAGCGCACCGAACCGCCGAAGGTCACCTCCTCGGGAATGACGTTTTTCGCCGTGCCGCCGTGAAAGGTGCAGATGGAAAGCACCATGGGATCCACAGCGTTGAAACTGCGGGTCACAAGCCCTTGAAGAGCCATGACGCAGTTGGCCGCCGCAAGAAGAGGATCGGCACCGGAACGATGGGGATAAGCGCCGTGGCCTCCCACACCCCGCACCGTCACGGAAAACCCGTCGGACGAAGCCATACTCGGTCCCTCGCGAAAGGCGATGTCGCCCGTAGGAAATTCTCCGATGCCGTGCTGTCCCAGCATAACGTCCACGCGGGGGTTTTCGAGAGCGCCCAGCCTGATCATCAGTTCGGAGCCGCCCAGAGTTTCTTCCGCGGGCTGGAAAATCAGCTTCACCGTTCCGCAAAAACGGGAGCGAAGTTCCATGAGCATTCGCGCCGCCCCGAGGAGCATGGCGGTGTGGGCGTCATGTCCGCAGGCGTGCATGACCCCGGGAACCTGAGAGGCGTCAGGCCCCACCGCCGTTTCCTGTATGGGCAGCGCGTCCATGTCGGCACGAAGACCGATCACCTTTCCGCTTCCTTTGCCGGTGCCCCTGATTATTGCGACCACGCCGACTTTCGTATCAAGGGGCTGAAACTCCGTGCCCATTTTCTCCAACTCGCTTCGAACGAACTCGGCGGTGCGGAATTCCTTCATTCCCAGCTCGGGGCAGCGATGAATACGGCGCTTGCAGTCTGCCATATACTCTTGAAGCGACAAGGCCTTTTCAAAGATCTCGGACGCCATGGTTCAATTCCTCCCTGCATAAATTATACAATCATAATAAACCTGAATTTTACTGTATACTGATATCATATATAAATATTTACTTTTTAGCAAGACAGGCTTCTTGCCATCATCGTCAAAAGGGGAAGTCCCGTCCTCTATTATTCTCTTAAAACCTATATTCTATAAAACAAAGTTATGTAGCACATCGTAAAATATCTTATAAATACTTGATTTTAAGCAGATATTACAAAAACAACATAAAAAATTCGAAAAACATCTCCTCTAAAAAATTTCAATGCATTATTTTATGATGTAAGCGAGAACGTCCCTTGAAGTTTGTATATTTTTTGTTAGAATTTATGAGGTGCGTGGATATTATTTATCTTTATTTTCGGTTTATATTCGGAAAAAGATGAGCGACAATATCCGCGCCTTTTACCGTCTGCAGCATGGGGGGAAAAGTAACGGTTCCAGACGTTTCACGATCCATTACGTTTCACGATCCACTAATCGAAGGGAAGGGGTTTCGGTATGAAAAAAACACTTGCACTGTGCCTGGCTTTGACCATGGCGGTCGCAGCCGCTTCTTACGCCTCGCCTCGCGGTGAGGAAATGCGCATCGGCGTTTCCATTGACGCGAAGAATTTTGACCCGCAGAATTCCGTGGACACCTATTCATTCTCCATGCAGAAACAAATTTACGAGCCTCTCTTCACCGTTGACGGAAAAACCCGCACGCTGACGCCGGTCCTTGCCGAAAGCTACGAACAGCTTGACGACCGCACTTACAAATTTCATCTGCGCAAGGGCGTCAAGTTCCACAACGGCGAGGAGTTCACCGCCGACGACGTGGTGTTCTCTCTGACCCGCGTCACCGATCCCAAGCGTTCGGTTTTCGCAAAATCCAAGGGCGTTTGGATTGACCCCAAGGGTTTTGAAGTTATTGACAAATATACCGTCATTGTACGCACCAACGGTCCCGTGGGCGGCTGGATCGGCTCCATGAAACACCCCTACGCCATGATTCTCAACCGCAAAGCCGTCGAGGAAGGGGGCGCCGATTATTTCCGCAATCCCGTCGGAACGGGACCCTACAAGTTCATCAAATGGAACAAGGGCGAATCCGTCGAGATGGAAGCCTTCGGTGATTACTGGGGCACCAAACCCTACGCGAAAAAGCTCACCTTCATTGTTCTGCCCGATGACAGCACCCGCATCATCGCTCTTGAAACAGGCAAGGTCGATATGATTTATGCCGTGCCGCCCTCCGATTTCGACCGTCTGCAGCACAGTGACAAAGTCAAGGCCGTCAAGGCACCGGGGCTTGTGCTGCTCCATGTCAGCATGAACATGGACAGCCCGAAGCTTCAGGATGTCCGCGTGCGCAAGGCCATTGACGCGGCGATCAACAAAGAGGCCTATATCCATGTCGTCTACAACGGCAACGGCGTGCCGGGAGTGGGACCTCTGCCTACCGCCAGCAGCTGGCTGCCCGAAAATCCCGAAAAGTGGGAATACAATCCCGAGCTCGCCAAAAAGCTTCTGGCGGAGGCCGGCGTAAAAGACCTGGAACTCAACCTCTGGGTGATGAACGCCGCGGACCGCGTCAACGGCGCCACCGTTCTTCAGAGTATGCTGGGCGCGGTGGGCATTAAAGTCAACGTGTCGGTATTCGAAAACGCCGTCATCAACGACAAGGTTCGCAAGGAACCTGAAAAATACGATCTCTATGCCGCCACCTGGGGCATGCAGACCAACCGTGACCCCGGAATTTACTGGCAGTCGGTCATTACGACGTCTTCCATCGCCAGCACCAACTCGGCCCGCATTTCCGATCCCGAACTGGATCGGCTCATGAACGAAGAAAACCAGCAGACCAACGATGAAGAACGCGCCAAGGTCTTCCAGAAGATCTGGGACCGCATGAACGAGCTGCATCCCTGGATTTATCTGTGCCAGGCCGACGAACTCAACGCCGCGCAAAAAGATTTGATCGGCGTCGACGAACTTTACGACGGCAAGATCAATCTTCTCAGCAACCTGCACTATCCGGAGCAGACTGAGCGCCTGAAATAGCACCGCCTTCTGCATGATGTTCTTCCTCCGGACGTCTCCGACGGCGTCCGGAGGCATCCCCCCGGTTGCCTTTTTCCGCAAAAACTCCTGAACGGCTCCCATAATTACTTAAGAATAAAGGTGATGCTCCCGTGCTGAAGTACGCTATCCGCAGAATATTCATCCTCATTCCCGTGGTGCTCAGCGTGATGTTCATTCTGTACACCATGCTCTATTTCACGCCCGGCGATCCTGCCCGCATCGCGCTTGGAGAAGAAGCGACGCCCGAAGCCATTGAATCCTTTCGCCACGAACACGGCCTGGACGATCCTTTTTTTGTCCAGTTCGGGCGCTACGTCTACAACGCCGTAACCAAATTGGACCTGGGATACTCCTACAACATGAAAACTCCCATCTCTCTGGAACTGGCCATACGAATTCCCACCACCATGAAGCTGGCTTTTTCGGCAGTTCTGTTCAGTACCCTGATCGGCCTGCCCCTGGGAATTCTCAGCGCCATCAAACAGTACTCACTGCTTGACAGCATTGTCACCATTTTTATTCTCCTCGGGGTTTCCATGCCCACATTCTGGACCGGGCTTCTGCTGATCCTCGCCTTTTCCGTGAAACTGGGCTGGCTACCTTCCATGGGATTCAGCACTCTCGGCGAAATGGTTTTGCCGGTGGTGACGCTGTCGGGGTCCTCCATTGCACTTTTCGCGAAAATGACCCGATCGAGCATGCTTGAAGTCATTAAATCCGATTACATCAGAACTGCGAAGGCCAAGGGGCAAAAAAACAGCATCGTCATCTGGCGGCACGCGCTGCCCAACGCGCTCATTCCCATCATGACCATTATCAGCATGCAGTTCGGCGCTCTGTTGGGCGGATCCATCGTCACCGAGGCCATTTTCTCCATTCCCGGCGTGGGGCGACTGATGATCGATGCCATCAACCTGCGCGACTACCCCATTATTCAGGGCGGCGTTCTGTTCATCTCTCTGTCCTACTGCCTGATCAACCTCGTCGTCGACCTGCTGTACGCGGTGGTTGATCCGCGCATTACCGTAAAGTAGGAGGTCGGTTATGAAGAACAACTCGATGCTCCACTACACGCTCATTCGTCTGCGCCGCAATTATCTTGCCCTGTTCGGCCTGGCCATTCTCATTCTGCTTATTGTCTGCGCCGTCTTTGCCGAGCAGCTGGCTCCCTGCGGCTACGCGGCTCAGGATTATATGATGATCCGCCATGCGCCTTCGGCCGCCCACTGGCTGGGAACCGATGAATTCGGACGGGATATTCTGAGCCGTCTGATTTACGGCTCGCGCATCTCTTTGCAGGTCGGTCTCATCGCCGTATCCATTTCGCTGGTACTCGGCGGATTGATCGGCGCCATCTCGGGTTACTTCGGCGGCAAGCTGGACAATATTCTGATGCGCCTTATGGACATTCAAATGGCTATTCCCACGATCCTTTTGGCCATCGTCATTTCCTCGGTCCTGGGCCCGGGGCTCTTCAATCTCATGGTCGCCGTGGGCATCACGTATATTCCCAAGTTCGCCCGTCTCACCCGCGCATCGGTGCTCTCCATCAAAGACCAGGAATTCATTGAGGCGGCACGGGCCATGGGGGCTTCCCACAAGCGGATTATCTGCCTGTACATTCTGCCCAACTGCGCGGCGCCTCTCATCGTTCAATCCACCCTGAGCGTTGCCAATGCCATTCTCTTTGCGGCCACGCTCAGCTTTCTGGGGCTCGGAATTCAGCCTCCCTACCCGGAATGGGGCGGCATGCTTTCGGCGGCGCGTCCCTACATGCGCAACAGCGCTTACATGAGCATTTTCCCGGGGCTGGCCATTATGTTCACCATTCTGTCGCTGAACTTTCTCGGCGACGGTCTCCGTGACGCTCTTGACCCCAAGCAGAAACGCTAGGTGAATGACATGACTGAAAACAAAGATACGCTTCTTGACATTCGTGACCTCTCGGTGCAGTTCAATACGGACTCCGGCGTCGTTAAAGCGGTGAACCATCTGAACCTCCGTCTGGAGCGCGGGAAAGCGCTGGGGTTCGTGGGCGAGACGGGCGCGGGAAAGACAACGACGGCACTGTCCATTCTTCAGCTTATCGAAACGCCCCCCGGAGAGATCACCGGCGGCGAAATCCTTTTCGACGGACAGGACGTCCGGAAAATGACGGAGTCGGAAAAGCGCCGGCTTCGCGGCGGCAGCGTGTCCATGATCTTCCAGGACCCCATGACGTCCCTCAACCCCATTATGACAGTGGAAGAGCAGATCAGCGAAATGGTGGAGCTTCACCTCAATCTTAAAGGCGAAGCCGCCCGCGAGCGGGCTCTTGAAATGCTTCGCCTTGTAGGCATCCGCCCCGAACGCGCCAAAGACTTTCCTCACCAGTTTTCAGGAGGAATGAGGCAGCGCGTAGTCATCGCCATTGCGCTGGCCTGCAGGCCTCAGCTGATCATCGCCGACGAACCCACCACGGCGCTGGACGTCACCATTCAGGCTCAGGTGCTTGAGCTGATTAAAAAGCTCCAGGAGGAGGCTCACACCTCCATGCTGCTCATTACCCACGATCTCGGGATCGTGGCCGAAACCTGCGACACGGTGGCCATTATGTATGCGGGGCACATCGTTGAGTATGCCGACATCACGTCGCTTTACACCGCCCCCAAGCACCCCTACACTCAGGGACTTTTTAACGCCGTTCCCACGCTTGAAAGCCCTCTCGGTTCACGCCTCGCCGTCATCCCCGGCCTGCCGCCGGACCCCACCAATCTTCCCACGGGTTGTTCCTTCTCGCCCCGTTGCCCCTACGCAAAGGACGTCTGCTTTGAAAAAGCCTGCGGGATGCGCGAAATCGCCCCCGGCCATTTTGTGGACTGCCACTTCCCTCTGACCCCTCAATCGGGCAACGCCTTTCTTGAGCGCAGACACACCTCGGAGGATGAATGATCATGAGCGATAATTTGATTGATATCCGTCATGTAAAAAAATATTTCAACGTCTCCAGCGGTCTGCTGCATGCCGTCGACGACGTGACGCTGACGATCCCCCGCGGTAAAACTCTCGGTCTGGTGGGCGAATCGGGCTGTGGAAAATCCACCCTCGGCCGAGTGATTATCGGACTGCTCAAAGCCACCGGGGGAGAAATCCTGTTCAACGGCGAGGACACGCTGAAATACAACGCCGAACAGCGCGCCGCTTTCAGGCGCCATGCGCAGATTGTCTTTCAGGATCCCTTCTCCTCTCTCAATCCCCGCATGTCGGTGTCTCAGCTGATTTCCGAGCCGCTGATCATCAACAGGGAATGTACTTCAAAGAAGGACCTGGAGGCCAAGGTCAGGGAACTGATGGACCTTGTGGGCCTCGCGCCGCGCCTCACCACTTCCTTTCCCCATGAACTCGACGGCGGTCGCCGCCAAAGGATAGGCATCGCCCGCGCGCTGGCGCTGAATCCTGAGTTTATCGTCCTCGACGAGCCCGTCTCGGCGCTTGACGTCTGCATTCAGGCTCAGGTGCTGAACCTTCTGGCCGACCTTCGCGAACAGCGCGGCTATACGTACCTTTTCATCAGCCACAATCTCAGCGTGGTGCGTTACGTCTCCGACGAAGTGGCCGTGATGTACTTGGGAAGACTGGTTGAAAAGGCCGACAACACCACGCTGTTCAGCAAGCCCCTTCATCCCTACACTCAGGCGTTGCTCTCGGCGGTTCCCGTCGCCAGCGTCGGGCCGAAAAAACAGCGCATCATCCTTGAAGGCGACGTTCCCAGCCCCGTCAATCCGCCGGAGGGCTGCCGCTTCGCCGGACGCTGTGTGCGGCATCAGGAAATCTGCACCCGCGAGACGCCGCCTCTTGTGGAAGTCGAGCCCGGGCATTTTGTGGCCTGCCATCTCGCCGGATCATGCACGCCCTGCGCCTGATGCAAAAAGCATGTCCCAGAAAACTCCTCTGCGGTGGCTGTGCGGCGTTCCCGTTTTTGCCAATCCGCTGATTTTGACGGATCTGTTCTCCGCGCTCATTGTCCTCTGGCTGATTACGGCGCTTCTCATGGTTCTGGCCCAGCTTTTTCTTGGAGACGGGCCGCTACTGGCTTCTCATCTGACGGCCGCTTCCGTTTTCGCCGGATGGCTGGTGATTTTTTCTTTCGCACTTTATACGGCTGTTGTCGTTTTTTTCTATCCTCGAGGGTATGTCATGCTCTTTCGTTTGGAAGAGACCTGTCTCTATCTGGAGTCTCTGCGCGGAAAAATGGACACGGGCGGCCTGTTCCGCGTAAAACCCTTCGCCGTGGCAGCGGACTTCTCGCCCCGGCGCAGCACGGCGAAAGAAATTCCCTGGGCTGAAGTGCGCGGCGTCAGAGAACTGCCCGACATGAACGTCATCCTTTTGAAGCGGCATGGAACGCTGGCGCGCATTTACTGCCCCGACAGGAACGTTTATGAAGCGGCGTTATCATTGATCAAGGAGAAGGTCTCCCTTTATGGTTAAAGAACCGAAATGCACCACAAAAGAGCAGGTCTATCTCTGCCTGAAAAACGACATCCTTTCGGGACGTTATGCCGACGGGCAGCAACTTTTGCAGAAAGACCTGGCGGAGAAGTGCAAGGTAAGCCGCATTCCCGTTCGTGAAGCCCTGACGCAGCTTGCCAGCGAAGGTCTGGTCAAATTAATTCCCTACAAAGGCGCGGTGGTGGCCTCTTTTTCTCCCGAGGAACTCCACGAGATCTTTGAGATCCGTTATGCTCTCGAGTCGCTGATTATCCGGCATGTCGTCAAAAACATCACCGAAGAATCGGCGCAGCGCGTTCACGAACTGCTGCTGAAGTCCATCAGGACGCCGCCTCAACGGCGCAGTCGCAACACCAACTGGGAATTTCACCGGGCGCTTTACGAAATCGCCGGCAAAAAAAGGCTTTTGGCTTTAATTGAAGCTCAATACGAAAAAATCGATCGATACATTCAGGTGGACATCACACAGCCCTACGTACAGGAAAACGCCTTCAGGTCTCACGATGCCATTCTCCAGGCCTGTCGCGCCGGCGATTCCGTGGAGGCGACGGTGCTGCTCCATGAGCACATGATGGCGGCCGTCCGCCGCCTCGACGCCTTCCTTCGCGAAAAGGTGAGCCGCGGTGCGCCCGACGAAACCTTTACGCTCTTCCCTCCGCTGATCAAAGGCAATCCTTCGTTCTGCCCGGTGCCAGCCGACACAGAATGAAGTCGTTGACTCGTTCCCCTGCAGATCGATTATCCGTCCCGTACCGTAAGTACCGCACCGCCATTACTTTTTTCAGGAGGTTTTTCCATGCTTACTCATAGACAGAGAATTGAAAACGCCATCGCCATGAAAGAAAACGACCGCACGCCCTACAGCATGTGGATGCACTTTCCCAACAGGGACCGCAGTCCGCGGCGTCTCGCCGAACTGGCGCTGAGAGATCAGAAAAAATACGACCTCGATTTCATCAAATTCATGCCCTTCGGAATGTACACCACCATCGATCTGGGCGTGGACCTTGACGTGTTCCCCGGCTTCGAGAAGGCCCCCGTCCAGCATGAGCCCATCATCAAAGACGCAAAGGATTTCGACCGGCTCCGCCCTGTCAGCGGCACCCGCGGCGAATACGCCATTGTGCTGGAAGCCCAGCGCATCGTCATGGAGAATATGACTGAACACGTGCCCTTTCTTCAGACCGTCTTCAGCCCGGCCACCACACTGGCAAAAATCTGCTCGCCGGCCGCTTTGACAAAATTTATGGACGAAGATCCCGCACGAGTTCATCGCGCTCTCGAAATGGTCACCGACACCACCCTTCAATTCGTCCGTGCCAGCATGGCTCTCGGCGCCGACGGATTTTTCTTCGCCACTCAGCTTTCGGGACGCCGGACCATGAGTACGGAGCATCATCAGGAGTTCGTCAGAAAGTACGACCTTCAAATCCTCAATGCCGTTAAAAACGACACGTGGTTCAATGTGCTTCACATGCACGGCGCCGAAGTCCGCATTGACGAAGTGCAGGATTACCCCGTACAGGGATTGAGCTGGCATGACCGCGACGACGGCCCCTCCATGGACGAAGTGCGCAAATACAGCACCAAGGCCTTTGTGGGCGGCCTGAGCTGGGGAGAAAACTGGCTCACGAAAACAGAAGCTCAGGTTGTCGCCGAAGTGCGCGAGATGTGCGGCCGTCCCGGCGTCATCGTCGGTCCGGGCTGCGTCATTGAACCCCATACGCCTGAAAAATACCTCGAGCTGGTTCACAAAACCGTTCTCGAGTCCGCAAAAAGCTGTAGAAAATAATTTCTTTGTCATAATTCCCTTTGAAAGAGAGGACCGGTCTTTTTATGTTTACCATTACGGAGTTCCTTCATCAGGAAGTGAAACCCGCGCTGGGCTGTACTGAGCCCGGAGCCGTGGCCCTCGCCACGGCGAAGGCCTGCGAGCAGCTCAGCGGCCCCGCGGAACGCGTGGATATTACCGTCAGCGACAACATCTTTAAGAACGGCATCGCCGTAGGCGTCCCCGGAACCAACGGCGAGCGGGGAAACGAAATCGCGGCGGCTCTGGCGGTGTTCTGCGGCCGCAGCGATTACAGCCTGGAAGTGCTTAAAGACGCCGACGACGCCGATCTGAACAACGCTCACAAATTTCTTGAAGAAGGGCGCATCGTTTTAAAACCCAACGGAGCGGGCGGGGTGTATGTGGAGGCCACGGCGATGCGCGGCAACGAAAAGGGCACGGCCATTATCGAGCAGACTCACGCGAACATCACCAGGGTGCTGAAAAACGGCGCCGTGGTCTTCGAGGCGGCGCCTCACTGTGACGGGGCCGTCAGCGATGCCGCTTCAAGCGCTCCATCCATCCCCGACCAAGTCAAGAAGATGGATTTCGATGAGCTTGTCGCTCTGGCGGACACCCTTTCTCCCGACGACGTGGATTATCTGTGGCAGGGCATCGAAATGAACCTGCGGATTGCCGATCACGGATTTAAAAACAACGTGGGCGTGGGGCTGGGGCGCATGGTGAAGAAAGCTGCCGGAGCGGGGTACGAGAATGACATTGCGGCGCAGGTCAAAGCTGTATCCGCCGCAGCTTCCGACGCGCGCATGGGCGGAGTGGCCATGCCCGTCATGAGCAGCGCCGGCAGCGGAAATCACGGCATTACGGCCATCCTTCCCGTGTACGTGGTGGGGACGGCCCACCACAAATCCCGCCAAGAAATCGCCCGTGCCGTGGCTTACAGCCACCTGGCCACCAGCTTCGTCAAGAGCCGCATGGGACGCCTGAGCCCGGTGTGCGGCTGCTCGGTGGCCGCGGGGTCAGGCGCCGCCGCGGGCATCGTCAACGTTTTGGGCGGAACGAACGCTCAGGCTCAAAAGGCCATGGAGCTGGTGCTGGGCAATATTACGGGAATGCTCTGCGACGGCGCCAAGGAAAGCTGCGCTCTCAAGGTGGGAACCGGCGCGAGCGAAGCCTATTACGCCGCCATGATCGCTCTGTCAGGCGGCGGCCTCAGCGTCTCTCAAGGCGTCGTTGACGTCAAAAGCCTCACTCAAACGGCCGACAACGCGGCGCGTCTCAACGCCGAAGGCATGAAAGACGTGGATCATACCATTATCGACATCATCAGAAATCGTCCCTGACGGGCCTTCGATGTGACTGCGGCGCAGATTTCCCAAAGCAGGCTTGCGCCGCCCTTTTTGTTTCGCTCTCGGCAGTCCGCCCTGAGCCGCTGAAAAAATCTTCAGTTCGAGGTGATTTTTTTGGAAACGGGAGAGACTTCCAGGAGCCGCTACCTTCCCATGCTTGTGGTGCTGCTCATCTGGGGATTTATGAACGTCCCCACCAAATACGCGTTGTCCGAGGCGGCTCCGATCCAAATGCTGCTCATGCGCACCGCCCTTGCCGTTTTGCTTCTGGCCCCCCTTGCCCTGATCTATGAGCGCCGTCTCTTCCCCGACCGACGGGACCTTCTCGTCGCCGTCCTCATGGGCCTGACGGGCGTCGCCGGCAACAATCTCTGCTTTTTCAACGCCGTCAAAAACACCACGCTGACCAACACGGCCATTATTTTTGCCACTTCACCCATGATCACATCGGTGCTGGCAGCTCTTTTCCTCGACGAAAAGCTGACGCCGCGAAGGATGGCGGGGATCGTTCTGGCGCTGTGCGGCACGATTTTGCTGCTGTGCAACGGCAACCTGTCGATACTGCACAGCTTGACGCTCAACAAAGGCGACCTGTATGAGCTTGGCGCGGCTTTTCTCTGCTCCGTCATGACCATTCTGGGACGCAAAATCCGTTACAGCTCTTCACTGTCCGTCACGCTGTGCAATATGTTTTCGGCTTTTACGGTGACGCTGCTGTACTTCCTCTTTTCGGGAGAAGCTCCCGTTCCCCGCCTGTCCGTCGTCGCGACGATCTCGGTGCTGTACTGCGGACTTCTGGGCTCAGCCTGCGCTTATGCCCTTCAGCAGACGTCCATCAAGCGCATCGGCGCGGGAGCGACGGGAGCCTTCCTCAACGGCTCGCCGGTACTCAGCATTATCTCCGCCATGATCTTTATGGGCGAAAGCATCTCATCGCTGCAGGTTGTGAGCGCCGTGGTGATTTTCTTCGGAATTTTTATCAACGCCTCCGAAAAAAGGCCAATTTCATAAACGTCGTCGGCGCTGTTTCTTTTGTGAGAAACAGCGCCGACTTTTTTCCGTTATGGCTTTGGGTTCCGGTGCTCCCCGAGGGATGAATATTTTTCCTTCAGGTAGTTCACAAAGGGACGCGCATCTAGGCCGCAGCCCGTCACGCGGCGCATCAAATCGGGCGCCGTCAGGGCACAGCCGGAGCTGAAGATGTTTTTCTGCATCCAGCCGTCGATGACTGAAATGTCGCCGCAAGCCAGTTTGTCAAAGGCTTCGGGGCAGTCCTTCACCAGCTTTTCGCGCAGCATGCCGTCATAAATGTTCCCCAGAGCGTAACTCTGGAAATAGCCGATATAGTCACCGGTCCAGTGCATGTCCTGAAGGACGCCTTCCAGGTCGTCGGCGGGCGTGACGCCCAGCAGGCTTTTGTATTTTTCGTTCCATGCGGCCGGCATATCGGCGGCGGTAATGCGCCCTCGAAAATAATCGCGTTCCAGCTCGTAGCGGATGATGACGTGCAGACTGTAGGTCACTTCGTCGGCATCGGTGCGCCGTGCTCCCGGACTGACGGTGTTGATGCCCCTGTAAAAGTCAATAAGGTCAATGCCTTGAAACTCAGGCAGAGCCCGTTGCAGGTCGTTGTAACGCCATGTCCAGAACTCCAGGCTTCGGCCGATGATGTTCTCGTAAAATCGGGCGACGCCTTCCTGCATGGCGCCGGAAATGCCGCCCCACAGCCCCGCCTCGGCGTAACTCTCATCGGTTCTGACGGCGTATGCGGCATGTCCGCCCTCGTGAAGCAGCGTAAAGATCAGCGAGAGGAAGCCGTTCCGTCCCAATGAGATGCGGGCGTCTCTGGGTCCGACGCGGTTGGTCAGCCCATGGGAACCGAAACCGTTGAAGGTGACGCATTTTTCGTCAAGGCCGTTGCCGCAGGCTAATTTTACGCCAAGGTCCATGACCGCTTCGGCGCCGTAATCCCTGTTCATGAAAGCGCCGCCGTCCCGGCAGCCCGGGGGAATTTCGCGCAGCAGATCGCCGATGCCCCGGCGCAGCACCTCAAACTGGTCGTCGATGTCCTGCGAGGCCAGTCCCTGATCCGTAAGCCCCACCAGCGTGTCGAAGGCGGGAGCGTCAGGCTCAAGAGCCAAAGCCATCTCCTTTTTCAAGTCAAAGGCTTTTTTCAGCCAGGGCTCGAAAATTCCGTAATCCCGCCGCTCCCGGGCCTTTCTCCAGGCTGTCACGGCATCGGAACGAATGAGATGAAATCGACGGAGCGTCTCGGGCGGAATGCGCGTGGCCTTGCGGTACTCACTGAGAAAAATTCTGCGCTGCCCCCTTTGAATGTCGCTCAAACCGCCGGGATCGAGGGCTGAAAGCTCGCAGGCGGCGTCTTTTGCCCTCGATCCGACGAAAAGTTCGTCTTTCTTTCGGGCCAGAGCGGCCGAAAGTTCCTGTCTGTAGGCCGCTCCGCCTTCGGGCAGAGACGTCCATTGATCGTACCTCAAAAGACCTTCGAGGGAGGCAAAATACCGAAGGCGACACAAAATCTCCGCCGCCGTTTTAAAACAATCTTCTCTTTTCACCGAAGTTTTCAATCCTTTCCGGGCGTCTTTCGTTCGTTCCTTTTCGGCGCATCGCCGAAAAGGAACGAAGTCCCCTGCCGCGCAAACTGCGCGCTGTACTTCGATTATACATTGAAAAAGGCTCCCTTTTGGGCTTGTGAAACAAGTTTTCGCGCAAAACATCCGCCGAGAAAAAATTTTGACGCCGGGGATTTATGCTGAAAAAGCAGATTTCTGCTACAATAGGAATAATTCTTCATTGGGGTTTTTCTCTTCTTTTTTCGAAAAAAATCGCGCCTCCTTCGCCGAGGCCGCGCGAAAAAGAGAAAAATGTTTACAGTCCCGCATAAAATAAAATCCCGCGCCCTGCGCGCCGCCGGGGCAGCGGGAAAATCTTTCCATTCAGGGAGGTTTGCCCATGGCAACATACGTCAATGAACCGGCACACACTTTTAACGAGTACCTTCTCATTCCCGGATACTCGTCGGCGGACTGCCGCCCCGAAAACGTGTCGCTGAAAACGCCTCTGGTCAAATTCAAAAAGGGGGAAAAATCCGCCATCGAGATGTCAATCCCCATGGTTTCCGCCATTATGCAGTCCGTCTCCAACGACACCATGGCCATCGCGCTGGCCAAGGCCGGCGGCGTATCCTTCATTTACGGCTCCCAGTCCATTGAAAGCGAAGCGGCCATGGTGGCCCGCGTCAAAGCCTACAAGGCGGGCTTCGTTCCCAGCGATTCCAATATCCGCCCCGACGCCACTCTTGCCGACATTTTGGACCTGAAAAGGCGCACGGGACATTCCACGGTGGCCGTCACCGAAGACGGCACGGCCAACGGCAAGCTTCTGGGCATCGTTTCAAGCCGCGATTACCGCGTCAGCCGCATGAGCCCCGACGATCAGGTGTCATCCTTCATGACTCCCCTGGAAAAGCTGGTCACGGCGCCGGAGGGCACCACGCTCAGCGAGGCCAACGACATCATCTGGGACAACAAAATCAACTCGCTCCCCATTGTCACTCAAGACGGCCGCCTTTCGGCCTTCGTATTCCGCAAGGACTACGCCGAGCACAAGGAAAATCCCGACGAGCTTCTGGACGATCACAAGCGCTATGTGGTCGGAGCGGGCATTAACACGCGCGACTACAAAGAACGCGTTCCCGCGTTGGTGGCCGCCGGAGCCGACGCACTGTGCATCGACTCATCGGAAGGGTTTACGGAATGGCAGAAAATGACGCTTTCGTGGATCCGTGAAACCTACGGCGACACCGTGAAAGTGGGCGCCGGCAATGTGGTGGATCGTGAAGGATTTCTGTTTCTCGCCGAGTGCGGCGCCGATTTCGTGAAAGTGGGCATCGGCGGCGGTTCCATCTGCATTACCCGCGAGACCAAGGGCATCGGACGCGGACAAGCCACGGCCGTCATCGACGTTTGCAAGGCCCGCGACGAGTATTATGAAAAAACGGGCGTCTACATTCCCATCTGCTCCGACGGCGGCATCGTTTACGACCACCATATCACCCTCGCTCTGGCCATGGGCGCCGATTTCGTCATGCTGGGTCGCTATTTCGCGCGCTTTGACGAAAGCCCCACGGAGAAGCTCTCCGTAGGCGGCGTGTCCGTCAAGGAGTATTGGGGCGAGGGCAGCAACCGAGCCCGCAACTGGCAGCGTTACGATCTGGGAGGCTCGCAGAAGCTTTCCTTCGAGGAAGGCGTTGACAGTTATGTGCCCTACGCGGGGCCCCTGAAGGAGAACGTGGAAAAAACCTGCATGAAAATCAAATCCACCATGTGCAACTGCGGCGCGCTCACCATCGGAGAGCTTCAGCGGAAATCCAAGCTCACCCTGGTGTCCGCCACGAGCATCGTGGAAGGCGGAGCTCACGACGTGATCCGCAAGGACAAAAATCCCGACACTCATTAGGCTTTGCCCGCTCCGCCCCGTCGCATGCCACAAGCCGCTCTCGTCGCAGAGCGGCTTGTTCTCTCAAAAAGCGCCGTCCCGCCTTGCGGACCGAGCGCCGCGTGGCGCGCATCCGGCGTCGATTTCCTGCAAAAAATGAAAAAATCAACGGTCTTCGGAGGCCATCTATGACAACACTTCAGCAACTGAAGCCGGGAGAATCGGCCGTGGTCACGACTGTGGGAGGAGAGGGCGCGCTGCGTCAACATTTTCTCGACATGGGCGTCATTCCCGGAGCCGCTCTGACCGTTACGAAATTCGCCCCCATGGGCGATCCCATGGAACTGCTCATTCACGGCTATGAGCTGACGTTGCGCCTGGCCGATGCCGACAAGATCGGAGTGCGCCCCCTCACGGCGTCGGAGAAAACGTCGGCGGATTTTCAAAAGAATTCAGGTCGCCCCGAAGCCGTACAGCATCCCGGCCTCGGGGAAGGCGGGCGATTTCACGATCGCGCCACTGAAATGCCGCTGCCGGAAGGCACGACGCTGACCTTCGCTCTGGTGGGCAACCAGAACTGCGGCAAGACCACGCTGTTCAATCAGCTTACGGGCTCCAATCAGCACGTGGGAAATTTTCCCGGCGTCACCGTAGACCGTAAGGACGGCATCATCAAGGGACACCCTCACACGCTGGTGACCGACCTGCCGGGAATTTATTCTCTTTCGCCCTACAGCAGCGAAGAGCAAGTGTCGCGTGCCTTTATCCTCGAAAACAAGCCCCACGGCATTATCAACATCGTGGATGCCACCAACATCGAGCGCAACCTCTATCTGACCATGCAGCTTCTGGAACTGGACATGCCCATGGTGTTGGTGCTGAACATGATGGACGAGGTGCGCGCCAACGGCGGTTCCATTTTGATCAACAAAATGGAACGGGCTCTGTCGGTGCCCGTCATTCCCATTTCAGCGGCTCGGGGCGAGGGCATCGACGAAATGATCGACCATGCCGTTCACGTGGCCAGGTATCAGGAACGCCCGGCGCGCCAGGATTTCTGCGACCGCAACGAAGACGGGGGCGCGGTGCATCGCTGTCTTCACGGCATTATGCATCTCATCGAGGATCACGCCGCCGCCGCGGGACTTCCTCTTCGCTTTGCCGCCGGAAAGCTCGTCGAGGGCGACTTTCGCATTTTAGAAGCGCTCAATCTCACCGACAATGAGAAAGAGGCCATTGAACATATCATCGTTCAGATGGAAGCGGAACGCGGCCTCGACCGCTCAGCCGCCATGGCGGACATGCGTTTCGACTTTATCGGCCGGCTCTGCTCCACCACGGTGATCAAACCTCAGAAAAACAAGGGCTATGAGCGCAGCCGCAAAATCGACAGACTGCTGACGGGCACGTACACCGCCCTTCCCGTCTTTGCGGCCATCATGTCGCTGGTGTTCTGGCTGACCTTCAGTGTCATCGGCCCCGCGCTCCAGGATCTTCTGTCCCGACTGATCGACACGCTGTCCTCCGCCGCCGACGCAATGATGGCCGCATCGGGCGTCAACGCGCTCGTACGGTCTCTGACGGTCGACGGAATTTTCAGCGGCGTCGGCAGCGTGATCAGCTTTCTGCCCGTCATTGTGGTGCTGTTCTTTTTCCTGTCCATGCTGGAAGACAGCGGCTACATGGCGCGCGTTGCCTTCGTAATGGATCACCTGCTGAGAAAAATCGGTCTTTCAGGACGCAGCATCGTGCCCATGCTCATCGGCTTCGGCTGCACCGTCCCGGCCGTCATGGCCGGTCGCACGCTGCCGTCGGAACGCGATCGCCGCATGACCGTCATGCTGACGCCCTTCATGAGCTGTTCGGCCAAGCTGCCCATCTACGTATTCTTCGCGGCGGCTTTCTTCCCGAAAATGGCCGGAGGCATCACGGTGGCTCTGTACCTTCTGGGAATTCTCACCGGCGTCGCCGCGGCGCTGATCTCAAAAAACACGGTTTTCAAAGGAGAGCCCGTGCCCTTCGTCATGGAACTGCCCAACTACCGCCTGCCCGGCGTGGAAAACACGCTGCGCCTCATGTGGCAAAAGGCCCGGGATTTCATCGAGCGCGCCTTTACGGTGATCTTTATGGGCACCATCGTCATCTGGTTCCTTCAGACCTTCGACTTTCGTCTCAACGTCGTGACCGACTCGAGATACAGTATGCTCGCCGCCGTCGCGGGAGCCATTGCGCCGATTTTTGCTCCTCTGGGCTTCGGCGACTGGAGAATTTCCACGGCGCTCATGACGGGAGTGCTGGCGAAAGAGAGCGTGGTTTCCACGCTTTCGGTGGTGCTGGGCGGTGCCGAAAAGCTCGGCGAAGTGATGACGCCTCTCGGGGCCGCCTCGTTTTTAGTGTTCTGTCTTCTCTATACGCCCTGCGTTGCCGCCGTCGCGGCCATTCGACGCGAACTGGGCACCCGCTGGGCGCTGGGGGTGACGCTGTGGCAGTTCGCCGTCGCCTGGCTGGCCGCCGGGGCGGTGAAACTGACGGGAAATCTTCTCCGAGGGATTGAGATGAACGGCTCCACGGCGCTGGTGCTTTTTCTGGTGGCGGCGGCCGTCGCGGCCGCCCTCTTGCGGCTGCGGCGCAAAAAAGGATGCCCCTGCGGCAGCTGCTCGCGCTGCTTGTTAAAGGGCAGCTGTTCGCGTCCTCTCAAAAAGAACTAATCCGCTCCGGGGGCGATGGGAACCGCCCATGAAAGGGTTTCGCCCCTCGAAAAAAGACGGAGCGTCCGTCGGATGAAAAGCTTTCCGAAAGCTTTTCATCCGACGGGACGTACAAAAAAAGAGGCGGATCCCCTTCACAAGAGCACGGGGGCGGCTTGAAAAAGCCGCCCCCGTGCTCTTATAAAAAGCCCGACGGTCGAAACGAGGCTTTATGGAAAGCCTCGTTTCGGCTTTTTTCCTGCGCAAACTTACGGAGTCGCGCGGCGGCCCCCACGGTCTTCTTCGCTCAGTCGCCGCCGCGTCAGCGTGTAGCCCTGGCCGTTGACTCCGGTAACGCCGGAGGTGACGATGAAGGCGCCGGGATCCAAAGACAGCACCCTGCCCTTGATAAAGGGGTATTTTTTGGCGTGCACCACCGTCAGCACGGCCCGTCGCTCAAGCCCCCGAAAGGCCGTGTCGATGTGAAACAGCGTGGCGCCCACGTCGGCGTCATGAAGGAGCATCTCGCAGATTTCATGAAAGCGCTCGGAGATGATCATGACCTGTACCTTGCCGTCACCCCAGATCACCGTGCGGTTCAGCGTGATGCCCACCGCCGCGGAGATAAGAAGGCTGTACAGCAGTTCCTGCGGGCCGTTCAGAAAGACCTGCGCTCCGATGATGGCCACGTCGAAAAAGAACATGGAGTTGCCCACGGGAATTCCGCGGTACTTCTGGAGGATGCAGGGCGGAATGTCCATGCCGCCGCTGGAAGCTCCCGCGCGAATGATGAGGCCGACGCCCGCCCCCTGAAGCACACCGGTGAACAGGGCGGCCATGAGACGGTCATGGAGAAACAGACCCTCCAACGGCATCGTCTCCAAAATCCCCAGCAACAGAGGATAGAACAGCGTGGAAAAAAGCGACGCCGCGGCAAATTCTCCGCCGAGAAAGAAAAGTCCCAGAAAAAACAGAAGACCGTTGACGGTGCCGTTGATCACCGACAGACGCAGAGGCAAAAAGTGCTGAATAAACAGAGATATGCCCGCCGAACCGCCAAGCATGAATTTTTCGGGCACCACGAAGGCACAGATGGAAAAGGCGATCATCCCGTTGCCCAGCACAAGGTACATCAACATTCTGCCGTATCTTCCCGCGTCACTTCCGTTGAGCTGCAGCTTCACACCAAGGCCTCCTCGACGCCGCCACGACGTCACAAAACAACGCTGTCGCGCTTTTCGCCCGCCGCCTCAACGGCGGTCGGCGGACGATAAAAGAACTCGCCCGCGGTTTTTTCGGCAACGTTTTTTGCGGACTGCGGGGCTTTCAGGGCCTCCGCTTATCCGAAAAGAACATCCAAAACCATCATGACCGAAAAGCCCAGCATATAGGACAGCACGCCCACATGGGAATGTTCGCCCGACGACATCTCGGGAATAAGCTCTTCCACTACCACATAAACCATGGCTCCCGCCGCGAAAGCCGGAAAATAGGGCAGCAGAGGAACCACGGCGCCGGCCGCCCAAAAGGTCAGAAGAGCGCCCAGAGGCTCAACCGCGCCGGAAAGAATGCCCGCCGCAAAGGCTTGATGGGAAGAAACGCCCCGGGATCGCAGAGGCATGGAAACAATGGCGCCTTCGAGAAGATTCTGCACGGCGGTCCCCACCGACAGAGCCGGCGCCGCGCCGGAAGACCGTCCCGACGATGCGAAAGCGGCGTACACGGTGCCCACGGCCATGCCCTCGGGAACGTTGTGCAGCGTCACCGCCGGCGCCAGCATGGTTGTGCGGGCCAGCTCTCTTCGGCCGCCCTCGGGCTTTTCGCTGAACATGTGAAGGTGAGGAACCGCATGATCCAACGCCAGGAGAAAGAAAACTCCCAGCCAAAAAACGACCGCGGCGGGCACAAAGGCCCGGTGCCCCCACGCGGCGCTCCGCTCCATGGAAGAAATGAGCAGACTCCACACCGACGCGGCCGTCATCACGCCTGCGGCAAATCCCTCCATCCCGCGGGAAAGACTTCGATTCAGTCCGTTTTTCATAAAATAGGCCGAGGCCGACCCCACCGCCGTCCCCGCAAAGGGAATTAAAAATTCCACCGGCGTTTCAGCGCTCACGAAGTTCACCCCTATCAATGACGTCGTTTTCAAAGGGCGTCACATTTTTTTCCTTGGTCGAAAAAACCATCATCGCTCCTCGGTCGTTCAGACTCCGCCGCCGCGGCACCGGGCGCGCCTTTTCTGCAAGGACGCCCACGCCGTGAGGGTTTTCCCTGCAAAACCGCGAAAAGAAGAAAGCGCCGCTAGGCATTTTCCGCCGCAGCGACGCGCCTGCTCCGCCACGCCCACAGCCACGTCGCCGCATAGGCCGCCGCCGAAAGGGGCACCCAGGCCAGAGAAACCGAGGACAGCGGAAGCGCCGCGTAAAACCGTTCAAATCCCGGAAGACGGAGATTGAAAAGCATCGCGTAACCGTGAATCAGTCCGACGCCGCCCGTCAGAGCCGCGGCGATCAGAGACGCCCGCGCCGCCCGAAGGTTCCCCGGCTTCAGACAGTTTCCGCACAGACAATAATACAGCGAGAGCACAATGGACACGGGATAGCAGGCGTCGAGCACGGGCCCGATGACGCTGATAATGGGATCCAGCCCGGCCGACGACACCATGCAGGCGAGGACACAGGTCAGCGCACAGATTTTTCCGTAGGACAGGCGGCCGTTGAAAATTTCTTCCCACAGCGACGCCGTTGACGACGCAACCCCCATGGTAGCCGTCAGACTGGCCGTGGCAAGAGCAGCAAGAAAGACCAGGCCTCCGGCGCTTCCCCAGAGGTTGACCACCATTTGGACGTAAAGCGCCGAAAGGTTTAGACGAATGGTTCCGCCCGTGTTGGCGCCGGCGATCATGTGCCCCAGATGCGCCAGGGCAAGGAGCCCCAGACCGACGACGCAGACTTTCAGCAGATTGGCCCCCACGCTTCGAGGCGCAATGCCGGCATTTCCGATGCCCTGAACGGCCACGAGCCCATAGGCGAGAGCGCACTGAAGATCGCCCGCCGCATACCCGGCGATGAAGCCGTGAACCACGGGATGATCGCTGAAAACCGGCGGCACGCGCGGCGCAAGAGGCGTCGCCATGCTTTGAGCGATGACGGCCGTGACGATAACGACCAGCAGCGGAAAGAAAATTTTGCCGATGCGCTCCACCACTTTTCCCTTGCCGGAGACAAACAGGAAGACCGCCAGATAGAGCAGCCCGTTGAAGGAACATTGCGACGCGAAACTGCCGGAAGTGCCCGTCAGCTGAAGGATGGCAGACCACAGGGCCGCCGTAATTCTCGGCATCATGAAGAAGGGGCCGAGAATGAGGATGGTCAGCGCCACGGCGCACAGGCCGAATTTGGGCGCCGGCCGGCAAATCAGCGTCAGAAAGTTGCCGCCGCCCCTTACCAAAGCCACATAACCCAAAAAAGGAAGGACCACGGCCGAAAGGAAAATGCCAGCGTACGTCCAAAAGACCGCGCTGCCCGCATCAGCGCCCCACGTCACGGGATAGAGCAGACAGCCCGCGCCGAAGTGCATTGAAAACAGGCCGCCGCCGAGAACGAGAAGTTCTTTGAATGAAAGATTTTCACGCATTTTTTAAATTCAGCTCCGCTGACAGCCTTTTCCGAAAAGGCCGACGTCACCGCCGGCGAGCGCAACCGCTCTCAAGAGGCGCGCCCATTTCAGTTTCCGGCGCCTTTGCCTAAATGCTTTAAAGAGACCAAAGCGATGGCCGAAAAGATAAAAGCGCAACCCACCAGCTCCGGCAGCGAAGGGACCGCCTTCGTCGCCCAGGCCGTGAGCCCCACCGCCGAGAGAATCTCCACCGAGGCCATGAGACTGGAAACCGATGCGGGGACGCACTCCAACGACTTGAAATAAAGCGAATACCCCACCAGACAGCCGAAAAAAGAGGGCACGAAAATCAGGACTCCCGCATAGGGCGTAACCGCGGAAAAGTTTCTCCATTCACCGGCGGCGAAAATATACAGCGTCGTCCAGAAAATGCCGCAGAGGTGCGTATAAAAGAAAAATCCCCAGCCCGTAACGGTGCTGCCCCTGGTGCTGGAAGCGCGCACAAGAAGGGTTTGCCCCACAATGCCCGCCACCGCCGCGATCCCCCACAGCACGCCTCTCACGTCGATGTGAGTGTTGAGCGTCCACTGCGGCGTCATCACCGAACACACCACGCCCAGCGCCACCAGGCAGGCTCCCGCGAAGTCCCATTTCGTGGGCCGCTCGCCGGTGACCGGCGAAGAACACAGCACCGTCACAATGGGATAGGTGTAGTGCAGCACCAGCGCCGAAGCGGCCTCGAGATATTCGACGGACAACATGAACCCCAGATAGAGCCCCGTGGGCCCCAACAGAGAAAACCAGAAAATGCGCTTCAGGTCCCTGCGTGTTATTTTCAGCTGATGGGGATGGCAGAGCCTCAGCCAAACCCAGAGAATCAGCGACACCATGAGCATGCGGATCAGCACCGCCAGAGAGATGGACACGCCCTCCCGGCCGAGCAGCTTTGTGGCGGGCGTCGTCAGTCCCCACAGAATGCCCGTCATGCCGCTCAGGGCAATGCCCTTGAATGTCCTGTCCGCCCCTTTCCCGGGCGAAAAATTTTTCTTTGTCACCGCCGTTTCACCACCGTCGCTCCGAAATTGTCGGGATTGGGGCAGCCTTCGGTCTTGCCGGCAAGCCCTTCGCTTTTAAGTACCCCGACATGGACGGCGTTTTCCCCAATCCCTCCGCCGGTTCGATAACGGAAATCGCCGCCGGGCCGCAATGCGCCTTCAGCGCGCCGCCGATGCGGCATTTCTCCGCTGAATTCCGCTTTTCCCAGATGCGCCCCGTTCCCGTGACGTTGCGGTCCACCTGCCCCATGGGCTCCGCCTTTGACAGATGGAGCTCCACGGCGGCGGCGATGATGCAGGACGACGCCCGGGGATGGACGAGCAGAAGCCCCGCCTTGCACCCGGCGAGAGCGTCGTGAAAATACAAACCGTTCCGCTCTCGGCCGCCGTAATCGACGGAAACGGCATGGGGAGCGCCCCAACTGCCGACAGACGCGAGATGAAGCAGACGCCCGTCTTCGATGACGTTCCCGACCCGATCCGTATTTTTCACTTCGCGGCCTTTTCTTCTCACCGAACGCTCACCTCTGCACCGTCTTTATTTTTCGACTCGGTCCCCGCTTGTTCCGCCTTTCGCGAAACGTGCGCAGGCGTCACGGCCTGACTTGAAAGACCATTTCCACCTCGCAGGGAGCGTTTCCCGGAAGGGACGACGCGCCCACGGCGCTGCGGGCGTGAGCGCCGGTCGCTCCGAAAAGTTCGTACAGCAGCTTCGAGGCGCCGTCCACGACCTTCGACTGATCAGTGAAATCGGAGGAGCAGTTCACAAACCCCGTGACCTTCACGACGCGGACCACTTGGTCCAAACCGCAGAGCCGGTCCGCGATGGACAGACAGTTGACGGCGCACAGTCGCGCGGCGGCCTGCGCTTCTTCCAAAGACAGGTCGACGCCGCACTTCCCGCGGTATTGAAGCTGGCCGTCCACTTTGGGCGTCTGTCCCGCGGTAAAAAGCAACGCTCCCGCTTTGACGCCGGGGCAGTAGGACGCCGACGGAGGCGTCGAACGAGGCAGCCGGATGCCAAGTTCCTTCAGACGGTCATAGAGGTTCATCGTTCATTCCTCCTCCAATGTTTTCAAAAAACAAAGGCGCGCCACGGTTGCCTCCCCATGGAGACAGGGTTCACCTCTCTCTATCAGGCTGACAGGCGCCGTCCAAAGGCGCCCGCAACGGTCGGGCAAAAAAATAAAGGCGCCCCGCCCGGCGAGCCGCAGCAGAACACCATCTCAGTGTATCATTTTGCCCCGCCCATGGAAAGCGCTCAGGCCGATTGTGGGGCTGAGCGCGACGTTTTTTAACTAAGTGGCAGAGAAAAAGGCCTCAGGCGATGCTCTATAATAATCAAAGCGCCTGATCCCGCCGAACAGAGGGGCGTAAATTTTTTGCCGGCGGGAGCGCTGCCGAAATGGACCATGGGCGCTTCCCGACCACTTCCGACGCACGCTTTTTTGTGAAAAAATCGACGGCACGGGGCCTTTGCTCCCACAATACAGGAGATGGAAAACCGTCCCGCGGTGAAATGTTCTTTTTTCCGACTTCCCTCGGCGGCCATGAACTTCACCGGCCTGAAAATTTCTGCTATGATCTCGGTCAAAACCCGATGTTAAGGAAGGAACGACGATGAAACGCACTTCCGTTCTCTATGCGGCGCTGGCGGGCGGCGTGATGATGCTGTCGGCGTCGGGCATTTTCTCAAAATTGGCGGCGGCTCCGCCGGCGATTATCGCTTTTTATCGACTGTTCATCACTGCGGCGGTGCTTTTCCCCTGGGTGATGCTCCATCCCCGCCGGCGCCGCGAAATTTTTCGTCCCGATCGACGGAATTTTTCGCTCTGCGCCACGGCAGGTTTCTTTCTGGCAGCCCATTATGTCATGTGGATCAGCTCCATCGGCTTCACGTCAGTTTCATGCGCCACGGTGCTTGCGGCGCTTCAGCCCATTTTCAACATGTTCTGGGGAAGACTGCTCCTCCATGAAAAAGTTTCGCGACGGTCTGTTGTGGGCTGCGCCGTTGCCATTGCGGGAACGCTGCTGATCGGCGGCGGCGATTTCCGCATCAGCGAAGCGGCGCTTTGGGGCGACGCTCTGGCGCTCCTTTCCGGCGCGGTGATCAGTCTCTATTTTCTGTCGGGACAGATGGCGCGCCGAAAGATGGGGGCCTTGACCTATTCCTTTCTCAGCTACGGAGCCGGCGCCGTCTTTCTCGCACTTTACGGCTTCTTCAGGGGAAACTCTTTCATCGGCTACGGCCGTGCCACGTGGGCCTGTTTCTTCGCTCTGGCTCTGATTTCCACCATCGGCGGTCAAATGGTCTTCAATTTTCTGCTCCGATGGCTCAGCGCCACAACGGTGACGGCGGGCATTCTGGGCGAACCGCTGGGAACCTGCGTTCTGGCGATGATCTTTCTGGGAGAAAAGCTAACGCCCCAGCTGGCCGCCGGTATGGCGGTCATCGGCGCCGGTCTTGCGCTCTTTTTCGGCGGCAAAAACGAAATGACGGCCAACTGAGCGCCGATTCCATGGAGTTCGTGCGCCTCCGGTCGTTTTTCAAAAGCAACGGGACAGTTCCCCATAAAACCGGCGGAACTGTCCCGTTTTGCATCAGAATTCGTTCAGCGTCAGCGAACCGTCTTCGCCGCTTATTCCCACGGAAAAGTTTCGCGTCTTTCCCTCTCCGTCCACATAGGAAATGCCGTTGTTGGGCAGATCTCCGTAAAAGACCGTCGTTACCGCAAGGGGATGTTCGGGCGTCAGCTCGTCAAGACAATGGAGCTCTTTGACGTCAAACACCGGCTTGCCCGCCTCGTCAATGTCCTTAAACTCCAGGGCCAGCACCTTGAAGTCCTTCACGGGGCCGGCGGCCATAAACAGGAGATCGACCTCAAACTCGCCGCTGGCAGCCACAAAGGGTTCGCCGGCGGACAGTCCGTCGGGGCAATCCTTCAGCCATATGGCCTTCACGGGAAGCTCCGACGCCCATGCCTGCGAAGCGGGCAGCGCCGAGGCCGCCAAAAAGGCCATGACGCCTGCCGCAAGAACCGCCAAGAACGCTCTTCCGTCTCTCATGTTTTTCCCTCCAATTCTTTTGACGGCGCCGAGACCGCCGCCGGAAAATTCCGCCGGCCTTCCGGCCCTTCGCTTCAACGATTTTTCACTGTCCGCGGCGCGCCGTCGAGATTTTTGATCATGGGAACGTGGGGCGTCTTTTCGTCATAGAAGACGGAACCGCACACAACGTAGCCCGAGCGTCGATACAGCTCCGCGGCCGTACATTGCGCTCCCACGAGGACGCTCCCGGCGCCCTGCGCTCTGAGGAAGTCTTCGGCCTCCTTGAGCAGCGCCGACGCAATTCCGCGCCGACGAAAGTCACGGAGGACGGCTACGCGCCCGATGCGCCACCGGCCCGGCCCCTCGGGAAAGACGCGGCAGCAGCCGACGGGAACGCCTTCCAGCAGAGCCAGAATGTGACACGTTCCGGGGGCGCCGTCAATGTCGTCGAACTCGTTTTCATAGCCCTGTTCTTCCACAAAAACCTTTTGACGAATTATTCTCTCACCGTCGCTGACCGCCGCGCTCTTTTCAAATTCCATCAATTTTCTCCTCTTCCTTTTTTTCAAAGTTTATCTCAAAAGGGACCCTGTTGCAAGACGGGAAACAAGGCACCGACAACGGCGCCCCATGCTATAATATATTCGGCAAGGGATAATTTTTCGCATCATAAAGGACTGAGCCTCAATGATCTATGACGCCATTATCGTCGGCGCGGGCCCCTCGGGCATTTTTGCGGCTCTGGAGCTGACGCGGCGGCACAAAAAAGTGCTGATTCTCGACAGAGGCCCGCTGATCGATCAACGTCAGTGTCCCATTCTGACGGGCAAGACCGATCACTGCGTCAACTGTCCCTCCTGCGCCGTGGTGGCGGGATGGGGCGGCGCAGGGGCCGCTTCCGACGGCAAGCTGACGGTGACCACGGGCTTCGGCGGCAACCTTGAAGAGTTCGTGGGCAAGGACCGCCTTCAACGACTTATCGAAGAAGTGGACGCTTCCTTTGTGGCTTTCGGAGCCGACTGTCACTTTTACGAGCCCCGCGGCCCCGAGGTGAGCGACACCATAGGGCGCGCCGCAGCGGCGGGCATTAAAGTGCTTCCCGCAAAAATCCGCCATATCGGCACCGACGCCTCTCGGGAAGTGCTGGACGCCATGTACCGACACTTAAAGGACAAATGCGAAATCCTTATGGAAACCGGCGTTCAATCCGTGCTGACCTGCGACGGCCACGTCGTGGGCGTAAGAACCGACGACGGGGGCGAATTCCGGGGACACAGCGTCATCGTCGCCCCCGGACGAAGCGGTGCGGCATGGCTGGAAGGCATCATCGAAGAATTCAAAATGCCCATCGGCTCCATGCCGGTGGACATCGGCGTTCGCGTTGAAGTTCCCGACAGCGTCTGCGAGGCACTGACGAGGAAATTTTACGAAGTCAAATGCATTTACAACACGCCCACCTTCGACGACCGAGTGCGAACCTTCTGCATGAACCCCTCGGGCTTCGTGGTGTCGGAATACGACACGGCGCACCGTCTGGTGACGGCCAACGGCCACAGCCTGAAGCACCGGCACTCGCAGAACACCAACTTCGCCATTCTGGTGACGAAAAATTTCACCAAGCCCTTTACCGATCCCATCGGCTATGCCACTCACATCGCCCGTCTGGCCAACATGCTCGCCGGCGGAGGACTGTTGGTTCAGCGACTGGGTGACCTCAGAAACGGCCGGCGCTCCACGCCCGACCGAATTGGCCGCGGAATGATCCCGCCAACGGGCCCCGCCGTCCCCGGCGATCTGAGTCTGGTGCTGCCTCACCGGCAGATGACGGACATTATCGAATTTCTTGACGCGTTGAACGTCATTATGCCCGGCGTCAATCAGAGCGACACGCTGCTCTACGGCGTGGAGATCAAGCTGTATTCGCTGCGCGTCAGTCTCGGCAGCGACATGGCGGCTCCGGGCGTCAAAGGCCTGTACCTCGCAGGCGACGGCGCCGGCGTGAGCCGCGGCATCATTCAGGCCGCCGCCAGCGGTCTCGTGGCGGCACGAAGCATCTGTGACGGATCTCATCTCTCACCATAAGGAGGGAGTTACATGAACGAGCAAAATATTGACGAACAGAAAGTAAAACTTGGAGAAACGGCCCTGCAGGCGGCTCTGAAAGCTCAGCGCCGCACGGCCGAAGCCGCCGTGCTTTTTGACGCATTGGCGCCCCGTGCCGGCGCGGAAAGCGAAATCCTCAAGGCCGCCGCCGCAGAGAAAAAGGAATTGGCACGTTCTTTGTCGGAGCTGACGGGACAAACTCCCGCGCTTCGGCGGTTTCGAAAAATCTGGTGGAGCGCGCTGTCGCGCGTCTTCGGCAGCTCTTTTGTCATCAGCCGCATTGAAGCCGGAGAAGGTGCCGCCTTTAAAGAATTCGCCGCCGCCGTGGACGTGCCTCAAGCCCGGGAGTTCGGAGAAAAATCGGAGCAAATCAGCAAAAAACTGGACGGCGTCATGGACACCGCCGGTCTTCAGTCCATAAAATCCGCCGTCTACCGGCTTTACGGCGCCGTCGTCCTCTTTGTGAGCATGCTTTCAGCCTTCGCCGTCTATTTCTCCCTGAAATCGGCCGCCAAGGCGGCGCTCTGCACCGCTTCCGCCTTCGTCCTCGCCGGAACGGCTGCCGCCTTTTCATCGCGCAGCGCCGCCGGACGAAGCTCCGCACTGCGCGGTGCCGTAGTCTTTGCCTTCGAGGCCGCCCTCACGGCGCTGGTTCTGCTGTGGCCCTGCTTCGCCTTTCGCAGCACCTGGATCGCTCTGCCCGTCTCAGCGCTTTTCGCCGTCGCCGTTACCGCGGCGCTGGCCTATTTTGCGGCGGTGACGCGCCGTCAGAGCTTCACCGGCGTGTTTGTGGAAATGCTGATTACGGGAGCCATCGCCGCCGCCGCGTCGCCGCTTCTCATCTTCCTGCTGAAAGCCGGACTGAAATTCCATGGATGATGAAAGCAAAGCCATAATATTTCAGGGGGACAACGTCCTCCTCTTTCAAGGACGTCTGCCCTCCGCCGAGGAAGCCGAAACGCTGCCGCTGCGCGACGCCGGCTCCTACGAAAATCTCGCCCCGGCGGGCTGTCTGTGGGGACGAACCGACGAAGGACCGCTGCCTCGAGGCTGGAGCGCTCTCGGCCGCCGCGATTTCGGGCTGCAATTCGGCTTGGCGGCCTTCCGCTTTATGAGCACGGGCTGGGGGCTCGCCGATTGGCACCGTCAGTCACAATACTGCGGCGTCTGCGGCACGAAAATGATGCCCGCACCCGGCGAACGCGCCATGAAATGTCCCAGGTGCGGGCACATGCTTTTCCCGGTGATCTGTCCCGCCATGATTGTGGCCGTGGAGCGCCGCGGAAAGCTTCTGCTGGCAAAAAACCTTCAGCACAAGTTCAACCGTTACAGCGTTTTGGCGGGCTTCCTTGAAGTGGGAGAATCCCTCGAGGACGCCGTAGTGCGCGAAGTCCGCGAGGAAGTGGGCATTGAGGTGGACCGCGGCAGCGTTCAGTATTTGTCCAGTCAGTACTGGCCCTTTCCGAGGTCGCTCATGCTGGCCTGCCGCGCCCAGTGGAAAAGCGGCGAGCTTCGCCCCGACGGCACGGAAATCGGCGAGGCCCGCTGGTTTGCCCCCGAGGAAATCCCCGAGAACGTTCCCGGCGGAATTACCGTGGCCGGCGGGCTCATCCGCGATTTTCTCAAACGCCATGGCGTTGAGCCATCACGGCAACTTTAACCTTCCTTCGAAATCGGCGCCGCCGCCGTTTAAGTGACGGCGGGTGACGCAATCATGCGGGGTTCGGGAGCGCCATGGGGACCTGTGCGTCGTCGTTTTCCTTTTACCTTACGGATTTTTCCCCAAAAGAACTTTTTCATCGGGAGAATTCCGGCCTCCGGGCTCTGCCGTTTTTTGCCCGATGAACCGAATTGTGTATCATTTGTCATCAGTTTTTAAGCCTTGACATAGGCAAAATACATTTAAAATACATTCTAAAATAAGATTAAAGATTTACTTTTTAGAAAATTCACATTATAATTTCGCGTTAACGGTACGCCGTTGACGTCAAAAATCCGGCATGCTGAAAAGAAAGGATTTTCCGGCTCAGTTGTCGGAAAATTCAGGAAAGGGTTGATGTTCATGAGAAAAAGATGGTACGCATTGGCAACCGCTGTGACGTGCATGGGCGCTCTGGCCTCAGGCGCTTTCGCCGCCGAGGCTTTTAAACTGGGCGGCACGGGACCGCTGACGGGCGGCGCGGCCATTTACGGCAACGCGGCAAAGAACGGCGCACAGATTGCCGTGGACGAAATCAACGCTGCCGGCGGGCCCATCAAATTTGAGCTGAAGTACGAAGACGACACTCACGACGCCGAAAAAGCGGTGAACGCCTATAACGTGCTGAAAGACTGGGGAATGCAGCTTTCTCTGGGGTCCGTTACGTCGAAGCCCTGCGAAGCGACGGCGGCGGAGAACTTCGCCGACCGCATTTTCGCCCTCACCCCCTCGGCTTCCTCCGTAGCCGTCACCATGGATAAGGACAACGTCTTCCAGATGTGCTTCGTAGACCCCAATCAGGGATCCGCTTCAGCCCGCTACATCGCCGAGAAGAACCTGGGCTCTAAAATCGCCGTCATCTGGAAGAACGACGACGTCTATTCCAAAGGCATTCACGATACCTTCATCGAAGAGGCGCCCGCCCATAAACTGACCGTCGTCAGCGACACCACCTTTGCCGACGGCAACGACACGGACTTCTCGGTGCAGCTTTCCGAAGCGCGGCAGGCCGGTGCCGATCTGGTGTTCCTCCCCATGTACTATCAGCACGCCTCTTTAATTCTCGCTCAGGCGGCCGGCATGGGCTACGCCCCCAAATGGTTCGGCGTGGACGGAATGGACGGAATTTTGACCATGGAAGGCTTCAATACCGCTCTGGCGGAGGGCGTCATGCTTCTGACGCCTTTCAGCGCCGATTCAAAGGACCCCCGCAGCCAGGCCTTTGTGGCTGAATATCAGAAGCGCTTCGGGGAGATTCCCAATCAGTTTGCCGCCGACGCTTACGACTGCGTTTACGCCTACGCCCAGGCGCTGAGCGACACCAAAGCGACGCCCGACATGTCCGCCGAAAAGCTCAACGACCTGATGATCCAGCAGTTCACCACCATGACCTTCAACGGCATTACGGGCACCCACATGACCTGGAGCTCCAAGGGAGCCGTCAGCAAAGATCCCAAGGGCATGGTCATCAAAAGCGGCGTGTACGTGGGACTTGATTAAATTTCGGTTTCGCCCCTTTTATTGAAAAACTGACGGCACAAGAGTCAGGGCCTCTTTTTCATCGAAGCGTTTTCATTTCAAAGGGGGCGAAGGGGCAGTTTATTCCTCCGCTTTCAGGGAGTGCCGTCGGAATGACCGCCATGGCGGCCTTTTGGCGGCACTTCCGTTTTTCGATTTTCCGGCAGCGCCGACCGCCGCTTCAGTTGAGATTATTCCGTTAAATTCAGAGGTGTGCCATGATTTTTCTGCATTACATTATCAGCGGGATCAGCCTGGGCAGCATTTATGCCATTATCGCCCTGGGATACACCATGGTTTACGGCATCGCCAGGATGCTGAACTTCGCCCACGGCGACGTGATTATGGTGGGGGCCTATGTGTGCTTTTATGCCGTCTTTCGGTTTCAGTTGCCTGCGGCATTGGGCGTCGTTCTGTCCGTCGTCCTGTGCACCGTACTGGGCGTCGTGGTGGAAAAACTGGCTTACAAACCGCTGCGCAACGTCCCCTCGCTGGCCGTGCTCATCACGGCCATCGGCGTGAGCTATTTTCTCCAAAACACGGCGTTGCTGCTGTGGACGTCCAATCCCAAGATGTTCCCCTCCATTGTGGGGAACGGCGCAGTAAAGTTCTTCGACGGTCAGCTGTCGGTCTCCCTGGTCACGCTGGTCACCATCGTGTCATGCGTGGTCATCATGGCGGGGCTGTCGGCCTTCGTCTCCAAAACCCGTATGGGCATGGCCATGCGCGCCTGCGCCGAAGACAAAGCGGCGGCCCAGCTCATGGGCATCAACGTCAACGGCACGATTTCACTGACCTTCGCCATCGGCTCGGGACTGGCGGCCATAGCCGGCATTTTGCTCTGTTCGGCCTACCCCACTCTCATGCCCACCACGGGCTCTCTGCCGGGCATCAAAGCTTTTACCGCGGCCGTCTTCGGCGGCATCGGTTCCATTCCCGGCGCGCTGGTGGGCGGACTGCTGTTGGGCATCATTGAGATTTTCGCCAAGGCCTATATCTCCACGCAGCTTTCCGACGCGGTGGTCTTTACGGTTCTCATCGTCGTTCTGCTGGTCAGGCCGGCGGGACTTCTGGGACGTCACATTCAGGAGAAGGTTTGAGCCATGAAAAAGATGATCAGTCTGAAGCGCTCCGAAGCCCGGCGGGTTTGGGGAAGTTATGCCTTCGTGGCTCTGTGTTACCTTATACTCAAGGGGATGATCGCCGGACACGCGCTGAGTTCCGCCATGCGCGGAATGTTGGTGCCCATCTGCGCCTACGCCGTCATGGCGGTTTCGCTTAACCTGGTGGTGGGCATTCTGGGCGAGCTGTCCCTGGGACACGCGGGATTTATGTCCGTCGGCGCCTTTTCCGGCGTCGCCTGCTCCATTCTGCTTCAGCCCTGGATTCCCTTCGGGCCGCTGCGGCTGGTGCTTTCTCTGCTCTGCGGAGCGACCTTTGCCGGCGCCGCGGGATTTCTCATCGGCATCCCCGTGCTGCGCCTGCGGGGCGACTATCTGGCCATTGTCACGCTGGCTTTCGGCGAAATTATCAAAAGTCTGCTGAACAATTTCTACTTCGGCGTTGACCAAACAGGGCTTCATCTGTCCATGCTGAAAGACGCCACGGGGCTGCTGAAAGGCGGCCGAATGATCATTAACGGCCCCATGGGAATTGGAGGAATACGCAAGATCGCCACCTTCGGCGCCGGCACGCTGTTGCTTCTGCTGGCTCTGGTGATTGTCTACGACCTGTGCAACAGCCGCTGGGGACGGGCTTTTATGGCCATCCGCGACGACCGGATTGCCGCCGAAAGCGTGGGCATCGACATCACGCGCTTCAAAATGACGGCTTTCGTCATCTCGGCGGCGCTGGCGGGCGCAGCAGGCGCGCTCTTCGCCCAAAACTACTCTACCGTGGTGGCCAATAAATTCGACTTCAACACGTCCATTTTAATTCTGGTGTTCGTCGTTCTGGGCGGGCAGGGAAATCTCATGGGCTCCATCATCGCCGCCGCCGTGCTGACGGTGCTGCCCGAAAAGCTGCGGAATTTTCGCGATTACCGTATGCTCATCTACGCAGTGACGCTCATCGGCATCATGTTGGTCACCAACAACGCGACGCTGAGAGTTTTTTTCAGCAGGATCAATCCCGCTTCTCAACGCGGCCGATCAAGGAGGTCTCGCTCATGAGCGCCACGAAGCTTGTTCCCGTGCCCTCACGGGGCATGGTTCCCGAACGGGACGTCACGCGATCGCCCATTTTGGAGTGCATCAATCTCGGCCTGACCATCGGCGGCCTGCACATCGTGGAAAATTTCGACCTCACCATCGGGCGCACTGAAATCGCCGGCCTCATCGGACCCAACGGCGCCGGCAAGACGACGATTTTCAACCTTCTTACGAAGGTGTATCAGCCTACGTCGGGTTCGGTGCTTCTCGACGGCGAGGACACGGCAAACATGTCGCCCATAGCGGTCAACCGCCTCGGCATCGCCCGAACGTTTCAGAACATTCGTCTTTTCAACAATCTCAGCGTGGCGGACAACGTGAAGGTGGCCATGACCAACGACACTCATTACAGTCTCTTCAGCGCGCTGTTCCACACCTCCGCTTATCGCCGGCGCGAACTTGCCGCTCATCACCGCGCGCTGAAGCTGCTCTCCATTTTCGACATGCAGAACGTGGCGGACGTGAGAGCCGGGTCGCTGCCCTACGGCGCGCAGCGCCGCCTCGAGATCGTTCGGGCACTGGCCACGTATCCATCTCTGCTGCTGCTGGACGAGCCGGCGGCGGGGATGAATCCCTCCGAGACTCTGGAACTGGCCGACAGCATCCGCCGCATTCACGAGCTTTTTCCCATTGCGGTGATGCTCATCGAACATGACATGAACCTGGTGATGAATCTCTGCGAGGGCATCTGTGTGCTCAACTTCGGCCGCATCATCGCCAAGGGCACTCCCGCGGACATTCAGGGCAACCCGGCGGTCATCGAGGCCTATTTGGGACGGCAGAAGGAGGAAGTCCATGACAGACACCATTCTTAGCGTCAAGGACATCAACGTCTATTACGGCAGCATTCACGCCATCAAGGGCATTTCCTTCGACGTCCGTCAGGGAGAAATCGTCACCCTCATCGGCGCCAACGGGGCGGGAAAATCCACCACGCTGAACACCATCTCGGGACTTTTGCGCTCACGCACGGGCAGCATTACCTTCTGCGGAGAGCCGATCGGCAAGATCCCCGCTTATCGGCTGGTCTCCAGGGGATTGGCCCAGGTTCCCGAGGGCCGTCATGTGTTTCTCCACATGACCGTCAGAGAAAATCTGGAGCTGGGAGCCTTCACTCGCTACCGGCACGGAACGGCGGCGCGAAATAAAGATCTGGACGCGGTTTACAGTCTGTTCCCGCGGCTGGGCGAGCGCCGCGGCCAGATGGCCGGCACCCTTTCGGGCGGCGAGCAGCAGATGCTCGCCATGGGGCGCGCGCTGATGGGACACCCTCAGCTTCTCATGCTCGACGAACCTTCCATGGGACTGGCGCCGATTCTGGTAGAAGAAATCTTCAAGATCATCGTCAACCTGAACCGCAACGGTTCCACTGTCCTGCTGGTGGAGCAGAACGCCCGCATGGCTCTCTCCGCGGCTGACCGCGGTTACGTCATGGAAACGGGAAAAATCGTGGCCTCGGGCACGGGCAGCCAACTGATGAACTCTCCGGAAATCAAAAAGGCCTATCTCGGCGGCTAGAAACGCACGCCCGAAAAATTCGGGAAAAATTCCCTGGCGGGCATGCCGCGAGTGCCGTCGCTGCGCCGACTTTCATCGAGTCGGCGCAGCGATTTGTATTTTCAGAGAGCGCCTTCCATCGTATAAAACTTTTCCCGGCGCCATGGGGAAATATGGCGCTGCCGTTTCGCCTGAACGCCGTTTTTATTTTCTCAACGGCGCGCACTTCCCCGCCGCACTGCGGTTTGCGGTTCGCCGGCTCTCGGGTTTCCCGGGATTTGGCATCAAAGACCCCGCCGCCGACGCGAAACCCCATTCAAAACAGGCGATAATCAGCGCGGCGGAAAACCGCCTGCACGTCCTTTACCACCATTTGCCGTTATATTATTTTTATATTGTCCTTGTTTTGCTGGATAAAAACGTGTAGAATACTTAAATAAATGACACTTTCTCATGAATTTCGAGACAAAAAGAAAACGGTCGGCCGGCACGTCATCGACCTGCGCTTTTGATGCCTCATGCCTCTCACCATTTCATGAGAAGTGGCGGTCGCCCCGCCTGCCGTAGGGGACGGCAGCGGCACGCCGCATAACTTCGTAATTGGGGGAAGGAAACTGTGAGCAGACTCAGCATCGTCACCCAAAATCAGGCCCAGACCACCGTCGAGGGCCTCTACAAGGACATGGAGCGAAGGATACAGGCCAGTCCGCCCGATTTGTGCCCCATTGACCTGGCCGTCTCATTTCTCCATATCTGCCACTCTCAGTCCTGCGGCAAATGCGTTCCCTGCCGCGTGGGACTGAAACGTCTCGAGGAAATGCTCGACGACGTGCTCAACGGATCGGCGACGGAGAAAACCATTGACACCATCGAGAGCACGGCCGAAAGCATCTCCATTTCCTCGGACTGCGCCATCGGACAGGAAGCCGCCAGAATGGTGCTCAAGGGTGTTCGAGGCTTCCGCGAAGACTTTGAGGAGCACATCGCCCACGGCCGCTGCATGACCCTTCAAAACCAGCCGGTACCCTGCGTGGCGCTGTGCCCGGCTCACGTGGACATTCCCGGTTATGTGGCGCTGATCCACGCGGGCCGCTACGCCGACGCCGTTCGGCTGATCCGCAAGGACAACCCTCTTCCCGCCGTGTGCGGCATGATCTGCGAGCATCCCTGCGAGAACCGCTGCCGCCGCACCATGGTGGACAACCCCATCAACATCAGAGGCCTCAAACGCTACGCCGTGGAACATGCCGAGGAAGTTCCCGTTCCCGAACCCATGCCCTCCACGGGCAAAAAAATCGCCGTTATCGGCGGCGGCCCCGCGGGACTGAGCGCCGCTTACTATCTGGCCATTATGGGACACGACGTCACCATTTACGAACAGCGCAAAAAACTGGGCGGCATGCTGCGTTACGGAATTCCCGCCTATCGCCTGCCGCGGGAGGTTCTTGACCGCGAAATCGACGGCCTTCTGGCCGCCGGCATCCACGTCATCACCGAAACCAGCGTGGGCGCCGACATTTCCATCGCTCAGCTGCGCGAAAGCTACGACGCGCTTTACATCGCCATCGGCGCTCACATCGACCGCAAGCTGGGAATTGACGGAGAAGAGGCTCAAGGCGTCATCTCCGCCGTGGAAATGCTCCGCTCCATCGGCGACGATCAGTTCCCCGACTTTACCGGCATGGACATCTGCGTCGTCGGCGGCGGCAACGTGGCCATGGACGTGGCGCGCTCCGCCGTCCGCTGCGGCGCGAAAAGCGTGAAAATCGTTTATCGCCGCCGCAAGGCCGATATGACCGCTCTGCCCGAAGAAGTGGAAGGTGCCGTAGCCGACGGTTGTGACATCATGGAACTTCACGCGCCCATGGGCATCAACAGGGACGCCGACGGCAAAGCCGTGTCGCTTCGCGTCAAACCGCAGATCGTCGGCGAAATCAAAAACAACCGCCCCGTGCCGTGCAACTCGGCACAGGATGAGTTCGACATTCCCTGCGACCGCGTTCTGGTGGCCGTCGGCCAGGGCATTGAATCCCGCAAATTCGAGCAGTACGGAATCCCCGTCAAGCGCGGCACCATCGAAAGCCTTGACACCACCGGCGTCAAGGACACCACGGGTATTTTCGCCGGCGGCGACTGCGTCACCGGCCCGGCGACGGTGATCCGCGCCATCGCCGGCGGCAAAGTTGCGGCAGCCAATATCGATGAATATCTCGGGTTCAACCACGTCATTGAAAGCGGCGTGGAGGTGCCCCAGGTCCGCTTTGACGATCACAAATCCTGCGGCCGCGTGAATATGCGCGAACGCGCTGCGGCGGAACGTATTCACGACTTCAAGCTCATGGAAATCGGCATGACCGACGAAGAAGCGTGCCAGGAGTCAGGACGCTGTCTGCGCTGCGATCACTTCGGCTACGGTCTGTTCAGAGGAGGCAGAGTCGAAAAATGGTAAATGTCGTCATTGACGGAAAGGAAATTCACGTCCCGCCCAAAACCACCATCCTCGACGCCGCTAAAGCCGCGGGAATTCACGTTCCCACGCTCTGCTTTCTGAGAAACATCAACGAAATCGGCGCCTGTCGAATTTGCGTCGTTGAAGTCGAGGGCTACGAGAGACTTTTCACGGCATGCAACAACCCCGTCGAAGAGGGCATGATCATTCACACCAACAGCCGCAAGGCCCGCGAAGCCCGCCGAAACAATCTGCTGATGATCCTTTCGGAGCATGACGTCAACTGCACGCTGTGCGTGCGCAGCGGCAACTGCGAGCTTCAGCAGATTTCCAACGAACTAAACATTCACGACAGCCCCTTCAGGAAGCAGATCGACCATCGCCGCACCAACGCCGATTTTCCGCTGATCCGCGATTTCTCGCGCTGCATCAAGTGCATGCGCTGTGTTCAGGTCTGCGACAACATTCAGCACACCAACGTGTGGGACGTCGTCAACACGGGACAGAAGGCCATCGTTGACGTCAAAGGCGTCTACGCTCTCGAGGACTCACGGTGCACGCTGTGCGGTCAGTGCATCACTCACTGTCCCACGGCCGCGCTCATTGAGCGCGACGACACTCAAAAAGTTCTGGACGCCATTGACGATCCCGAGAAAATTGTCCTCGTTCAGATCGCGCCGGCCCCACGGACGGCGTGGGGCGAAGAGTTCGGCATGAAACCCCAGGTCGCCACCGTCAATCGTCTGGCGGCGGCGCTGCGCATGGCCGGCATCGACTATGTGTTCGATACCAATTTCTCCGCCGACCTGACCATTATGGAAGAGGGCAGCGAGTTTATCGAGCGCCTGAAAAATGCCGACTCCGCTGAATTCCCCATGTTCACCTCCTGCTGTCCCGGATGGGTGCGCTACGTCAAAGGGCACTGGCCGCAGTTCGTCGATCGACTTTCGTCGGCCAAATCGCCGCAGCAGATGTTCGGCGCCGTCGCCAAAACGTGGTACGCTCAGACTTTGGGCGTCGATCCGTCAAGGATTTTTTCGGTGTCCGTCATGCCCTGCCTGGCCAAAAAGGCCGAGTGCGCCCTGCCGATCATGAACAGTGCCGGCTCGGGGCAGGACGTGGACGTGGCGCTGACCACCCGTGAGGTGGGCCGTCTGATCCGTTCGCTCCAAATCCATCCCGAAGACCTCAAAGACGAGCCGCTGGATATGCCCTTCGGCATCGGCAGCGGTGCGGGCGCCATTTTCGGCGCCACAGGCGGCGTCATGGAAGCGGCGCTGCGCAGCGCCTACTACCTGGTGACGGGCAAAAACGCCGAGCCCGACGCCTTCAAGGGCGTGCGCGGCATGGAAGGCTGGAAGGAAGCGCAATTCGATCTGGCCGGCAAAACTCTGAAAGTCGCCGTAGTCAACGGTCTGGGCAATGCCGACGCGCTTTTGACGGCTCTCGCCAAGGGCAAGGTTCACTATGACTTCGTGGAAGTGATGGCCTGTCCCGGCGGCTGCGTCGGCGGCGGCGGACAGCCCATTCACGGGCACGTGGAGATGGCGCCGCTTCGCGCCCCCACGCTGTACGACATTGACCGACGCATGAAGCTGCGCTTCTCCCACGAAAATCCTTCAATCATCCGATGCTACAGAGAATTCCTGGGAAAGCCCCTGTCGGAAAGGTCCCACCGCCTGCTTCACACCACCTACCACGACTGGAAACTGCCCGGCGAGAAATAACGGGACGTTTCCCTCCGATTTTTGCTGAAAAAACTGAACAATCATTGCGCACACAAAGGAAAGTTCCGCGCCGTCCATTGGACAGCGCGGAACTTTTACGGTATTTTAGAGGCGAACTTTTCATTACGGCAGACGGGGCGAAACTCATGAACGACAGGACGGACCTCTTTCAAACTTTGGATTTCGGCGACGGAATTCTGCGAATTCAGGGATCGGGATCGGTGTTCTGTTACCTTGTCCGCGGCGCGGAACGGGCCCTTCTCATCGACACCATGACGGGACTGGGGAACCTGCGGTTTCGGCTGAACCGCGTCACCGATCTTCCCGTCACGGTGGTCTGCACTCACGGGCACTTCGACCACATCGGCGGGACGGCGGACTTTCCGACGGCATGGATCCCCCGGGGTGATGCGGTGATGCTGCAGGAGCAGCAGTGCAGCGAGCGCAAATACTGGCTGGAAAACATGCTCTGCACGCTGCGCCGTCTGCCGCTGAAGTTCTCCCACGAAGATTTCACGCCCGCTCACGGCGTGGTCTGGCGCGGCCTTTGCGGCGGCAAAACCTTCGATCTCGGCGGACGGATCGTCACCGCTGTGGACATCCCCGGCCACACCGTGGGCTCCACGGGCTACCTGGACTCGAAGACGGGCACGCTTTTTGTGGGCGACGCCGGCAGCCGCAGCACCTATCTGTTTCTCCACTGGTCGCGCTCCGTCGAAGGCTATCTTGAGGGACTACTGCGCCTCAAAGATCGCTGGGGGTCCCGGATCAAACGGTGGTTCAACTTTCACAATTACACCGAAATGCCCGCCGACATCCTCGACGACCTCATCAATGCCTGCCGCTGCGCTCTCCACGGCAAAATCACGGGGCAGAAGTTCCGCGGCACCGAGCTTTTCCGCTTTGTCTATCCCGTGGACAAAAAGTGGCGGCGCCTCGACGGCGGGTACGGCAACATCATTGTTCGCCTTGACCGTCTGCGCATGGAAGACGAACCCTTTTAACCGAACGAACGCGCTTCGCCGTGTGGGCTGAGCGCGTTCTTTTTTTCGTCTTCGTCTTATCGCGAGGATTTCAATTTTCCGGCATCAAAGAGGTCGCTTCTCTGCTGAAGCGCCTCGAACAGCGCCCGATGGCTTTCGTCGCTTTTTCCCGGCTTGTATTTCCACGAGAGCTCCGCGAGCTGCAGCGTTTTTCCCTCAGCGTCATACCACACCGCCGTTTCCATTTCGGCTTCGCCGCCCGGGAATTTCACTTCGCCGATGTCCGCCTCGTAGGCCAGAACGTCGGGAGCCGTGGGGTTCAGCACCGCCGAGGCGCCGGAAGCCGAAAACGGCAAAAGAGGAAAGAGCTCCGCGAGGTCACCCAGCGTCTTTCCGGTGAAATCGGGCTGTTTTTTCAGCTTCGCGCTGGCCGAATAGGCCGTCGACCGGTTGCCCGCCGTGCCGTTGACAAGCCCCAGCACGTCGGCTTCGTACTTGTATTCGCTTTTGGGCGCCATGCCCTTTTGAAAGCGCTCGATCTCTTCTTTTCCCAATTCCGTCCGGCGCCGCAGCTTTATCGTCAGCGTCCCCGTGTCGGAAGGACGCCCGTCCTTGATTTTAAACTTTTGGCGCAGCGAAAAGTCCTTCTCGGCCAGGGCTTGGTCGGCCGTGTCATAATAGCGCACCACGACGGCTTCTTCATCATCATCGTCGGCGCCGTGGAACTTCATGCCCAAATTCAAAGCCGCGTCTTCCAGCGCTGAACGCAGGATTTTGTACCCCTCCTGCCGCGACGAAGCGAAAATTTCCTTTCTGACCTGAAGCTTCATTTCAACGCTGTCAGTGGCGGCAAAGGCCGCACCGCACAGCGTCCACGCCATAATAATCGCCGGCAGCGCCACTCTTTTCAATTCCAACATCGTTCATATCCCCTTTCTGGTTTCAGGATCTCCGCCCAGCATACCATTTTTTCAGCGGCCATGTCACGCCTTTTCTCCGGATTTAGCGATCTTGATGCGCGTAAAGACCAGCGCCGCAAGAAGCTGAACGCCGACGGAAAAAACCGCCGCCGCGGTCAGCGAACGGTCATAGAGCCAGCCGCCCAGCCAGCTTCCCAAAAACAGACAAACTCCGAAAGCCGCCTGAAACAAGCCGTAACCGAAACTGCGAAAGTTTCGCGGAACCAGCGTGGCCACGGCGGCTTTCAGCGTCGATTCCTGGGCTCCCATGCCGATTCCCCACAGCGCCGCGCCCAAAAACAGCGCGCCCCGCGACGACGAGAGAAAAATCAGCACGGCAAAGGGCGCCGCCGCCACGGTGGACCACGCCAGAGACTTGAGGCCGCAGCGGTCGTAAAGCTCTCCGAACAGCAGCGCCGCCGCGGCGTCGACCGCCATGGCCCCTGCGTACAGAAGGGGCAGTTCCGCGGGAGACATGAGCGACGTACGCGCCGCGTGCATGGTGATGATGGCAAAATCGAAAAACCCCAGAGCAAAAAGCCCCGTTCCCAGAAGATAGAACCTGAAATTGCCGTCAAAAGCGGGCCGGACGGAGCTCTTTTTCGTTTCCGGCTCAAAGTTTTCGGGATGGGGAAAAAACTTCTTCGCCGTCAGCAGCAGCGCCAGCGTGACCGCCGCGGGCACCAGCAACAACGCAAAGCAATGGCGGTAATCGGTGAAAGTATTGCCGCTGCCCTTGAAGGACATGACCAGAAACAGCATCACCGGACCGGCGAAGGCGCCGAGCTGGTCGAGAAACTCCTGCAGCGCAAAGCTGCGCCCCACGCCGTTTTGCGACGCCGCAAAGGATAGCAGCGTGTCCTTGGCGGGCTTTTTCACCGCCTTGCCGAAACGTTCAGCCATAATGAGCGCCGCCGCCCAGATCCAGCCGTTTTCGGGAATGAGAGCCAGAGCGGGAACGGCCAGAAGGTCAAGGGCATAGCCGGCCAAAGTGAGGCTCCAGTATTGATGAGTGCGGTCCGCCAGACGCCCCGTGAGAAAGCGCAGCGCGTAGCCCAGCAGATCGCCAAATCCCGCGACGAAGCCGATGGCGGCGGCCGGCGCGCCAGCGAGGCTGAGATAGGCGCCGAGAATGCTCTTTCCGCCCTCGTGAGTCACATCGGAAAACAGACTGACCACGCCCATGAGCAGGATAAAAACCAGCGCGCTGCGTCGCAGCGCTTTGGCGTCATTTTCGCGGCGTTCCATCGTCCCGTGTTCCTCCTTTTCGCTCAATTCCCCCGAAAAATTTCTTCAATTAACTTTACCACAGCATGAAAAATCTTGGAAGCACGCCCTCTTCGGCGAGGCCTTCCAACAGTTCCAAAAGTCCCACAATCCACACAAACCAGACGGCGTTGAAAACTTCGCTGCGGAATGTCCCCGGTCGAACGACATAATCCTGGGGCTCGCGAAATTTTGAAAAATTCGGCCAGAACGCCGGAACCTGCCGCATATAGCGCCGGTACTTCCCGCCGAAAAGACCCATCAGCGCCTGCTCTTCATGACGGATCACCGCCGGATAGATCAGCGCGAAAACCAGCAGAACCACCGCCGTCAGCGTCAGCGATTCGGTGCACAGACCGACCCCCGTCGCACCCAGAAAGCTGAAAAAATACAGGGGATTGCGGCACAGAGAATAGGGTCCGTCCATGACCAGCACCCGGTCTTTATATCCCGCAATATACTGGGCGCACCACAGACGCCCCATGGCCCCCAGTCCCGCCAGCACGCAGCCCAGAGCGAACAGCGCGCCTTCGACGACGGGACAGGTCTCGAGCCGACGTCCCGAAAAAGCGCAGAGCGCCAGAAAGAGCGCCCCGAGCCCCTGAGAGAACTGCGTGCGGTACTTGAAAAACCACGTCATGAATTTTGCCTCCCCTGACGGCTCAGCGGCCGCGTCGATTTTCCTGCGCCATATTTCAGAAGCCCCGCGCCGTACAAATCGCTGGCACCCTGATACCACATCACCGCCTCGTCAAGCATCTGCGGATCGGCGTCAATTTCGGTGTAGCGGCTCTGCCGCCAGTCGTCGATGCGGAAGGCCTCGACGCCGCGCCGCGGCGAAAGCACCGTCAGACGGTCTCCGCGAATGAGGCCGAGAGACTGGTAGGTGCTGATAAAGGCGCGGTCTCCGGCGGGATCGCTGCGGCCGAGGTCATCGCCCATAAACTGAGAGTTGTAGGAAATGCCCAGCATGCCCAACAGCGTGGGCGGCAGATCGATTTGACTGGACAGGCGCGAACACACTCCGGGGGCGATGAGCTCGGGTGCGTAAATGAGGCAGGGAATGTGATAGCGGCTCACGGGCAGGCTGACGTGGCCGGCGGCGCTTGCCTGATGATCGGCGACGACCACGAAAACCGTGCGGTCGAACCAGGGCTTCGCCGAAGCCCGGCGCAGAAAATCGCCCAGCGCCCAGTCAGTATAGCGGCACGCGCCTTCACGGGTTTTCTGCGGAGCGTCCACGCGACCTTCGGGAAAGGTGTAAGGCCGGTGATTGCTGGTGGTCACCACGAGCTCAAAGGCCTTGTGGCCGCGGGCGTCGTGGTCGTCAAGAGCTTCCAGAACGCGGGTGAACAGAATTTCATCGGCCACGCCCCACACCGTGGAGCTGAAAATGCGCTCAGAGGGAATGTCCATGCGGTCAACGGCGGAAAATCCGTTGGACACAAAGAAACCGTTCATGTTGTCGAAATAGCCGTAACCGCCGTAGAGGAAATCGCAGTCATAGCCGGCGGACTTCATGACCTGTCCCAGCGTGTTGAGGCCGCCGCTTTCGGGCCGGCGGACAATGGACTGCCCCGGCGTGGGAGGCACTGAAAGCGCCAGCGCCTCGAGGCCGCGAACGGTGCGGGTTCCTGTGGCGTACATGCGTGAAAAGACAAAAGACCGGGCCGCGAGGCGGTCCAGATTGGGCGTCCATGCGACCTCGCCGCCGAAGGCGCCGCAAAAATCGGCGCTGAGGCTCTCCACCACGATCATCACCACGTTCAGCTTCAGATCGCTCAAAGCATTGCGGTTATCCACGCGGCGCGCGATCCCCCCTTCGGACAGAAAAGAAACGTTTTCGCCTTTCAGGCGCTCTCTCAGCTGTTGCAGCACCTCATCGCCGGGGCGCGTCACGTAAAAGGCGGAATAATTGAGCTCGTTTTCAAAAAACGCATGAAACAGTTCGTAAGCGCCGTTTCCCGCCAGCTCACGATTGGCGTTGACCTCGGAGACCTTGAGGCGCCACCGCGAATCGGTGAAGTTCACCGAGGCCCGGAGCAGGAACACCGCCCCAACAGCGAAGACCGCGCCGTTCAGCCGCCGGCGTCCCGGGGACAAAGGCGCGGCGCCGCGTTCAAGATGCCCCATCTGGAGTTTCGCGGCAGCCGCGCAGAGAGGCAGCGCCACGGCCAGCATGAGCGGCACGTTGTAGGACTCCCAGATATTGCCCAGAACTTCCGTGGTATAGACTAAATAATCCACGGCGATGAAATTGAACGTCGTGCCGAATTCCTGCCAGAACAGGACCTGCGCCGCCGCCATCATGCCGACCGTGAAGTTCATCAGGAAGGTGACGACCCCGACAATCCAGCGACCTCTTCGCCGGCTCAGCCACGGCGAAGGCATCACAAGCAGCACCGCCGCCAGCGGCAGGACGTACCACAGCGCCGCCGCGGCGTCAAAGACCATGCCGAGCCCCAAAGTCTTTGCCAGATCGTCCCAGCGCCACGACAGGCTGTCCGCCGCCAAAATCATCAAAAACAGCCGCAGAGCCGTCTGAGCGCCCATAAAACACAGCCCCTGCACTTTCAGGTATTTCAGTTTGACGCCGTCCATGAAAAATACACTCCTTACCGCGTGTGTCATCACTTCACGCCGTAAGTATAGAGCCCGCTGCTTACCGGCCTCTAAGGAAAGTCTAAAAAATTCATAAATTTTTCTCTTTCCCCGCGTTTCATGGCTGACGGGCGCGCGGCAAAGACTTTCAGTGTCCCATAAAACGGTAGCCCACGCCCCAAACGGTTTCGATGTACTCCGGCCGCGAGGGATCGGCCTCAATTTTCTCGCGCAGGCGGTTGACGTGAACCGTGACGGTTGCCGTGTCTCCCAGCGCGTCCTCTCCCCAGACTCGCTCAAAAAGCTGTTCCCGCGAGAAAACCCTGTCGGGGTGCGACGCCAGAAACAGAAGCACATCGTACTCCCGCTTCGTCAAAGAGATTTCGCGCGCCTTGAGAAAAACGCGGCGTGAAAGGGGCATGATTTTCAAATCCCGGGCGGCCAGAACTTCCTCCCGCTTTTGCCCCAGCAGGCGCCGCCGCGTGGCAATGTGGGCCTTCACGCGCGCCGTCAGCTCCGACGGGCTGAAGGGCTTGACCACGTAGTCGTCGGCGCCGAGGCCGAGACCGCGAATTTTGTCCACGTCGTCCCTGAGAGCGGTCACCATCATCAGCGCCACGTTTTTTTCGCGGCGCAGACGCCGGCACACCTCAAAGCCGCTCATTTCGGGCAGCATGACGTCCAGAAGCACCAGGTCATAATCCCCCGAAAGTGCCATGCGAAGCCCCTCTTTTCCCGAAGCCTCCGTTTCCACGGCATACCCCGCCGCTTCAAGGTAATCCCGTTCCAGCTCGGCGATGAGGCGGTCGTCCTCAACGATCAGTATTTTTTCCACCGCGCGTGCCCTCCCTGACTTCCCGGCAGAGGGGAAATTTCATCTCCACGCAGAAACCGCCGTCATTGAAAGCGCCCACCGTTCCGCCGCAGCCTTCCACAATCTGGCGCACGACGGCCAGTCCCAGTCCGCTTCCGTCGCCGTAACGGCTTCGCGCCTTGTCTCCCCGGTAAAAGGGCTCGAAAAGATGCGGCAGATCGTCCTCCGCGGCGCCCTTTCCGTTGTCGGCGACACAAATGCGCGCCAAACCGTCCGTTTCCTCCAGCGCGACTTCGATTTTCACGGGCCGACGATGGGCATATTTCACGCTGTTTTCAAAAAGATTGACAAAAACTCGCTGCAGTTCCCCGCGGTCCACATCCACATGGAGCTTTTCCGCGGGACATCGGCATTCCAGCATGGCCCTTCCGACGAAAGAGGGCGCCTGTTCCTCCGTCAGGTCTTTCAGCCAGCCGTTCAGCTCCGTCGTCTCGAGGCGATAGGAGTATTGCCGATTTTCAAGGCGCGCCAGAAGAGAAAGCGAATCGGCCAACAGACTCATGTCGGAAGCGCTGCGCAGAATGGCGCGGCAGTAACGATGGCGCATCTCCGGCGTGGAAGCCACGCCGTCGCGAAGCCCCTCGGCGTAGCCGCGGATTGACGTCAGCGGCGTGCGAAGGTCGTGAGAGATGCCCGAGATCATCATTCGGCGATAATTTTCGTGGCGCCTCTTTTCATTGACGGAATCTTTCAGGCGCAGGCGCATCTGGTCAAACTCGCGGCACACCTCGCCGAACTCATCGTCCCGACAGCAGTCCACCGTCACGTCCAGATTGCCGTCGGCGACGCGGCGAAGGCCGGAACGCAGATCCGCCAGCGGCCGCAGAAACATTCGCGCCACGGCGCCGCTGAGAGCGTAATCGGTGACGGTAATGGCGGCAATCAGCAGCAGAAGCAGCACCGCCGCCACGGTAATGACGTATTTTTCAATGTAGGACCGTTCGCCCGCCCGACCCCGCCCCGGCAGATACACCGCCGTCACCTTCCCCGGCTCATCTTCGGGGCCGAAGGTATTGCGCACCATCGCCCCGCCGTCGGCGGTCATGGACAGACTCTGAAGCCCCCTTAACGCGCCGTTGAGACGGAGCGACGCGAAGCGCCGGTCGGCGTCGGTGAAATTGCTGTATACGACTTTGTCGTGAATGGCAATCTCGAAGTGATAGCCCATATCGTGAAGATTTTGCTCGAACATCCGCAGCTTTTTTGAGGGCTGTTCCGCCATGACCAGATCGTTGTCCTCGTACCAGTCGTAGTGTTCCCACTCGCGGGTGCTCAGCTCTTCTTTGCAGGCATAAATCAGGCTCTGAGCGGAGTACACCCCCTGTTCCGAGCGGTACATGTTCACCACGGGTTCAATATAGTCACGCCCGTAGGCGGAAAAAATCAGCGCCGCGCCGATCACCAGCAGCAGCGGAGACGCAGTCATCAACATGTTGGACAGAAGCAGCTTGCGGCGTATGGTCATCGCCTTCGCCTCCAAAAAAAAGATTGACCGTTTCGGGAACACAAAAACAGTCTAGCACAAAGAGCCCGGACACCGCGAAGAAAAACGCGCGCCTCCCCTTTTTCCCGTTCGGTCTGTTCTCAAAAGCGACGCCGGGACGCGAAAATTTTCGCACCCCGGAACTCCGGCGTCGCTCAAAAAAGCGTAAACCGCGCGGCCACGGGCCGCGCGGTTTACGCGCCGTTCTATCAAATTTGCTTCAGTCCTTGCCATAAGCTCACAATGCCTTAAGCGTCGCCGGCTTTCACGTATTTGGTGAGGGAAACCTCGGGCTCTCGGGGAATGGAGAAGAAAGGAATAAACCGGTCAAGCCCCGTAATGGTGAGCAGCAGCATGGAGCCCACGGCGATCATGGCGAAATAGTTATGGGAGATCACGGCGCCCATGGTCAAGGTATCGGCCGCCAGGGGATAGACGGAAACGGCGATGCCCATGAAAAATCCCATATAGCAGTGCCACGGAATGAGCTGCGCCCCCAGAACGCCCATGGCGTCGGCAAAAGTGGCGTTGCGCAGCGCCAGTCGGTACATGGCCTTTTCGTCGCCCGTCACCGACTTTTCGGTCATATCCTTGATGATGGGACTGATGGTGACAATCTGAGCCATTTCGTCAGCCAGAGCCGCGTTGCCGATCAGGCACAGCAGCGCGTTGCAGAACATGAGCTGCCGCACCTTGCTGACGATTTTCATGATCATGGCGGCGATGGAATCGAAGGCGTTCATCTTGCGCATGACACCTCCGAAGGCTCCCACCCAGAGCATCATGGCGATGGACCAGCCGCCGGCGGCGGACGCACCGTCATAGATGAGCTTCAGGAACTTGTCGATGTCCGTCACCGTTCCGGCCATCCAGCCGAACAGTCCCGAGAACAGAATTCCCGATCCGAGGCAGATCAGCGTGCTGACGTTGCGCAGGGCCAGCAACAGGACGACGAGCAGAGGAATAATCATGTAGTAAGGGACGCCGCTCTGCACCTGCTTAAGCAGCGTCACCGCCGCAGGACGCTGCTCCGACAGCGCCTGCCAGACGCTCTCGGGAATTTGCTCAATGGCCGCGGCGGCCGAGGCATGGGCGTCGGTAAGTCCCATGGACGCGCCGGCGGCATAAAAAACCACGGCGCTGATAACCAGGCACAGCAGCGACCACACGCCCTGATAGCGCATACGGTCAACGAGCTGAACGTTCTGCATTCCGCAGCTCACCACGGTGGTGTCGGAAATCAGCCCGATGTTGTCGCCGAAACAGGATCCGCCGATCACGGCGCTGAACGTCAGCACCACGCTGCCGCCCACAATGTGGTTGAGCCACAGGAAAATAGGCGTGCAGGCGGCCACCGTTCCCCATGACGTTCCCGTGGCCACCGAAAGGACGGCGGTCACAAGGAAGCCCGACACCGCCACCATTTTCGCCGTCATGCCCAGCCGAAGGGCCAAGTTGATAATGGCCGCCGCAACGCCCGTCGCCATAAAGCACTCGGCCACGGCGTAGGCGGCTTCAAGAATAAGAAAGACAATCAGAAAGTTCTTCAGGTTATCCAGCGCGGCATCCAGCAGTTCGTCGAATTTGTAGTGATCGGTGGCCATGGCCACAAGGCACGCGCAGATAAACGAAATGGGCGACGCCAGCAGAATATCCATGCCGGAAAGCATCAACCCGCCCATAATGAGAACGGGCACCAGTTTCAAAAAGGCGATCATTGCGTTCATTCCCCCCGTATGTGGTTTCGTGAAAAAGCGCATGCGCTCTTTCGAAAAAGCTCACTGCGCTTTTTTCGAAAAGGACTCCGACGCTCCTTCTTCTGCGGCCGCAAAATTTTACGCAACCGAAAATCCTTGCTCCCCCAAAGGTGTTTTGCCTCAGAAAAGGAGACCGGTCGTTTTTTTCATCCCCCTTTTTCGTCAGAGTTTTTTTTAGGTTTTCAAAAACGGAAAATTTTTTCAAATCAATCAATACCGCCATTTTGCGCCTTGACGGTTCAACCGTCAAGCCCCCGTTTCGCCGCGCCTCAGCTTTTTTCGGCGCGATTTTTCGCGCCGGCACCGGGCGGAACCTGCTTTTGTGCCGCTTCGAGGCGCTCATTGTAGTATCTGACAAAACCTTCCATGCCGGCTCGCACCTTGTCGATGGCCGCCGTATAGGCAATTCTGACGCGGTTTTCGATGCCGAAGGCGTCCCCGGGAACGACGGCGACCCCCTCGGCGTTCATAAGCCCCATGACGAAATCAAGGGGCCTCATCTTCAGCCTCTCAATGGACGGCAACACGTAAAAGGCCCCCTCGGGCGACGGAAAATCGGCGCCCGGACATCTTTTCAGCGCCTCCGTCACCGCGTCGCGGCGCTCTTTGAACTTCTCGACGCACGCTTCGGTAAAGCTTTCGCCCTCCATGAACGCCGCGGCGGCGCCGATCTGCGCGAAGGTGCAGGCGCAACTCGTCATCATGTGATGCGCCTTCGTCAAAGCGGGCACGACCTGCTGGGGCCCATGGATAAAGCCCACGCGCCAGCCCGTCATGGCGAAGGCCTTCGAAGCCGAGCCGATGACGACGGATTGTTCCGCGATCTCGGGATAATCCAGCGGCGAAACGTGTTCCCCGCCGTAAGTGATTTCCGAGTAGCATTCGTCGGCGGCCAGCCAGAGGTTTCTGCCTTTGACGAACTTCACCAGCCGATCCATGTCCTCGCGGCTGACCATGCAGCCCGACGGATTGTTGGGAGTGTTGAGAAGAATAATCCGCGTTCTCTCCGTGACGGCCGATTCCAGCCGTTCCATGTCCAAACCGTAGTGAGCGCCCAGCACGGCGGGGACCTCCACGGGCACGGCGCCGGCCAGAAACGCCTGATCGCGGTAGGCCGGAAAACAGGGAGTCAGCAGCAGGATCTCGTCACCCACATCCGTCAGCGCCAGCATCATCGTCATCAGCGCCTCCTCGGCGCCGCAGGTGATCACCACCGTGTCGGGCTCCAGAGTATGACCTTTGCGCTGTCGGTGCGCGCAGACGGCGCGGCGGAGCTCCTCAAGACCGCGGGTGGGAGAGTAATGCGTTCTGTTTTCGTCCAGAGCCCGCTTGCAGGCATCCTTGGCCTTCGCGAAGGAATGGAAGTCGGGCTCGCCGATTTCCAGATGAAAGACCTCACGTCCCTCTCGCTCAAGAGCGACGCAGGCATCGGCAATGTCGCGAATGCCGCCCTGAAAGGAACACCGCGCAATGCGGCACGTTTTTTCATGCAATGGGTTCATGGCGATTTTTCCTTTCCCCGCTGCCGCGCCTTGTCCGCAAAAGCCGCGGCGGATTTTTGCGGCGGCGAAACGGCTCCTGCCACATCTCAAAAGCCTTCGCCGCCGTCATCCCGTCCTTTGCTCACCATCATGGTTCCATGAAGCTGTGCCCCGTAATAAAAATCGCCGTGCACATTGGAGCAATCGGGAACGCAACCATTGCCGGAGCTCCCCCAAGTCCGGGCCTGAAGCAGGTTGAAATTTCCTCATGAAAGGAAGCCTCGGCTGCCGGTCCCGATTGTCCATTTAAATCATCTCATATTTTTACAGAATAGAAAACATGTCGCGTCTCGAAAAAAATCTCCCGCCCCATGTTTGATCAATTCCTGCCGCATTCGTGCCGGAAATTGAACAAGCGGAAAGCCGCAATGACCAGTTTAGGCATACAGTCCCGCCGTTTCGCCGCCGTCGATGCGAATGTCGGCGCCGGTAAAATACCGGGCGTCGTCGCTGGCGAGGAATGCGTAAAGCGCCGCAATCTCCTCGGGCGTGGCGTGGCGTTTCATGGGAATGCCTTCGTTGACTTTGGCGAGCATCTCGTCGGTGTACTCGGCGCGCTGCATGGGCGTCAGCACATAGCCCGGACAGATGCAGTTGACGCGCACGGCGGGCGCCAGTTCGAGCGCCAGTGTTTTGGTCAGCAGGATGACGCCGGCCTTGGAGGCGTTGTAATCGGCGTACCAGCGGTGCCCTTCGGTGCCGTTGGTGGATGCGGTCATTAAGATGACACCGTCGCCCTGAGCCTTCATACGGCGCCCTGCCTCTTTGGCGCACAAAAACATGCCGCCCAGGTTGATGTCCAGCACCTTTTTCCACTGAGCATAGGGGATGTCCAGCGCGTCGCAGCGCACGGAAATTCCCGCATTGGAGATGAGCACGTCAATGCCGCCCAGCGTTTTGTCCATTTTGTCGAAAGCGGCTTTGACGTCCGCTTCGCACGAAACGTCGGCGGAAGAAAAACCTGCGAACTCGGGATGGGCGTTCTGCGTTTCTTCCAGGGCTTTTTTGTTGTAGTCCACAATAAACACTCGGGCGCCTTCCTGAGCGAAACGACGGGCCGTGGCCAAGCCGATGCCGCTGGCGGCCCCGGTGACCATAACGCGTTTACCCTTCAGCTCTTCATAGTGCGGCATGTTGTCATTCCTCCTTGCAGGGATAATACGGCGCGGGCGGAACTCGCACCGCGTCGACAAAAACTTTCGAAGCGGCGTGCTTTTTCAGCATTCAATGCGCTGCATGCGGCTTTCGTTGTACCCCGTGACGACTCTGACGTAACGACAGAACCGACGGTCAAGCTCTTCATCTCCCGTATCCACCAGCAGCGGTTTGGGGAACAGGGCGTCGAGTTTGGACGGCGTCGCGATGATGGTGACGTTTTCGGGCCCGATTTTTTTCAGCACCTGTGGGCTGAGCTGCTGGTTGCCGCGGCCGAACACGTGTCCCTGGCCGCCGATGACGGTGACGATGAGTGTCGTATTGTCCGGCTCCAAAAGGCCGAGGATCTGTTCTTCGGTGAGATCCCGTCCCACGATCTTTGCGTCTTTGACGGCGTCCACGCCCAGCAGAGTGCCTTGCAGCTTCAGCGCTTTAAGGACGCTCTGCGTCGTTGTCCCGGAGCCGATGAGATAGAGTCTGCCGGGTTTCATGTTTTCGGCGCACCAGGCGCCGATGGCGGACTGGGCGTAGGCGCTGGACGGAGCTCCCGCGGATTTGCGGTCCTGGAGACAGCCGCGGTCCAGGGGGACTTTCATGTAGCCGTAAAGTTTTGCTCTGACTCGCCCTTCGCGAAAGGCCTTTTCGTCAATATCCATCACTTCGGCCTCGGTATAATCGGCGACACCGCCGGTCAGAGCTTTGTGCAGCAGTTGTCCCGCTCTGGCCGGTGTGATGCCGTACACTGCCGAATGGATCTTCACGCCCGCCGGCACGCCGATGGCGGGGAGCTCTCTGCCGTTCAGCGCTTCGCAGATGTCTCGGGCCGTGCCGTCGCCGCCGGCGAAGAACAAAATCTGCGCTCCGGCGGCGGCCATGGCCCGCACGGCTTCTTTGGTGTCGTCACCGTCGGAGTCGGCCTTGGGCACGAAAACCACCCGACAGGCAAGTTTCCGATCTTTCAGGAGGTCTTCTCCCATTTGGCCGCCGCAGGTCAGAAATTGGGTGCCGTCGGGAACGGGCGAAGCGGCGTCAAGCGCCTGTGCCATGCGTGCCGCGGCGTGGGGGACGGCTCCCAGGCGGCGGGCACGGGCCAGAGTTTCCGCTCCGTCGGTGCCTTTCAGCGCCACGGAACCGCCCATGCCGGCCACGGGATTGATCAGAAAACCTACGCGAAGGCTCATTTATTTCTGCCTTGGGCGAAAATATCCTGTGTACTTCTGACGGTAATTGCGCCACGACAGAACCCATTTTTCGGGATCGTCAAAATAATCGTGGCTGATGTGGTGTACGGTACTGTTCAGCGGAGCGTTGCGGATCACGTCGGGCTGTTCGTAACACTCTCTGGCGATGGACGCAAGAATTTCGCAGTAGGTGTCCAAGTCGCGTTTGCTGTAGGATTCGCTGGGTTCGATGGTAAAGGGTTCGGGGATAATCCAGGGCTCGTGGCTTGACCAGTAGTGAGTGCCGTAATCGGGGATACGGCGGGAGAAATCGGCGGTGCCGAAGCCTGTGTCGGCTTTGAGCTTTTCCCAGCTGTAGCGGACCTGCTCGATGCGGGGTGCGTGGTCGGGGAAGCACATGGACGCGCCTTTGATGGCGAGAATTTTCTTCATGCAGTAGTTGTTGTTCAGAATGGCCACGCGGCTCACTTCGCGCAGGCCTTCGGCGCCGAGGCTCATGATCCACGCGTAGGCGCGCACCGCCACGGGGGCAACGCCCCAGAAGGATTTGACTTTGCCGCAGCTGTGGGACAGATTGAAATCCAGGAAGTAGCCCTTCTTTTCATCGTATTCCACCAACGGCACGGGCATATAGCCTCGCAGCTCTTTGCGACAGGTCAGCATGCCCACGGCGGGGCCGCCGCAACCGTGGGGCGACGAGAAGGTCTTGTGAAGGTTGAAGAAGGACATGTCGAAGCCCGCTTCCACGGTGCGGGTGATGCCCAGCAGGCCGTTGGCGTTGGCTTGGTCGTAGCAGCACAGCACGCCGTCTTCGTGAGCCAGGCGGGTAAACTCGGCGATGCGGCGGTTGAAAATTCCCGTGTCCTCGGGATTGGTCATGAAGATGGCGGCCACTTTGCCGCTCTTCAGAGCCGCTTTGTAGGCCTCGATGTCGGGCAGTCCCTCGCGGTCGGGGGGAAGCACAATGACTTTGTAGCCTTTGACGATGGGGCACGCCGCGTCGGAGGGATGGGAGAAAAAGGTGGTAATCACGGTGTCGCGGTCGGGTTCGCCCTTGGCCTCCCAGTAGGCGCGGACCATGCTGGCCATGGCGAGAATGCCCTGTGTGCCGCCGCCGGGCTGGATGCTGCTGCAGTCCAGGCCGGAAATCTCTTTGAGCAGTTCGCCCAGGCGGTAAATCACTTCCAAAATTCCCTGGGCGGTGCCGTCGGGCTGCAAGGGGTGCATGTCCGCCACTTTGGGACAGCCGGCAAGGCGGTCGTTGACCTTGGGGCTGTACTTCATGGTGCAGGTTCCCTGGCCGATGTCGATGTTGCTGTCAACGCCGAGATTTTCCTGCGCCAGGTGATTGAAATGGCGCGCCAGCTGGGGCTGTCCGATTTCAGGAAGGTCGGGAGCCTCGGCACGTCTCATGCACCGGGGAAGATGGGAGAGGCCGTCGCCCGCCAGAGCCGCCTCTTCAGGGGAAAGTTGCGGCGGAAGCACGCCGCGTTCGCCTTTGACGCTGAGCTCGTAAATAATCGGTTCGTTCCAGCTGGCCTGATGAAAACGGCTCAGCCGTGTGTCTCTCTCCGTCGCGATTTTATCCATAATGAATGCTCTCCTTTCCGATGATTAAGCGAGGATTTCTTTCAGCGCCTCAACAAGGCGATCCATGTCCTCCGGCGTGGTGCGCTCGGTGACGCATACAAGCTCGCACTCCCCCAGCTCGGGGTAGTCGGCCGTCAAATCGAACCCGCCGAGAATGTCCTTTTTCAGCAGAGCGGCATTGACTTCGGCAGCCGTCGTCTTCTCAAAGCGCAGGACAAACTCATGGAACGTCGCGCCGGTCATGGGGCACACCGTCAGTCCGGGAACGGCCGACAGCTTGCGGCGGAGCAGGGCGCAGCGCTGGAGAAGCGTGTTTCCCAGTTCCTGCATTCCTTTGGGGCCGAGGCTGGCCAGGTAGACGGCCGCGCCGATGCTCCAAAGCGCCGCGTGAGTGCCGACGAACTCTTTGGCGTGGTCGCGCACGGCAAAGGAAGTACGCTCCCACAGCACGTCGCCGAAGCCCCACTCGCCGTGGCTGGTGGGTGCAAGACCGAAAAGTCTGGAAGGATACTGGCGGACCAATTCGGGACGGTCTTTGACGGCAATATAGCCGCCAACGCCGCCGCCGTAATTCATATGAATGCCCAGCCCCTGAATGTCGCCGCAGGCAAGGTCGGCGCCATACTGGAAGGGAGGTTTCATGACTCCCAGAGTCACCGGTTCGGCATAGACGATGAACAGAGCGCCGGCGTCGTGCGCCATCTGAGCGATCTGAGCGGCTTCTTCCTCGACAATGCCGAAGAAATTGGGGTTCATGACCATGACGGCGGCCACCTTGTTGTTGAGTTTGGACTTCAAATCGTCCATGCACAGACGGCCGGTGCGGGCGTCATACTTGACGGTGGTCACCTTGACATCGGGATGAAGATAGGTCTTGACGACCTGCGCCACGTCGGGATTGAGCGTAGCGGGAATCAGCACCTCGTCGCGCTCCGTCACGCGAGTGGCCATGCGCAGCGCCGTGCCGGCGGCCTGCGAGCCGTCATAGTTGGGCACGTTGACCACTTCGCAGTCAAGCAGCTCGGCCATCATGCTTTCGTATTCAAAGCAGGCCTGAAAACGTCCGTGATCCTCATAGGGTTCGCCGGCGTAGGCCGACAGGAATTCCGAACGGTTGATCACTTCGTCAACCAGAGCCGGAACGTAGTGATTATAGCAACCGGCGCCTAAAAAACCGGTCATTTCGGCAGCCGTTTTATTCTTGTTCAAAATGGATGAAACGTGGCGCACCAGGTCACATTCCGCCTCGTAGGGTTCGGGAAGTTTCAGGGGTTTTTTCATGAGCAGCTCTTTGGGAATGTTCTGATGAATGAGATCGTCCACGGAACCGACGCCGATAAACTTCAGCATTTCCTCCTGAATTGCAGGATCCGAGTTTGGAATATAGGGGTAATTTCTTTTAGACATTCTGCCAGCCTCCTCTGAACATTATGGAACCTGCCGCACTGCGCAGGGTTATTTTCCGCACATTAAGCGATGCCGCCGCCGTCGACGACCAGCGCCGATCCCGTCACCCAGGGAGACATGTCGCTGCACAGGAAAAACACGCACATGGCCACGTCCTGGGGCGTGCCGAGACGGGCGATGGGACGCACCGCGCATGACGCTTTAAAGGCCGAGTCGTAGGTGCCGCCCAGCTGCTCGCACTCGCTCTTCAGCATGGGCGTGTCGCTGTCGCCGGGGCAAACGCAGTTCACGTTGATGTTATGGGGGCCGCAGTCGATGGCCAGAGCGCGGGTCATGTTCCACACGCCGCCTTTGGAAGCGCAGTACGCCACGGCGTTGTCGCCGCCTTTGAGCGCCCAGCCCGAACCGATGTTGACGATTTTGCCGTGTCCCTGTTTTTTCATGTAGGGAACCACGTTATGGCACATGAGATAGACGCTTTTCAGCGTCACGTTGAGTACAAGATCCCAGTCCTTTTCCTCGAGGTCTTCCACGGGGCGGCGGCGCGTGGCGCCGGCACAATTGACCAGACAGTCGATGCTGCCCCAGCGCTGAAAGGCCGCTTCGGCAACGGCGGCACAGTCCGCCTGGCTGGTCACGTTGCACTTCATAAAAACGGCGTCGCCGCCGGAAGCGCGAATTTCCTCGGCCACTTTTTGTCCGCCCTGCTCGTTGATGTCAAGGAGCATCACCTTGACGCCGGCATCGGCGAAAAATTTTGCGATGCCCGCGCCCAACCCCGAGGCCGCGCCGGTGACCATGGCGTTTTTGCCCTGCATGCCGCAAAGCTCGTTAAGATCCAACATCTCACAGTTCTCCCTTCAATTGCATTATAAAGTATACAATATTATCACGACTTTCAGACTGTCCTGCAAAGGCACGGCAAAAAACGATCGTCCATTTATTCAACTGCGATTGCAGGATTTCATCCGAAATTTCCCTTTCTATTGCAGGAGGTGATTTTCAATATTGCATACAAACGTTAAAGTGAGTATATAAAATTTTAGAACGACTGTCAATGTGTTTTTTTAATTTTTCCCCTTCCGCAAAGACGACGGTCCCTTCTCTGAGAGAAATCGCTCAAAAAGTGCCCCCCCCTCCACCGAGATAAAAAAATCCCCGAGGGAGATCTCCCTCGGGGAATTTCGGCGGTCGCGCCGAACTGTGCGGTTCCGTGAGCCCAGACAGCGCTGTCATGCCCTCCGGCTCCGTCTCAAGGCGTTTCTATTCCGTGGCTTCGTAGAACTCTTCCACCAGATGTTTTCTCAGGTCTTCGACCATTTCCCGCGCCCTGCCGCCCATGGGCTTTCCGTCCACGCTCTCGGCGCGGAGGCACGGGTTGCTTGAGCTGGTGACCAGCACTTCCTGGGCCGACAGGAGGTCGTCAAGATAATAGGGAGTCTCGCTCACGGGATAGCCGAGTTTTTTGCACATGCGGATCAGGTGAGCCCGCGCGATGCCCGGCAAAATCATCTCATCGGCGGGCGCCGTGTAAAGAACGTTGTCTCTGATGATGTGGCAGTTGCTGTGGGCACACTCGGTGACGCGCTTTCCCAGAGGCGTTCTGCGCCAGAAAATATGTTCATCGGCGCCGGCGCGCTTTGCCCGCTGAGCCGCCATCACGGAAGGCAACAGATTGAGGGTTTTGATGTTGCAGTAGAAGAACCGAAGGTCTTCCCCCGTAATGAGCTTGATGGGCTCAGTGCCCTCGTTGAGCTTGGCGGGCTTCAGCATGACCCAGACATGTCCCGGCACGTCGGGATCATAGTCGTGGTTGCGAAGCGACAGACCGCCGCGCGTCACCTGAAAGTAGACGAAAATGTCTCCGCTGTCCAGCTTCTTCACCAGATCGTTCAGGAGATCCTTAAGCTCCGGCTTCTGCATGGGGATGGGAATTCCCAGCAGTGAGGCGCTGTTGAAAAATCGGTCGATGTGCTCGTCGATGGCAAAGATACGGTAGTTATGGCATGACGTTGCATCATAGGCTCCATCGCCGAACCAGTGAACGCGGTCGTTCATCGGCACGGTCATCTCGTCCAAAGTTCCGTAGTTCCCGTTGTACCAGCCTAAAGTTTGCATCAGTTCACCCTCCACGCACAATTTACTTTATCATGTCTTCCGTGACGAACTGCCACGGCCGTCGTTCAGGAACGGCGTCCGCCCGGGTTTTTTTCCGGAAAGCGCCTGAAGCGCGCCCTGCGCTTTCTTCCCGGTGGAAACGCCGCGCGGTTTTGCAGACCGGGTTTCTCGCATCGGCAAAAAGAGATACTTTTTTATTATAACTCTTTTTCGCCAAAAAGTCTGAACAATCATTTAATTCGGCTTTTTAAATTTGCCTTGGGCAAAACTGTAAACCTCAACCGTCGCTTGAACAGGAAAATTACCATTGAATTTCGTCGGAACGGGGTATTTTTTTCTCGCAGGGATGGATTTTTCATTCTTTTGAACACTTCAAACGTGGGCTGCATGCCCGGTCGGCACATGAAAGACCCTGTTTTTCCCATTTCTCTCCGGGGACCATCGGGTGTATAATAAATCAAATAAGTTTCATATTTCAGGCGGGACACCGCCGAAATCGACCTCTCCGTTTTCGGCATACCGCCGCACAGGAACAGGGGGAGATCCCAATATGAAATCCTACGTTCAAACTGCCGCAGACATCGTTTATCATGAACTGCGCAGACAAATCATCGCGAAAAAGCGACACCCCGGCGATCGCCTCCCCGAGGAAAGCATCGCGCGAGAGCTTGACGTCAGCCGCACGCCCGTGCGCGAAGCCATTCGCCGTCTTGCCACCGAAGGGCTTGTCACCCTCATTCCCAACGTGGGCGCCCGCCTCGCCAACCCGGGGCGGCAGGAGATCATCGACACCTATGAAGTGCGTGAATACCTGGAATGTCTCGCTGCGCGCAAAGCCGCCGTCAACATCACCGACGCTCAGGCGGCGGCGCTTCAGGAAGCCATCGACGAAGAAGCCGAGATCTTCGCGCAGAAAAATTTCGACGCCTATCTGGAAATCAACAATCGCTTTCACCGCAGACTGGCCCAGAGCTCAGGCAATCCCGTACTGGCGTCCTACGTCGCCAACCTTTTGGCGCGTACCAGCGTGTTCATGATCTTTTACGACTCCTTTTTCGACATGAAGACCAATCCCAGCCTCGACGAACACCGCGCGCTGCTGAAAGCTCTGCTGGCCCACGAAGCCGACCGGGCGGAACAGCTCATGAAAGTTCACCTGATGCTGTCGGCCACGTCGCTGAAAAGCAACGAAGGCCTCACCGTCGGCCTGGAGCCCTAAGGGAGGCGGAGAAAAGACCTGTATGGCGTCCTTTTTCCGTGGTGTGCCGACGCGGCTTCTCCCACTGAAAATGCGCGCCCGGCGTGCACGCGGCGGTCATGTGAGAGGAAATTTCATCGTTCGGTCAGAAAAACGGGAGAAAATCGGAAAAATCCCCGTCCTTCGAGTGTCCCGACCTTCCCGCCGCTTCGGCGGCAGCGCTTTTTCGGCAACGCCGCGAGATCTTTTACGCTGAACCGACGAGGCGTACAAAAGATATTTCCGTTCCGATCCGATCACTTCCGGCGCTGAAACGGCATTTTGGCCCCATCTCGGCATCCCTGTCAAAGAGATGCCGTATTTTTATGGATATCCTCCGACGGATAGCCGCGAAAAAAACTGCGCCGCGGTCACCATGTCGCCCTCTGACGGTCGCCCCGTCGGCGGTGCCTCGGGGCTGGAAAAGGGGCGCAAAATTGTACGGAATCGCTCCCCGCTTGAGCTGATGCCGCTTACAAAAGCGGAAATGGCTTTCAATCGGTGAAATCGCCCGGCGACGGGGCCATGACGGTGACGAAAAAAACATCCCGTTATAAAATAAGCGTCTTCCCTGATGTTTTTTCGGCGCAGCGGCGCATGCAGAAACGCCGGCTTCTTTTACAGCGCGGGGAAAGCGCCCGACAAGCCGGCGCGCTTCCCTTGTATGAGAAGAGATGACTTGAGAAGTTCCCCGCCCTGCCGCTGCTGGAATAAAGCAGCGAAAGAACGCCCGACGGACGTGGGACACGGTTGAGATCGTCCGCCTCCTTGACGGCGCGTCGTTCCTGCCGCACTCCCGCACCGCCTTCGCCGAGGCCGGCGACGGGGCCGTTGCGCCCATAAACAAGGCTTCGCCCCAAAGCGCCGATCCACTTTCAAAACGGGGAGAGAACTGTTGCGAAAGGAAGTGTACGCCTTTGAACGTTCAGATTGTCTTGGGCATTTTCTGCGTCCTGCTGCTCATCGCCGGCGTTGGCCTGTGGTCGGGCAGAAAGGTCAGGAACGAAAAGGACTTTATCACCGGCGGCGGACGCGCCGGCACCGGTCTGGTGTTCGGAGCCCTGATGGGGAGTCTTGTCAGCAGCCAGGCGACAATGGGTTCCGTTCAACTGGCCTTTCATTATGGACTGGCGGCGTGGTGGTTCACTCTCGGTTCGGGCATCGGTTGCCTGCTGCTGGCCCTGGGATATGTGAGGGCGCTTCGCGCCAGCGGTTGCGTCACTGTGATGCAAATCATCGCCGGCGAATACGGCACCACCGCGGAGCGCCTCGGCGCCGTTCTCAGCGCTGCGGGAATTTTCATCACCGTCCTGGCTCAGGTTATTGCCTGCATCGGGTTGATAACTCTTATGTTCCCGGCGCTTTCCCCTCTGCAGGCCGCGATGGTGTCGACGGCGATGATGTGCTGTTATATACTCTTCGGCGGAGCCTGGGGAGCGGGAATGGGCGGCACGGTCAAAACAGGGCTGCTCTGCCTGTCGCTTTTCGGCGGCATGGTCATGGTGTTCCGTTTGGAAGGCGGAATTTCGCCGCTGATGAATTCGCTGAAAGGGCTGCTGGCTGCAACGCCTCTCGGGACCGTCCAGAGCGCGGCGGCCGGTGTGCCCGACATCACCGATTTCAGCGGAATTTCTTCGCGCTTTCTCAGTCTGACGGCGCGCGGCGCGGCCAAAAACGCCGCTTCCTGTTTATCGCTGGTGTTGGGCGTCATCTCCACGCAAACCTACGCTCAGGCGGTATGGAGCGCACGCAGTGACACCGATGCCCGAAGGGGCGCGCTGCTCAGCGCCTTTCTCATTCCGCCCCTGGGAATTGCGGGAATTTTCATCGGACTTTTCATGCGTGCGCATTATATTACCGGCGCCGAGGTCGCGGCGCTGAAAGCGGCGGGACTGGTCGTTCCCGACCTTCCCGTGCTGAACAGCACGCTTCACGCGCTACCCGCCTTCCTCGTTGACCGTCTGCCGCCCCTTTGGGCAGGCGCCGGGTTGGGAACGCTGCTCATCGCCGTCGTCGGCGGGGGCGCAGGACTGGCGCTGGGCATGGCCACCGTTCTGGTGAAAGATTTGAGGTTGCGCGCGGTAAAACACACGGGCGCGGCGCAGGAGCTCCGTGCCCTGCGATGGGCCGTTGCCGCTGTTCTGATCGGCGCGGCCGTCATGGCCGTGGCCCTTCCCGATGCCATGCTCAACGATTTCGGCTTTCTTTCCATGGGGCTGCGCGGCACGGCCGTCTGCGCTCCCATGACCTGTGCGCTGGTTCTTAAGGGACGGCTGCGGCCGTCCTTCATCGTGGCGTCAATGACCCTGGGGACCGCGGCTGTGGCGGCGGGGCGCTTTTTAGACCGGGACTCGCTGATGTCGGGCATGGCGGTCTCCGTTCTCTGCTGCCTTGCAGGATTGCTTTTTCCGCCCGACGGAAAAACCCTTTTGTCCTCTCGACGCCGAAGCTGAAGACGGTTTTTCTCAAAACCCGACCGTTTTCCTTCCGACCGCTCTTTTTGTAATGTCTTCCCATCATAAAATGTGGAGCCCGACAAACGTCTGTTTGTCGGGCTCCACATTTTTTTCGTGCGGCGCGTTACGAAGTTTCGGCAGTCCTCCGGGCATTCGTCTCCGCCAAAAATTTTGTCACTTCGGCGGCCAGCTCCCGCGGGCAGTCGTACATGACGGCATGTCCGGCGCTGAAAAGACGAAACTTCGCGCGAGGCATCGCGGCGGCAATTTTTCGCCCTTCCTCGGGAGGAAAGAGAATATCCCGGTCGCCGGCGCAAACCAGCGTTGAAACATGAATTCGAGGCAGAAGTTCCAACAGCGGCGGCACGGCTTTCAGCGCCCGGCGCTGGGCGTTCCAGCGACGTGCATTGCTCTGCGCTTTGTCCGTAATGAGGCGAATAAAACGCTCCGCCGCCGCAGGGTGAACGCGCAGCGACTGCGGCATGACGGCCCCCATGAGCAGACGATACCAGAGCGGCCACGGGTCGTTGAGCAGACGGTTTTGGACGTCGGAGCGGCGCGCCAGCGACTTCTGATCGGCGCAGGCGGAACACAGCACCAGAGCGCTGATCAGTTGGGGGCGTTTCAGCGCCAGACGCAGCGCCGCATCGGCGCCCATGGACCAGCCCAGCACGGCGCAGGGCTCGCCGCGCTCTTCGATCATGCGGCTTGCCGAAACCACGGCGCGCTCGAAGGAATAGTCCTGCGGCGGTTGGTAAAAGTGCGGCTCCGCGCCGCCCTTTTTCAGCGCCGTCACAAAGGCATCTCCCCAGCACCGGGCGTCGCCCGTCAACCCCGGCAGCAGAAGCAGCGGGACCTTCACCGGGGTTCTATCCTTCGGCAATTCTCCGGCAGGCGTCGCGGAAGCACTCGCACAGCGTGGGATGGGCGTGAATGGCATCGGCCACGTCGCGGGCCGTCAGTCCCTTGGCCACGGCGATGGCCGGCTCGCCCAACAGGGAAGCAGCCTCGGGGCCCATAATGTGCACGCCCAAAAGGACGCCGTCGGCTTTGCGTGCCACCACTTTGACGAAACCGTCGCTTTCACCCATGGCCAGAGCCATGCCGTTGGCGGCAAAGTAGGCGCGCGAGGTCACGCAGTCGATGCCGCGGATCTTCGCTTCTTCTTCGGTCAAACCCACGGTTCCCACTTCGGGGTCGATGAACACGCAAGCGGGCAGCGCGTCGAGGTTGACGGTGTAATGGCCGCCGGTCATGCTGTCCACGGCGGCCATGGCCTGGTATTCGGCCAGATGGGCCAGCATGGCGCCGCCGGTGCAGTCTCCGAGAGCCCAAACGCCGTCGATGGACGTGCGCATTCCGCTGTCCACGGCAATGCAGCCCTTTTCGATTTTCAGATCTCCGTTTTCGAGGCCGAAACCTTCGAGGATGGGAACCATGCTGGACGCCAGAATCAGGCGGTCGCAGCGCTCTTCAAAGGGCTCGTCCTTGGAGGTGCCGCGAAGGATGAGACCGTCGCCGTCACGGACGGCTTCTTTCAGCCTCACGTAGTCTTTGACGACGGTCTTGCGGCGCTTGACGATCTGGGCGACTTTTTTCTTGACGTCGCCGTCGAGGCGCCGCAGGATCTGGTCGGAATGTTTCAGCAGAATGACTTTTTTGCCGAGGCCCTGAAGGATCATGCCCATTTCCAGAGCAATGACGCCGGCGCCCAGCACGGCCACCGTCTGAACGGCGCCGTTGCGGTCGGGATCCCAGAGCTGCGGGTCGGTGATAGCCCAATCTCCCGTCAGCACCTGCGGCAGGTCGTTGCCCGCGAAGTCGGGGCGGACTGAACGCGCGCCCACGGCGACGAGAAGGCGCTGGCCCTCGATTTCCTCGGTTGTGCCGTCGGCGCAGGTCACCGTCAGCTTTTTCGTGCCGTTCCACTGGGTGACGACGCCCGTGCCCGCCAGTACTTTGACGCCGGCCATCTTCATGATCCGCGCGTTGCCGCCGCGCAGAGTTTCAATGACGCCTTCGAGACGGCTCCACAGGCCCTCGCGAGCGCCTTTGCCGCCGATGACGTGGCTGTACAGCGCTTTGGTGGGAATGCAGCCGCGATTGAGGCAGGTGCCGCCCAGATGGGCTTTCTCCACCAGAGCCACCTGCATGCCGCGGCGGGACGCCAGTTCAGCCGCACGGGTTCCGCCGGGGCCGCCGCCGAGAACGATGAGATCATACATGTGTTTCCCTCCTGTTATGCCGCAACATCAACAAAAGAAAGGCGCCGCAGGGAGCCGCCTGTGGCGAAAAATCCCCGCGGCGCAATGGCTTCGCGTTTTTTCTTTTTTTACTCGTCAAAGGGCCAGCGCAACACGGGATGACGCGCCGCCTCGGTTTCATCGGGACGGGAGATCACCGTGCTCAGAGGTTTGGCATGGAATCCCTCGGCGCCCTTGGCCTTCGCTTCGTCAACGATATTTTTGAGCGCCTCCACAAAGCCGTCAAGGGTTTCCTTGGACTCCGTCTCGGTGGGCTCGATCATCAAAGCTTCATGGACGATCAGCGGGAAATAGGTCGTGGGCGGATGATAGCCGGCGTCGATCAGGCCTTTGGCCACATCCAGCGTGGACACGTCGGTTTCGCGCTTCAACGCGCTGCCGTCGGCGACGAACTCGTGCTTGCAGAAGCCCTTTACCGCCAGCGGGTAGAACTCTTTCACCCGCGCGGCCAGATAGTTGGCGTTCAGCACGGCCACGTCGGAAACTTCCTTCAGTCCGGCGGCGCCCAGGCTGCGAACGTAGGTGTAGGCGCGCACCAGCACGCCGAAATTGCCGTAGAAGCTGCGGACGCTGCCGATGCTTTCGGGATGGCGGTCCATGCCTTCAAGAGCATAGCGGCCGTCCCCGCAGACCACAATGGGCGTGGGCAGATAGGGCACCAGTTCTTTTTTGACGCCCACCGCGCCCGCGCCGGGACCGCCGCCGCCATGGGGCGTGCTGAAGGTCTTGTGGAGGTTCAGGTGAAGGACGTCGAAGCCCATGTCGCCGGGGCGAACCTGTCCCACAATGGCGTTGGCGTTGGCGCCGTCGTAGTAGCACAGCCCGCCGGCCTTGTGGATCATGTCGGTGAGCTCGAGGATGTGCTTCTCGAAGATGCCCAGCGTGTTGGGATTGGTCAGCATGAGGCCGGCGATGCTGTCGTCCATCAGCTTGGACAGTTCGTTGAGATCCACCATGCCGTCCTCATCGGAAGGCACGGCCACGGGGATAAAACCCGTGACTGCCGCCGAGGCGGGGTTGGTGCCGTGAGCGGAGTCGGGCACGATAATTTTGGTGCGCTTGAAGTCACCGCGCGCTTCGTGGTACTTTTTGATGAGCATCAGGCCCGTCTGTTCGCCGTGAGCGCCGGCGGCGGGCTGAAGGGTAACGGCAGCCATGCCGGTAATCTCCGCCAGCATGGAGGACAGATCGTACATCAGACCGAGAGCGCCCTGCACCGTGCTTTCGGGCTGAAGCGGGTGAATGCGGGCGAAGCCGGGCAGACGCGCCGCGACTTCGTTGATCTTGGGATTGTACTTCATGGTGCAGGAACCCAGAGGATAGAAGCCTTCGTCCACGGAGAAGTTGAGATGGGACAGGCGCGTGAAGTGGCGAATGACGTCGACCTCCGCCATCTCCGGCAAACGTGCCGGCTCGGTGCGGGCCATGGCGCCGAAGACGCTCTGCGCCGAAACGGCGGGAACGTCAAGGGCGGGCAGCGAGTAACCGATGCGGCCGGGGCGGCTGGCTTCAAAGAGAGTTTCAACAGAGCGGAGCATCAGCGGTCACCTCCTGCGGCAATGGACACAAAACGGTCAATTTCTTCTTTGGTGCGCTGCTCGGTAACGGCCAGCAGACAGGCGTTGCCCAGTTCGGGATAGGCCCTGGAGAGATCGAGACCGCCCAGGATGCCCGCCTTGAGCAGGCGCTCGTTGATGGCGGCCACGGGCTCGTCGCAGACCAGCACCACCTCGCGGAAGCACGGAGCGTCGGCAAAGGCGGGACGGAATTTGCCCGTCTTGACCAGAGCGTTCACGGCATAGGCCGTTTTGGCCAAAATCCGATCATCCACGTCGCGCAGTCCCCGGCGCCCCATAAGGCTGAGATACACCGAAGCGGCGACAATGCAGAGGTTCTGGTTGGAGCAGATGTTGGACGTGGCTTTTTCGCGGCGGATGTGCTGCTCGCGGGCCTGAAGAGTCAGGACGTAGCAGCGGCGGCCGTTGATGTCCTTGGTCTGCCCGACAATACGTCCGGGCATTTTGCGCATCAGTTTCTTGGTGACGGCCATAAAGCCGAAGGCGGGGCCGCCGAAGCTCATGGCGTTGCCGACGCTCTGTCCGTCGCCCACCACCACGTCGGCGCCCAATTCGCCGGGCGCCTTGATGCACCCCAGCGCCAGCAGATCGGTGGAGACGATGAGCAGCGCCTTGGCGGCGTGCAGTTCGTCGGCCAGCCCCGTCAGATCTTCCACGACGCCGAAGAAGCTGGGCGTCTGGATCACAAGCGCGGCGACGTCGCCTTTGGCCAGCTCGGCGGTCAAAGCCGCGCGGTCAAGCTTGCCGTCCCTGCAGGGAATTTCCGCCAGCTCCAAGCCGCGGCTCCAGCAGTAGGTGTGCAGCACGCGAAGCGTCTCGGGATTGACGCTGTGCGCGGCGAGAATGCGCTTGTGGCGCGTGTCGGCGGCGGCGATGACCGCAGCCTCGGCGGCAGCCGTGGCGCCGTCGTACATGGAAGCGTTGGAAACTTCCATGCCCGTCAGTTCGCAGACCATGGTCTGGTATTCGAAAATGGCCTGAAGGGTGCCCTGAGCCACTTCCGGCTGATAGGGCGTATAGCTCGTGGCAAATTCTCCGCGGGAAACGATGGTGTCCACGGCGGCGGGAATAAAGTGGTCGTAGCAGCCGGCGCCCAGGAAACAGGTCAGGTCGTCGAGGTTTTTGTTCGTTGCCGAAAGAGCGCGCAGATGGCGCATCATTTCGGGCTCGGACATGGCCTTGGGCAAATCAAGCTCTTTGGCCAAACGCACCTGAGCGGGAATGTCGGAGAACAGTTCGTCAATGGAGGCGACGCCGATGGTCTCCAGCATCGCTCGGCGGTCGGCCTCGGTATTGGGAATGTACTGGCTCATAAAACACTTCACCTCCGATAAATCATCTGAAAAAAATCGGCTTCCGCGGCGAAAATTTTCGCCGCGGGGCGTTTTTCAAACCGGGAAAATTAAGCCTCGGCCTCTTCCTTTGCCACCAGAGCCTCATAGGCGGCGGCGTCCAGCAGGCTGTCGGCTTCTTTCAGATCGGCCAGCTTCAGTTTCACCATCCAGCTGCCGTAAGGATCGGCGTTGACCTTTTCGGGGGCATCCTCAAGCTCCGTGTTGACTTCAAGCACCGTGCCCGACATGGGGCTGAACACGTCGTTGGCGCCCTTGACGGACTCGGCGGTCACAAGCGCTTCGTGGGCCTTAGCCTCGCTGTCCACATCGGGAAGCTCGATGTAAACGAGGTCGCCCATGGCGTGCTGGGCGTGGTCGGTAATGCCCATCAGGCCGGTGCCGTCGGCTTCGATCTTAATCCACTCGTGATCCTTGGTGTACTTCAGCTCAGGCATAACTTTCGTCGTCATTGTCAGTTCCTCCTAAAAGAAATTTTTATCTGTTGGACAAAACGTTTTTTGCGAAAAAACTCTCACCGGCGGAGCTATTTTTTATAGTGCTTCTTGTAGAAGGGCTTTTTCACCACTTCGGCTTTTTTGGCCTTGCCGCGAATGACGATCCACAGGTTCTCGCCCACGGCCGGCACGGGAGTGTTCACCAGGCAGTTGGCGATGTTGGCGTCAAGGGAGGGGCCATAACCGCCGGTGGTGACCACGCCGATAACCTTGCCGTCCTTGTCGGCCACTTCCATTTCATGGCGCGGAACGCCGCGGTCGATCATTTTGACGGCGACGATGCGACGCTTCAGGCCTTCTTCCTTCTGCTTTTTCAGCACCGGCTGACCGATAAACCCGCCGGCTTTGTCGAGTTTGACGAAAAATCCGAATCCCGCTTCAAGGGGGCCCAGGGTGTCGGTGAACTCCTGGCCGCACAGCGGAAGCCCGGCTTCAAATCGAAGGCTGTCGCGCGCCCCGAGGCCGATGGGCAGCAGCCCCAGATCTTTGCCGGCCTCCATGACGATATTCCACAGATCGGCGCCCTTTTCCCAGTCCACGTAAATCTCAAAGCCGTCTTCGCCGGTGTAGCCCGTGCGGCTGACGATGGCCTTGATGCCTTTGACGTCCACGGGGTCTTTGAAATGGAAGAACTCCAGCGTCGCAGGATCGAAATCGACGATCTTCTTCAAAATGGCTTCGGCGTTGGGGCCCTGCAGAGCCACTTCGGCGGTTTTCGCGGAGATGTTTTCAATCTTCACGCCGTCGGCAAGGTGGTCGTTGAACCACGCCCAGTCCTTTTCGACGTTGGCGGCGTTAATGACCAGAAGATAACGTTCTCTGTTGTAGCGGTACACCAGCAGATCGTCCACGACGCCGCCGGAGGGCGTGCACATAATGTTATACAACACCTGACCGTCGTGCATGGCGGACACGTCGTTGGTGACCAAACCGTTGATCCACGCCTCGGCCTTGGGACCCGCAACGGTCACCTCGCCCATGTGGGAAACGTCAAAAAGGCCGGCTTTCGAGCGCACGTTCAGGTGTTCCACCTTGATGCCCGTCGCCTCATACTGCACGGGCAGCTCCCAGCCGCCGAAATCGACCATGCGGCCGCCGGCGGCAATGTGGCACTGGTACATGGGTGTTCTTTTCATAGAGAGACCTCCTGTCTTTACAATGGCGCCGCTCTTTCGGCGCCGCCGTGGCAAGCTCCCTCGCGGAAGCCCGTTCTCTGCGGAAGGCGCCTTTGCGCCTGCCGCGGAACGTGAAATACCCTGATTTAAAACTTCTAAGCCTGCAGCGCCGGATGCTCCCTCAGCCAGGAAGCCATGTCGGACATTTCCGGCTGTCGGGGAAACTCCCGCACCAGCGCCGCCGACAGGCCGTCCCAGTCGAAGGGTCTCCCGTCGAGGCATTGTTCCGCCGCAAGCATCAGTTCGCCGTCCATGGCATCGGAGTAAACGCGCAGATTTTTCAGCGCCGCGTTTTCAATATCGAAACAGAGCTGCACGCCGCCCCAGGGGAAACGCCGGTGCACTTCAACCTCGCACTGAGGCGAACGACCCAACAGCCACTGACGGCTGCTGTAACGGTCATAGAGCCGGCGGTACAGATCGTCGTCGGGCAGAGCGTTTTCGCGCGCGGTGCGGCTTTCGCCGTATTCCGCCATAAAGGCCTGTTCAAGAGGGGCGTACATTTCGTCGAGCGTCAGCGCAGGGGCCACTTCTTTCAGGTTGATCACCCGCGAGGCCACCGACTTGACGCCTTTGCTCCTGAGCTTTTGACGGTCCACGTTCAGATAGCGGGGCAGCACCGACATGTCCGAATCAACGAGTATGGTGCCGTGATGCAGTCCCGTCTTTCGCGTCAGCTGGTAGGCGTTGCCGGAAAATTTTCGTCCGTTTACCGTCAAGTCGTTGCGGCCCGTAAATTCAGCGTTCACGCCCAGCTTTTGCAGCACCTTCACGATGACGCCCAGCTGTCTGCGCATGCTGTAATGCTCGCGGGGAAGCACAAACGAAAAATTCAAATTTCCCAGATCGTGGTAGACGGCCCCGCCGCCTGTGGAACGTCGCGCCAGCGTTACCCCTTCGCGCTCCATCAAGTCGATATGGCATTCCGCCCAGGCGTTCTGATTGCGCCCGATGACCACGGTATGGGCGTTCTGCCAGAGATAAAAGATGGCTTCGTCTTCGGCGCAGCTTTTCACCAAATACTCTTCCCAGGCGAGATTTTTCCACGGATCGTTTACCGGGGAGCGAACCAGTCGCGTCTTCAAAGCCTCCATGAAAATCCCCCTTCAGCGCTTATATTCTTGCATCACTGTGTCATATTTCTGAAATCGTATGGCCGAACACTCCGTCGGCCGGAAGGATCTCTTCAAAATCTCTTAAAATCATAAATTATTTGTCTCTTTTTTTCAAGTAACACCTTCGCAAAAAGAAGTTACCAAAATAGAAAATTGCCATGAATATCAAACGTAAAAAATCACATTGATTTTTTTCTGCAAAACAGTGAAAACATCCTGTCGGAGTCCTTCTCAATTTGTAAGTTCTGTTTATTTAATAAAAACTTCAAAACGATGAACTCTGACCTATTTGTAAAAGTCGGCAATTTTGTGACCTCTCTGCGGACTTTCTCGTGAATATCTTCATTTTTTCTAAATGCGAATGAAGAAAAAAGCAAAACCGGTCTACCTGAATTGCATATTTTTACAGCAAAAAAATTTCGAAAATCAATGGGCGCTTTTTCAAAAGCCCCCGGAGGAAAAAGCGCCGAACTCGCGGCCTTTCGATGCTATTTTTTTGCTTCGTTTAGTTGAAAAATCGACAATAGTGAAAGAATGAACATATGGGCAAAAATCCCGCCGCTTTTCCTTCAGACGACGTTTTTTGCCGGGGCCGGGGCCGGCGCTCCGACAGACGAAAAAGTCTTCTCTCCGTCGAGACGCCGTTCGAAAACCGCGGGCGGTTCGCGCCGACGGCACCAACATTGCAGGGGCCACGTCGCTGCGCACAAGTCGCTGAGGGTTTGCCGGGGCGGTCGCCGGCGCTCCGAAAAGTTCAGTTCACCGACGTCACTTTATAGTCCTGATCTTCCACGGCTTTTTTCAGCAGGTCGTCGGCCACGTCCTTCTCAAGGGTCACCACGGCCGTCCCCTTCTCGTGGTTCACCACGGCGGAAGCGACGCCGTCAAGGGCCTCGAGGGCCTTTTTCACGCGGGCCTCGCAGTGGGCGCACATCATTCCTTCAACACTCAACGTTTTCATCATGTTTTTCTCCTCCTTTTCGTATGTTGCACACTCCGGCTCAACGGGACAGGCCGGTTTATCCTTCTTGGCGCCGTGCAGGTCCAAAAAATTCAGGCGCAGCGCGTTGGATACCACGCAGAAGCTCGACAGGCTCATGGCTGCGGCGCCGAACATGGGGCTCAGCTTCCATCCCAAAAGGGATATCCATGCGCCGGCCGCCAGGGGAATGCCCACGATGTTGTAGATAAAGGCCCAGAACAGGTTTTCGTGGATGTTCCTCAACGTGGCGCGGCTCAGGCGGACGGCCGCCGGCACGTCGAGAAGGCGACTGTTCATCAGCACCACGTCGGCGGCGTCGATGGCGATGTCGGTGCCGGCGCCGATGGCAATGCCCGTGTCGGCGCGGGTGAGGGCGGGTGCGTCGTTGATGCCGTCGCCCACCATGGCCGTCACGCCGCACTTTTGAAGTCGGCGGATCGCCGCCTCTTTGTCGCCGGGCAGCAGCCCCGCCATGACTTGGTCCACGCCGGCCTGTGCGCCGACGGCCTCCGCCGTCAACTGGTTGTCGCCCGTGAGCATCACCACTTTGATGCCCATGCGCCGCAGTTCGGCCACGGCTTGAGCGCTGTCCTCCTTGAGAGTGTCGGCCACGGCGATAATCCCCATGAACGTTCCGCCGCGCAGAAACAGCAAAGGCGTTTTGCCCTGCCGCGACAGCGCTTCGGCCTTTTGCCTCATGGTCTCGGGCACGTCGGCCTGTCCGACGATGAACTTGAGGCTGCCGCCCCGCAGGACCTGACCGTTCTGAACCGCCGTCAGTCCGTTGCCGGGCAGCGCCTGAAACTCGCTGACTTCGCCCGCTTCGATGCTTTCCTCTTTTCCCCGGGCCATGACGGCGCGAGCCAGGGGATGCTCGCTGAGGCTTTCAAGGGCGCAGGCCGAAGCGAGGAGCTCTCTCCGGGAAAATCCCGAGGCGGGAACCACGTCGGTCACGACGGGACTGCCGCCGGTGAGCGTGCCTGTTTTGTCCAGGGCGACGATCTGCGTGCGTCCCGTGGCTTCAAGGGCTGCCGCCGTTTTAAACAGAATTCCGTTTTTAGCGCCAAGGCCGCTGCCCACCATAATGGCCACGGGAGTGGCCAGGCCGAGGGCGCAGGGGCAGCTGATGACCAACACGGAAATACCGCGCGCCAGAGCGAAGCCCAAGTCTTTGCCCAGCAGCAGCCACACTGCAGCGGTGAGAACGGCGATGGCCATGACGGCGGGAACGAAAATACCGGAAATGCGGTCGGCGGCTTTGGCGATGGGCGCCTTTGTGGCCGCCGCGTCGCCCACCATGCGGATGATCTGCGACAGCGTGGTGTCCTGTCCCACGCGGGATGCGCGACATTTCAAATACCCCGACTGATTCACCGTGGCCGCGCTGACGTGATCGCCCACAGTTTTGTCCACGGGAAGACTTTCTCCCGTCAGCGCCGACTGGTCAAGCGCCGAGTTGCCCTCCACGATGACGCCGTCCACGGGAACCGTCTCCCCCGGACGGACGGCAAAGAGATCGCCCACGGCAACCTGCTCGACGGGTACGACGATTTCCCGGCCGTCACGGATGACCGTCGCCCGTTGCGGAGCCAAATTCATCAGGCTTTTCAGCGCGTCGGTGGTGCGGCCCTTGGAGCGGGCTTCCAGCATTTTGCCCACGGTGATGAGCGTCAGGATCATGGCGGCGGACTCGAAATAGAATTCCTTCATCAGAGCGGCGCCGGCCCCATGGCCCCGCGCCAGTTCCCCCGTCATGGCAAACAGCGCCGCAACGCTGTAAACGAAGGCTGCCGCCGAGCCCATCGCCACCAGAGTATCCATGTTGGGAGCACCGTGCAGCAATCCCTTGAAGCCCTTGACGAAAAAACTTCTGTTGATGTACATGACCGCCGCCGAAAGCAACATCTGAACCATTCCGAGCCCGACGAAATTGCCGTGGAAAAAGGCCGGAAGGGGCCAGCGGAACATGGCATGCCCCATGGAAAAATACATCAGCACCGCCAGAAACAACAGAGATCGCCCGAGGCGACGCTTCAGCGCCGGCGTCTCGTGATCCTCCAGAGCTTCTTCGTCGGCACGGCGTCGGGACGCGGCCTCGCCGCCCTTGACCGACGCGGCGTATCCCGCTTTCGTCACGGCGTCGATCACCGCCTCCGCGGAGGCCGTCCCCCGGACGTTCATGGAGCGGGTCAGCAGCGAAACCGAGACCGACGTCACTCCGGGAACCTTGGACACGGCTTTTTCCACGGCGGCGCTGCAGGCCGCGCAGCTCATGCCGCTCACGTGATAACTTTTCATTATGGCACCTCTTCTCCCGTTCTCTTTGAGCTGAAGGCACCGCGCCAGCGCCTCAAAAAGGCCTGACTGTCCGGGGCGGAAGTGCACCGCCGCCGGCGAACGCCCTCGGCGCATCGGCGGCGCCTTTCAGCGCACCTTTTCTATTTCATCATCTTTTGCAGCGTTATCACCAATTCATCGATCACGCCGTCCCGGCCTTCGCGGATCCCCTCGGCAACGCAGCTGCGGATGTGGGCGGACAGAAGCTCGCGGTTGAAGGCGTTGATGGCGGCCGTCACCGCCGAACACTGAACGAGGATTTCGGGGCAATAGGCGTTTTTCTCCACCATGCCCTTGATGCCGCGAATCTGTCCCTCAATGCGGTTCAGACGATGGATGAGCTTTCGGTACTCTTCGGAGCTTCGGATTTTCTTCTGATGAACTTCGAATTCGCCGCTCTCTCGTTGAAGAGCGCGGCATTTTTTCGCCGTTTCCGCCATGGAACGTCCCCTCTTTTCATTTTAAAACATCCCCTTATGGCAAAATATCCCCTCACGGCTTTTTTGTCAAGTACCCCCATGGGGTATAAAGCCCCCGCGGCAAAAAAACGCCGCAAACGCACAAAAGGCGCCTGCGGCGGTATATGGGGCAAAAAAATTTCAGTGAAACTCGTCGGCCGGCACCGTCGGCACGATACGAGTCCGGTTCGTGGCGCTCCGCTCACGAAGGCGGCCGCCCGATGCCGCAGGTCCCTCAGTGTAAGGGAATTGCGGCCAGGGCATTGAAGGGACTGCCGTCGAGAAGCAACGTGGATGTGGCGAGGTAAACAAAGCAGTCGGTCTCGTCGTCGTAAAAACGGACCACCTTCATCTTGCGGAAGATGCCCGAGCGGGATTTCAAGACCTGTTTTTCCCTTTTCTGCGCGGCACTGACGCGAAGAGGCGCCGCATCGGTTTTGACGAGAGACAGCGAAAAACGTGCCGGATCTTCGGCAAGTCCCACGGCACCGGAAATTCCGCCGGTTTTGGCATAGGAAACATAGCAGACGATGGAGGGAAAGTCAGGATCGCGAAAGCCTTCCACCACCACTTTATGGTTGGGGCCGAAAAGCTTGAAGGCCGTGTCCGTGCTTCCCACTTCCCAACGGTCCCTCCCGGAGCAGCACGGCGCGGCGCAAAGAAAAATCAAAACAGCCAGAATAAATTTTTTTGTCATGGCAGTTCCCCTTCGGACATCACAATCCCCCGGCATTCCGGCTTCTTCGTCGGAGCCTATTTCTTCCAGTCGGTGCCCACGCTGCCCTGAGAACGGTAGGACTTCAGCGCGGCGCCGGCGCGCTCAAAGGCATCCTTGAGGCCCGTGGAGTCGGCCTGATAGTCCATGGCGGAATCCGCGGGAATGGCCAGAGAGCCGGCTTCGGCAACCGAATCCATGTTGGCGCCCATGAAAATAAACTGCCAACCGTATTTCTCCTGAGCGTCGGACACCAGTTTTTTCACGTCGGCACGGCTGAATTCACGGCTGGCGTTCTCAAGTCCGTCGGTCATGATCATAAAGATGACCCCTTGGGAACGCGGACAGGTTCCCGTCTCTTTAAAGCTCCCGTCGAGGCGCAAAATCGTCGAGCCCATGGCGTCAAGCAGTGCCGTCGTTCCGCGGGCGTAATATTCTCGCTCCGTCAGAGCTTTGACCTCTTTGACGGGCACATTTTCGTAGAGCATCTCGTATCGGTTGTCAAAGAGCACGGTGGTCACCACGGCTTTTGGAGCCTCGGCGCGCTGGCCGGCGATAAAGCCGTTGTAGCCGCCGATGGTGTCCGACGTGAGGCGCTGCATTGAGCCCGATCGGTCGAGGATGCAGACGATGTGCAACTTTTCGCTGTCCCTTTCAGCGGGACATTGGGACGTGCAGCGGTGCATCAGCTCGGGCAAGGGCTTGGGGGGACACACCGGTGAAATGCGGCATCCCGATTTCTGCTGCGTTTGCTGTATTTGCTGTGTTTGCTGAATTTGCCGCATCGGCGCCCCCTGAAGCGCCTGCGTTTCCGCAGGGCACTTCGACGCCGCCGCCGAAGCGGCCGACAGAGTCGAAATGATCATCAACGCCGCAAATTTTCGAAAATTCATGGAAAAACCTCCTTTGAGAGTGATAGTGACCGTAAACAAAATTTCAACGCCAAGACTCACCGCATCATGAACTGTTTCAGCAGCTGCGCCGCTCCCAGAAGAGGGGCGTGCGCCCCGAGGCTCGCAAGGCGCATGTCGGGTCCGGGTCGATAAGGTGGAGCCAGCAGCGGCTGCATATAATCGCGCAGGTCATCGAGCAGTCCGTCCAGACGGGACAGGCCGCCGCCCACGACGATGGCCTCGGGATCAAGCAGATGGATCACCGACACGAAGGCGCAGGCCAGAGCGCGCAGCCCCGTGGCGAAGTACATGGCCAGCCAGGCGCTCTCGCGCTCCTCCCAAAGGACTTTCATGTCGCGCCCGTAACCGCACTTTTCGCCGGCGGCTTCCAGGACGTCGGCGGAGAAAAAACTTTCCACGTGACCGCGTCCGCCGCAACCGCAGCCCTTGTCCAGCAGCAAAGGAAAGTGACCGATCTCGCCGGTGTGTCCGGTCAATCCCTGCACGGGCTGACCGTTGACGATCACCGATCCGCCGACGCCCGTCCCCAGCGAGCAGAACAGAAAATTTTTCAGACCTTTCGCCGCACCGTCCGCCATTTCGCCGACGGCGGCGCAGTCACAGTCGTTGGCCAGAAAAACTCGGCGCCCGGCCATTTTTTCAAGATCTAAAGCGGTCAATCCGTCCCAGCCCTTTTGATTGGGAACGCAGTCAACGCGCTGCTCTTTTCGGTTCACCATTCCCGGAACGCCCAACGCCAGCGGCGCGCCGTCGGGCACCTTCAAATCCCGAAGAACTCCGAAAATCGCGTCCATGACCGCCCGAGGCGTGCGCTGCAAAGGCGTGGCAACGATTTTTTCAGCTGTCACCCTTCCGTCATCGACAAGTCCGACGGCCAATTTATGGCCGCCGATATCAGCGGCGGCAATCACGGGGTCCGCTCCGTCAGAGGCGCCCACTGCGTGGCAAAACAGGCGATGAGCGTTCCCTCGGTGTTTTTGATCTCGTGCAGATACTTCAGTTCGCCCGTCTGCTGGGCGGTCACCACAAGATCCATGCCGTACACCGCCTCACGCTTATAGAGAATATCGGCACCCACGATACCGCATCGCAGATAGACGTCCCGGGGCACGGCCTCGGCGGCCCAGCTCAGATAGTAGGCGTTGTTCACGTGCCCGTTGACGTCCAGCTCTCCCAGTCTGACGTGCAGCTGAAGTTGAATATCGGCGCAGGTCAGCCTTTCGGGCTCCCTCAAAAGAGGTTCGAAGGGCGGGTTCTCCATGGTGCGCACGAAGGCGGAAGGCAACCGGCGGCTCAACCGCTGCGGACGACGGCTTTTCAGATCCACATAAATCCACAGACTGTCGGCCATGCCGAACTGCCGGTCATTTTCGTCATACAGGACAAAGCGCCGCGCCGAGTAGAGGTCGCGCAACATCACGTGCCCCGTGTTGATCGTTCCCGAATCGCCGGCGGCCAGCGGGCGGCTCAGGCGAATGGAATATTGACGCAGCATCCAGCCGCATCCGTTGTTCCAATACTCGTCGCCGGGGCGCGCCCATTCTACGGCCCCATCGGCTGCATCCTGAAGCATGTTCAGAATGTGAAAGGGCTTCTGAGCATGACAGGGAGTCACTTCGGACAGGGGAACGGAAAAGCTTTTTGTAAACATCAATGCCATCATGCAGCTGCCTCCTGAATTTTCTCTTTGAAAGCGAAGCCATCGCTGACACATTGATTTTATCACGGACGAGGCATGACATAAAGAATTCCCCATCAAAATGCCGGCGCCTAAAGACGCCGGCATGAAGCGGGATCAGATCTGTCCGGCCAGAAGATCTTCCAGAGACTGGCGCCGTACTGCTTCGCGGGCTTTTCCGCCGCTTGCGAAGATCACGCCGGGACGGGGCGTGGCGTTGTAGCCGTTAAACATGGAGAAGGCATAGGCGCCTGTCAGAGGAACGGCCAAAACGTCACCGCGGCGCAGCTCCGGCACCGCCGCGTCCATGGACATGACATCTCCCGTCTCGCAGCACGGACCGGCAATGGCGGCGCGTTTCGTCACGGGACGCTCGACATCGTCCGCAAGGCGCACTTCGTAGCGGGCGCCGTAGAGCTGCGGTCTGGGATTGTCGGTCATGCCGCCGTCGACCGCCACGTAAGTGCGCACTCCGGGAATTTCCTTGACGCTGCGCACGGTGTACAGAATGACGCCCGCTTCGCCGACAATCCACCGCCCGGGTTCGAAGATCACCTCGGGGCGCTTCAGCTGCAAATCGGCGCACCGCTGATCCACACGGTCGAGGATCGTTCCGATGAACGCTTCGGCCCGCACCGGCGGATCGCCGGGAAGTTCGGGAATGCCGAAACCGCCGCCCAAATCCAACTCGCGCGCCTCAAAGCCCGCGGATTTGCGAAGGTCGCGCAACAACCCCGTCATGACCTCGGCGGCCGCCAGGTGAGCTTCCATGTCGCGAATCTGCGACCCCACGTGGACCTGCAATCCGGCCAAATCAAGCCACGGACAATCCAGAGCGCGTTTTACGGCGCGCTCCAGATGAGCCGTGGGCACGCCGAACTTGCAGTCCCTCTGGGCCGTTTGAATTTGACGCAGCGTGTGCGCCTCAATTCCCGGGCTGACGCGAAACAGAATTTTCTGCCGCCTCCGCAGCTCTTCCGTCAAAACCGACAGCAGCTCCAGCTCATCCTCACTGTCCACCACCAAAGTTCCGGCGCCGTTTTCCAGTGCGGCGCGCAGGAAACTCTCCGATTTCGCGTTGCCGTGCAGCATGACCCGCTCGGCGGGAGATCCCGCCCGGCAGGCCAGGTAAAACTCCCCTTCCGAGACCACATCCAGTCCCAGTCCCTCTTCGTTCACCAGACGCGCCATGGCGAGAGTCAAAAAGGCCTTTCCCGCGTAGCAGATCCTCGCCCTTCTCCCCGAAACCGCCGCGCGAAGAAGGCGACAGCGCCGACGGATCATCTCTTCGTCCATGACATACAGAGGCGTGCCGAAGCGCCGCGCCAGCTCCGGGAGGTCGCAACCGCCCCATGTGAGATGCTTCATCGTCGCCGCACTTCCTTTCAAATTCAAATTTTTCGCCTCGACGCCGCTAAAAAACGACCGTACCGGCGCGCCGGCACATCGAAGCCGGGCGATTTACCATAAAAATTATAGGCCGGGCAAGGGGATTGTCAAGAAAAACGCCCAAAATTATCTGAATATTTCTTATAAATTGAACGCGGGCCCCCTCTGGAAAATCCAGCTCAACTGTGCTAATATAAATAAAAACACTATGGACACTTTGTCGGTTTTTTGTGCAAAAAAACAGCAGCGGAAAAGGTGCGCCGAGGAAAGAACGCTTCCTGAGCGTTCATCGCCACCGTTGAGCCATTTAAGACAGAGAGGATGATGAAACATGACCGCACGGATTATCACCATCAGCCGTGAGTACGGAAGCGGCGGACGGGGCATCGGAGAGCAGGCTGCGGCCCTTTTGGGTTACAGCTTTTACGACAAAATTCTCATCGATCTCGCTGCCAAGAAGAGCGGCTTCGCCATTGATTACATCAAAAACACCGAAGAGCAGGTGACGCCCAATTTCCTGTTCAACCTGGCGGCCAACGGCTATTACAGCAACAGCATGCTCATACACGACGGCCTGCCCGCGTCGGACAAACTCTTTATTCTCCAGAGCAAAATCATCCGCGAGCTGGCCGACAAAGGTCCCTGCGTCATTGTGGGACGCTGCGCCGATTATATTCTGCGCGAGAGAAAAGACTGCCTCAACATCTTTGTGCACGCGCCGCTGGCCGACCGCGTCGAGCGTGCCGTCTCCGAATACGGCCTGGCCGCCGACGACGCCCAAAGCACCGTCAAGCGCAACGACAAAATCCGCTCAAAACATTATCAGTATTATGCCTGTGCCCATTGGGGAGAAACCCACAATTATCATTTGACTGTCAACAGCAGCGTTCTCGGCTGCTTCAAAACCGCCGAGCTCATCGTCGAAGCCGCCAAAAAATTTGCCTGAGGACTCGTGTGATGCGCTCCGACGAGAGGCCCATACCCCGATGGGGCGAAATCCCGCTCCGTTGTCACAACGCAAAACCTCACTCATGAAACGACCCAGGGGGAACCGCTCTTGAGCGGTTCCCCCTGGGGGATGCTTCAAGGACGCACTTGCGAAAAAACGCCCCCTCACTTTGCCGCCGCCTGTACCGCATCGCTGAATCCCATCCACATGCCGATGGGAATGGTGATCACGATGGACAGCACCACGCGCTCGAACCATATGACCACGATGTCGCGCATTTTCAGAGGAATGTCGGTGCCCATGACGCAGGGAATGCTGGCCGAGAAGAACAGGA
>CABTYW010000002.1 GCA_902489135.1 uncultured Synergistaceae bacterium
CCCTTGCTCCTTGGCAATTTGGACAAAACGAAGAATACGCTGTTGGGAAGCAATAAAATCTGCACGACAAGTAGCGAGGTCAGGAGAATTGTAACAGTGCCCTTCGTGAGAAAAGATCCCTTTGAGATGAACATGGGGACTTTTTTTGATCGAATCAAGGAGATCCAGGAAATCAGATTCCTTGATGATACCTGAACGGCACTCACCTACTTCAATTTCCACCAGGACCTCCGCTTTGACGGAGGCTCCGACAAAGGCTTTTTCGGCAGCCTCTACATGTTCAGGGCAGTCGACGCCCCAAGATAGTTTGATTCTTTGGGCAAGCTTGAGCAATCTCCTCATCTTGACATCGCCGACAATCTCGTTAGCAATAAAAATGTCATCAAGTCCTGCATCGGCCATAACTTCAGCTTCCCCAAGTTTCGCAACGGCAATTCCACTACAGCCACAATCACGCTGGATCAAAGCAATTGCTGGAGTTTTGTGAGTCTTCGTGTGAGGACGCAGAGTAACTCCTTTGCGATTTGCACGATCTTGCATGGTGCGAATGTTATCCAGCATAATTTCACGATCTACAAGAAGAGCAGGAGTATCTAGTTCGCTAACCTTCATGCTTCTCAGCCTTTCTTTTTTGTATGAGGCTCACTTACGGGAAGCCACTGCTTCTATTTCAACAAGACAGCCGGCATATAAATTATTTGAAGGGACAACAATTCTTGCAGGACGATGAGTCCCAAAAAATTTACTGTAGACCTCATTCAGTTCAGACCAGTACTTTACATCAGATACATAGATACGACACATGGCTACATTCTCTCTCTTCAAACCAGAAGCCTTTAGAACCGACTCAAGGTTATCGAGAGCCTGTCGCACCTCAACCTTGATTCCTCCCTGGGGAATCTCACCAGTCTCAGGATCAATGGAAAGTTGCCCGGAAATGTAATATGTTCCGCAAACTTCCATTGCGGGAACATAATGTCCGTTGTCACGCACTGAATATGGAGTCTCAATAGGATTCATGGAATCACCTCAGAATTTATATTTTTTGTTTGCATATTTGAATTATATCTAAAAAAAGCATTAAGTCAAGATTTTTTTCTATGAATTTGGCGAATTCATAGAATTTTTTTAAGATATATCACCAGTTAAGTCTTTGTCTTGAAAAACAATTCAACTTTTTCTAAAAAAAGCGAGAATATTACATTGGATAGTTTTTCTCATATCGATGAAACCAGTAAGTTTTCAAAGTAAATACAAGAACGAATCTTGACAGCTAAAATCTCGGAGCACCAATAGAGCGGTTTTTTCTTGACAATTTTTGACTTTCAGAGCATAATTAATGTTTTGGCGCTTTTTGCGCTATCAGATGAGGGGATCCACAGAAGACAACTCACGGCGAGCCGTCCTAATAAATCCCCTCGGCACATTGGGGAGGAACTTATGACGGTAACTGCTTTTAATGAATTTCATCTTCCGGAGGCTTTCCTTGACGCTCTGGAACAGCGGGGCTTCACTGAACCGACGCCGGTGCAGGCGCAGGTTCTTTCGCAGCCCCATCTTGACGTCGATCTTGTCGTTCAGGCCCGCACCGGCTCCGGAAAGACGTTGGCCTTTATTCTTCCGCTGGCGGGGACCCTTTCGGAGGGCGAAAAGACGCCGCGGATTCTCATTCTCTCGCCGACTCGTGAACTGGCCATGCAAAACGCCGGCGAAGCGGAGTTTTTCGGCAAAATCAAAGGCCTTCAGACGGCCGTCCTTGTGGGCGGCATGAATATGGAACAGCAGATTGCACGCCTCAAAGGCGGCGCGGCCCTCATCGTCGGCACGCCCGGGCGAATTCTTGACCACGTCAAGCGCCACACTCTCGACTTGTCATCGGTGGAAACTGTGGTTCTGGACGAAGGCGACGACATGCTCGACATGGGGTTTCGCGAGGAGCTCGAGGCCATTCTCGACGCCGCTTCGAACCGCAAAAAGACGTGGCTTTTTTCGGCCACCATGCCCGACGCCGTCTTCGAACTTTCAAAACGCTATCTCAGCAATCCCGTTCATCTCGAATTGAACCATGAGGACGAGCAGCACGCCGACATTGAACACCGCGCCTACCTTGTGCCCTCACACCGACGACTTGAAGCGCTGGTCAACGTGCTGTTGTGGGAACATCCCGCACGCTGTCTCGTGTTCTGCCACACGAAAACCGACACGGGCGAAGTGACGGGACGCCTTCAAAAGGAAGGCTTCATGGCGCTGGCTCTCAACGGGGACATGACGCAGAGAGAGCGCAATGTGGCGCTGGAATCATTCCGTTCGGGAAGAATTCCCATTCTTGTGGCCACCAACGTGGCCGCCCGCGGTCTCGACGTTCAGGGTGTCACCCATGTCATTCAGCTGGGGCTTCCCGAAACCATGGAAACGTTTGTGCATCGCTCGGGTCGAACGGGACGCGCAGGCCAGGAAGGCTCCAATCTGCTCCTTCTCACGCCCGGCGAGTCCTCCCGCTTCAAAGGAATGATCCACCGCTCGGAGATGAAGGTACAGTGGCTCAAAGTTCCCGATCTCAAGGAAATCGGCGTCATTCAAAGGGAACTTCGGGAAGAGTCGCTCCTCAGTTTGACGCCCTCGGACGAAACGTTTCAGTGGGCCGATTCTCTTCTGGAGCAAAGCGGCGACGCGCGGCAGCTCACGGCGAAACTGCTGACCGCCATCGTCAAGGACATGCCCACGGGCTACACGCTGCGCGACGTGCTTCAGCGCGAATTGGATTCCCGACGCGCCGGCATCGATCCCCGGCGGAACAAAAGTTTGAAGCTGCGCCGCGAAAAAGAGGGCGATCGGGGCGCTCTGCGCGGAGCCTTCCGCACCTCGGGCCCCGCGTATAAGCTCACGCTTGTCAAAGGGCGCAACACTCCCGAATGGTCGGTGGGCCGGATCCTCGGCGCGCTTTGCACCGCGCTCAACGTTGACCGCAACGAAATCGGCAACATCAAACTGCGCGACACCTATTCGGAAGTGGAGTTGAGCGCTTCGGCGGCCGCCAATCTCGATGACGGCGGCCGCGAACGCCTCATTGACCGCGGTCTGCTCCGTGACGGGGCGGGGAAGCTGGTTTTGAGCGGTCCTAGGCGAGAACGGCGGTTCAGCCGTTCGGGAGAGCGTCTGGCGGCTCAACGGACGGAGCGCAGCGGCGGATTGAAATTCAGGCGTCGCACGGCGGAGTCCCGCTGAAAAAAGCCGCGCGAAAAAACTTTTCCCCGTTCTCTTTTGATTTTTCCGCTCTGAGACGGAGAGAAAGAGGGCATAAAAGCCGGCGAGGCTTGCGGCCGTCGGCTTTCACCTGGTGCTGAAAGGAGCTTTCGTCATGGAATTTGATCCTGAGATTATGAAAATCCGCGTATGCAAAAAATGCAAGGGGCTGGGCTTCGGCATAGATCTCAAGGGAAACCGCTTCACCTGCTCGGAATGCGGCGGTACGGGACGTATTCTCGTAAAAACTCTGCGGTCCGAGTTCACCCTCGGCAGTCTCAATGAAAATCTTTCTTTCGACAGAGAAACCATGAAAGTCCGCGTATGCAAATCCTGCGGCGGACTGGGATCCGTCAACTACGGAAACGAAGAACGGGACTGTCAAGACTGCGGCGGCACGGGTCGCATTATCGAACAGCGCATACTTACAGAATATCAGCTGAAAGATATCGACGGCATCACACAGTCCAACGACCGATGAAAAACGGCGAAGCTCTCGAGAGCTTCGCCGTTTTCGTGTTGTTTTCGCTATTTTGCCCGGGCAATTAATTGATCCAGCAGCCGCGTCAGCTTTTGGACGTCGTAACGCGGACACTGGCGATTGAGAATCTGCACGTTGTTCATGTGCTTTTTCCAGCACTGGTCGTTCACCCTCGGCAGCTCGCTGAGCACGGCGCCGTCCAGAGCCGCCCCGCCGAAAACGCCGCGAGTAATGGAATAGCTGGTAATGGGCGCGCCGCTGTTGAGACTGGTGCCCACATAGCTTTCCTTGCCGCCCGTCCCCGCCGACGCCGTCACGTCAATCCCCACAGTGAAGGCGCCGCCGCGGAAGGCCTTCATGCCCTGATCGTTGTTGACCGTCAGCACGAGAGCCGTGGAGGTCACCCCGGCCTGCAGGCCGAAGGCGCCGCCGGCAATGCTGTAAAAGGCAGGGCCGTACCACTTGCCCGTCTCGGGATCGCGGCGCATGACCAAACCTTCGCCATAGCGGCCGCTGACGATAAAGCCGGCTTTCACCACGTCGGGGAAGATGGCGACGCCGACGCCCTTTTTGATGTTCTCGGCCAATTCCGCCGCCGCGTGAGATTTAATCATCCTTTGGACGGTAACCTGGGCGCCCTTGACGCGCCCTGAAATATTATGGTTCTTTGCCCACAGGGCCGAAGCGCTCATCATCACCAAAAGGGTCAGTACGCTCAAGAATTTTTTCATTTTCAATCCTCCTCTTTAAGAGTTGTCCTGCAACGACAAAAGTATATCACGGCCCAGCAAAGCGGTGTATTGTCGTTTTAAACCGTTTTTCGAAAAATTTCAGGAATTTTAAGGAAACAGTTAAAAAACCCTTGCGTTAACGCAGTGCTGTGCTATACTATTTTCAAGGATGAGAAAAGTATTCCTGCGGTGTGCGTGATCGTGGTTATCGTCTTGAGCCAACACCTGTTATCCCTGCCGAGCGAAAAGTTATGGATCGTGGTTCATGACTGAGCTCCTATATTTTGCGGAACGGGTCAAGACTACTGTGACACGGCATTGTGGGCTTTGATCATCGAAGAGGAAACCTCACGGTTCCCTCTTTTTTATTGTTTTGTTTTCGGCGACGGCGGGCGGGTGCCCGAAAGCGCGTCGTCTCCGAACGTTCTCCGAAAAAATCTCTCCGAAATGGCCTGTCCAAGCGGGCTTCGGCTTTCAGTGCAGAAAGGTGGATGGAAATGTCCTCTCCTTTTTTTTCTTACAGCTCCGTCCGCGGCGTCATCTTCGACTGGGACGGCGTCATCGCCGACACTCAACTGGATTTTGAACCTCTTCGACAGAAATATTTCGGCGGCCGCGCTCTTCCTTTGCTTGAAGCGGCCGACACCATGAGCGAACCCCTTCGTTCGGCCTTTCTGGAGGAGATCAAAGCCGAAGAGATGCGCGGCGCGTCTCAGGCGCGTGCCGTCGAGGGCGCGAAGGAGTTTGTAGCACTGCTTGAAAAACATCGCGTTCGCTGGTGCGTGCTTTCGCGCAACTGCAGGGAATCCATTGAACTGGCGGCGCGGACCATCGGCTTCACACTGCCGCCGCTGACCTTCGGCAGAGAAGCGCCGCACGTCAAGCCCGATCCCCAAGCCATGTACGACGCCGCGGAAGCCATGGGCACGGCGCCGCGGGGCTGTCTGGTGATCGGCGACTTTCTTTACGAGCTGCTGGGCGCACGGCGCGCCGGGATGCGATGTGTACTTCTTCGACAGAACGCCCCGCAATGCGCCGAGCTTGCCGACGGTCTTTACCCGTCCATGACGGCTCTGACACAATCCTTCGCCCGCAATGAAGAACTCATTCCCTGGGAATACCATCCGGCAGCGCAAACATTGGGCAAAAACGGTGTGGCGCTCATGGCGCAGCGGGCGGTACAGGTCGACTGCTTTTTAAACGAAAAAAGATTTTCAGCCTTGGAAAAGCTGATTTCCTGCGGTTTGGGCCTTGTCACCGTTCCCGAGGGCCGGACTCTGTCCGTCGGCGAGCTGCGAAGCTGCGCGGCTCTGTCGCCCCGTCAACTTTCAGCGCCGCTCGGCGCCGCTCTCAAAGACGCTTTTTCATCGCGCTTCCCTCTGGTGACCATTCGAACGGGAAAGGAAGGCGCCTCGCTGAAAAAACTGACGTCGGCCCAAGACTTTCTCCCGAAAAGCCTGTTGTGAAGCGCGCCCTGTCTCGACAAAAGCCCCCGCACGCCGAAAAGCTTTTTCGCGCGCAGAAAGCAAACGCCGCCCCGAGGCCGACGACGCTTTTCTTCGCATAGGAAATCACGGGACACAGCGACAACTCGCTCCTCCCTCCCGGGGGCTCTTGCCGGCGCCACTTTCGGCGGCCGGGAAGACTGACGGGCGCACCGCCACGTCGCCGGGGCGGCGCTGCACATGCCGCGCTCTTTTCCGTAAAGAGACGCTGCCTCGCAGGGCGAACACCGTCATCTTGTCATGACAAATTTATGTTCGCGATATCTTCTGGTATCTCTTTTTTGTTGCGCCTCCCCAAGCACCGCAACAGCCCCGGCTCCGAAATTTCCGCCTTCCATGGCATTCAGCGCCTCGTTCCCATGGCCGTGTCGCCCGCCCCCGCCTCATCACAAGGGCATTTTTCGCTCACTTCAACAAAAAAACACACTACGCGTGCCCGCAGTTGCCGGCTTCCGGCGACCCATGGCTTTGAAGAAAAAAACGACAGGAAAAACCTTCCGTGCTGAAGATTTTTCCTGTCGTTCACGTTAAGCCAGTGTGATTTTCAGATAATCCCGAAGGAGCGCCAACACTTCGCGCCACGCCAGCGACGTCACGCCGAGGCCGCGGGAGGTGGGAATAAAAGAGACGGCTCTGACGCCCGAACGGCGCACCATTGTCGGAGCCGGCAGAGAACACAGGTCAAAACCGATCATGTATTTCTTCGCCCACAGCGCCGTGCGCGCCATATGGAAACGGTCCGTCACCAGCAGAACCTGCGGACGCAACGTCTTTTCCGGATAAAGCTCATTCAGCATGGCCGCACTTTTGCGCATATTACTCTCGGTGTTCAGCGACTGTCCCTCGATGAGACACGTCCCGTAAAAACCGTGCCCCCGCAGCCAGCGCGCCATGAGCGGGGCCTCAATGCCGGAGATCATCACCACGGCGTCGGGCAGCGCGTGAAAGATCTCCAAGGCCCTGCGGAGACGACGCTGAGACGAGACCGAAGGCTGGTACAAGTTCCCTTCAGCCACGGCGCCGCCGCCGAGTACAAGCACGACAGCCGGACGGCTCCTGTCGGGCGACCGCGGCAAAATGGACAACGATTCAAGCATCAAAAACAGCCCGCGACCGAAAAAATCCGTACAGGACGCCGCAAAAAGCAACAGCAGCGTCGCCGTCAGACTGCGACACAGACGACGCGACCAATGTTTCGCGCAGAAAAACAGCAGCGCCGCAAAGAGAAAAAAGAGCCCCAGCGGCGACAGAAGCGCCGTGAGGAACGTGGACCAAAAGTAGGAATATGGACTCATGGATTGATATGAAGCCGTTCGGAAGTGTGACTGTTCAAATACGCCTCAAGACGGTCGCGGCTCAGGCGGATGTGGGTGCTCATGGCCGTGCGCACCCGCTGCTCATCCTGCGCCAGAAGGGCTTCGATAATCTCCACGTGCCCTTCGGAAAGGCGCTGAATGTAATCCCGGTCGCCGATGGAATAAGGGCGGTACAAGTTGATGACGTCCACCAGTTCTTCAAGAGAGTTCTGAAGAAATCGGTTCCCCGAGGCCTGATAGAGAAAAGCGTGAAAACGGCGGTCCTCATCTAAATATTTGACGGGCTCGGTGTCGTTTCCCATGTTCCTGAAAACCTCAAGAAATTCGCCAAGCTCTTTGACGGGCGGATGAGCGCATACCAGCGATGCCGCAAACATCTCCAGATCCTCGCGAAGGTCATAAAGGGCGCCGGCGTCGCTGACGGACGGCAGAGAAACGTAGGCACCCTTTCGGGGCGTCAGCGTCACCAGCGACGTTTTCGCCAGCTGTCGTATGGCCTCCCTCACCGGCGTGCGCGACACCGCCATTTTTTCAGCCAAATCCACCTCGGAAAGTTTTTCGCCGGGCTTGATGATGCCGCTCACAATGGCCTGCTTGATTTTTTCGTAGACAATCTGACGAAGATCCATGTTTTTTGCCGGATGAAGCGGGTTATACATCGCAAAACTCTCCTTACAGACAGGCCGCAGCCCCAGAAATCGGCAAAGTTTTTTGCACTCCGTACATATTATACAAAAAACATTTTACCTCTGCAAGAAAAGTTTCCGACCAAGCGCTCTTCATAAAAAAAGTCCCACGGGAAGCCCAGGCTTCCCTTGGGACTTTTTTTATTTCGGACGGATCTTATCGCATGCTGCGCAGAATGAGCTCGGCGATACAGGCGGAACCGACAAAGGTCCCCACGAAAACCATCATGCCCACCACGACAATTTTCCATCCCTGTTTTTTCAACAGGCCGATATCCTTACCCAGAGCAAGTCCGGCGTAGGCCAAAATGGGCGTGCACAGCCCGACGAAATTGATGTTTTTCACCGCGCCGCTGAGATAGCCCGCCATGGGCAGAAAGTCGGGAATGGTGAAAATGCATCCCAACGTGGTGATATAGGCCACTGCGGGAAGTCCCTTCCAGGGAATGATCTTCCAGATCAGCACGCCCACGAAGACAATGCCCAAAAGGACAACCATGCCCTCCACCGTCTGAGCCACGGTAAAGCCGTCAACGACGTTGACCACACAGCTGATAAGAGCGTCAAGAATCAGAAAAAGCGTCATCTGTACGTTTGTCATTGTAATTCTCCTCCCCTCGTCCTTAACGTGCTTCGCCGGGCCTGCTGGGCTGTTCCTTTACGCCGCAGAGGCGAACAAGCCACTCGGACAGCGGAAGGCTGAAAAACACACACATGTACATGCCGTCCAAACCGGAGAGCATATTGCTTGACGCGGCCAGAGCCGTCAGTTCGTCCTTCAGAGCGGGGAACATTTGAATGAGGGGCGCAAGGGACGTGGTCATCATGCTGGCGCTGCCCGTTCCGCAGGCCATGGCAAGCGCCTGGGGACTGAACCACGAAACGGTGGAGGCAATAATGGAGCTCATAAAGCTGCAGAACAGCCCTCCGAAAACCGTACCGGTGATGTAGACGCCCATAACGCCGAAACCTTCAGGCGAGTCAATGCCGTACTTCTCGCCGATGATGGCGATGTTGGGCTCGCGCGCGTTGGAGAAGGCAGCGCCTACGGCTTCACGCCGCAACCCCAGCATAACGGCGAAGGGAATGCCGAACAGGACGGTGCCCAAATTGCCGAACTCCTGAAGGAGAAGGGCCGGAGCCGAATGGATAACCTTCCAGAAATTAGGGCCCACCAGCGTGCCGTAACGAGCCATCAGCAGGAAGAAGGTGAGACTCGTCAGAGACGAAATCTGGATCATGTCGTCGTGAGACAGCAGTTTCATTTTGGGAAAACTGATGATTGCGCCCATAATAAAAGAATAAAGCATAGGTACAAGCACAAGCTTCGCTCTGCCCAGTGCAAAGGTCTTGCCGCCGATGTACTCGGCAATGACGCTCAACACCAGTGCCAACAGGTGCACTTTCCAGTTTCTCAACGCCTTGCTTACTGTTTCTTCCATATGAAAACGCTCCCTATCTAAAAGATCAGCAAATCCCTGTGCATTTGCTGTGGTACCTAATACTCGGAAAACCGGCTGTCCATGGCCTCAAGATACTGCTGCTTGGTGTAAACGGGCTTGAAATTGTCGATGATTTTGTGAGCCTGCTCCGCTCCGTCGGCCAACAGGTCCACAATGGTGGCCAGCATGGCCTTGGCCGGAGTCAGCACGGCGGCGTTAAAATCCACCACCTTGAAGCCCGCCGAATGGAGCGCCCCCACGGACCCTCCCGACAGCGGATGGATGCACGGCATAAGGTGGCACACGTCTCCCATGTCGGTGGACGCCGAAAAATAGGTTCCCCTGAGAATGTTTTCCACCCCCACGAGCTGCGAGGCATTTTTGATGAACAGCTCATTGAAGGGCGCACAGATTTCAAGGGGCATATCACCGGGGATGCTGGAGAAATGGAATTTGCATCCCAAAGCCTCGGCGCCGCTCTTAAAAGCGCGCTCCACCTTGGCAAACACCTGATCAATGACGTCGGCGCTGCCGGCGCGGACATAGCCCTCGAGGCGAACGTCGTCGGGCACGGAGTTCACCGAATCGCCGCCCTTGGTGATAATAAAGTGAACCCGCACATGATCGGTGTCACGGAAAGTTTCGCGAAGGGCATTGACGGCGTTGATGCCTGCAACCGCCGCATAGAGCGCGTTAATTCCCTGGTCGGGAGCGGCCGCGGCATGGGCCTGCTTGCCCTCGTAGCGGATGGTAAAAACGCGGAAGCCGTTGCCGTGATCAAGCACCGAAAAAGCCCCCGAGGGCGACCACTCGCCGGCGTGAATCATCATAGCCATATCCACATCGTCGAAAACACCCAGTCGGACGAACTCCTGCTTGCCGCAGAGATAGCCGATTTTTCCCTCGTCCCGGAGCTGTTTGCGGTGTTCAACCTGAATGAATTCCTCGGCCGGGACGCCCATAAGCGTCACCGAACCGTCCAGTTCCTTCAAAATGCCGCTGCGCGCCAGTGCCGCTCCCACCGCCAACACCATGGACGTCTGCAGGTTATGGCCGCAGCTGTGCGACGCTCCCGTCACGGAATCGGCCTGAGGATGATTGCGACAGACAATGCCGTCCAGCTCGCCCAGCACTGCAATTTTAGGGCCGGGATTGCCGCCCACGTCGGACCTCAGGCCTGTCAGAGCCAGACCGCGCTGAACGTCAAGCCCAAGGGATTTCAGGGCCTCATACAGTTTTGTGCTCGTCCGATTTTCGGAAAAGCCCAACTCGGGATGGAGGGCAATGTCCTCGGCGTAAGACTTCACCAAAGGCAAAGCATCATCCACCGCTTTGAAAACGCGTCGTTTCAATTCCGTCGTATCCACCGCCAACAAAGATCACCTCGCAGGTTTTCTCGTGCAAAAAAGAGAATTCTGTCAAAACTTCACCGGCACCGCCGCGTCATTTCCGAGGGCGCCTTTCCCCAAAAAAACGCAAAATATTCACGCAAATCCGATCAAAAGAAGCTTTTTACCGGAACAAACGCACCGTCCCTCACGGAGCGCCCTGATTTTCCCGATGCCGGCGCAGCGTCTTTATTAAATAAGTCTAACATTGTGAACAAAGGCTGTCAATGTTTTTAATTTGCATAAAAGTTCAGCCCCGTTGCGCCGCACGCTTTTTCCGCAAGGAGTTCCATCGCCGCCGACGTCTCCGGGCGGTTCCCATATCGGGGACAGAGAACATGGTACGGCGCAGCGTCCCGAAAGTGCACGTTCACCTCGGCGGCCAAGCCTGAACGGCGCCTGTGCCGCCGCAGTGTCGCGCCCACGGGCGGATCCTTCCGAAGCGAACGGCCGCCGTTGCCTCCTGCAGAAAAATCGCACCGCCGAGGGCGCCTCGTTGAGCTCAACGACTTCGGCAACGATTGAAGGCGGCTTGAAAAAGACCTCCTATTCAAGACCGCGAAACGCCGTGAGAGGACGTGCCAAGGCAGGACCGCCCGCTCAAGCCGACGGCGCACGAAAAGCGCTCCAAGGGCCTTTGAGCGCCCCACCCTCACGGGCTCTGAAAAACCGACCGCCCCACCGCCGTTACGCCCCCTTAAAGGGAACGTCACTGCCTGTTTTCCTGTGCCGACGCTGCAAAGGGGGCCGTCGACTCTTTCACTGGTGACGGATCCGTCAATGGGTCCTCATTGAGCGGGTCGCGAATGTGTATTGCCGTTTTCTTTTCGTGACGCCCCGCCGGATCAACGTGGCAATGTCCACGCAAAATTGTACGATGCCCTCTTTGTATTTCCAATGGGCCCGTCGGTCAAAAATTACAAGAGAATGCTTTCCCTCGGAATGCTCGGAATAATTCATCACGCCGGCTGCGCCGTATTGGGAAAATCTTCAGCGGCGAAAAGCGTCAGGCTTTCCATCACGCCGGCCCCGCCGTATTCGGCCTGCCCGCCAACATGTAAACATGGTTCGGGCAGAGATGCCGGGAGTATTTCCATGCTTGTGCGGCCCCGTCAAGTTTTTGAAATCTTAATCATATGCACTGTGATTGGACGGGAGATGCCTGACGCCAAAATTGGGGTGCAACCGCTCCATGATATTTGCAGTTCCCTGCGGGAGGTGCCGCGGGGTTATCGGCCGTGCTTGCCATCTCGAACTCTCCCCCTGAGGTTTTTGAGGTGCGGTTGTCAGCCCTGCTCGATTTGAACCTGTTGGAGTGATTTCAGATAAAAACAAAAATCTTGCTCCATCGCTTTAAGCTTTTTGTCCCCCGGCAGAGCCGGGGGGATGAACAATAAAGCAGCCCGCCGAAGGCAAATTTTTCTGCCTTCGGCGGGCCGTGGGGCCACGGGGACTTTAACCGTCTTCGCAGCGCACCACGTTGCGACCGTCAAACCGGGGGATAAATTTCTCCATGGCGGTTCGGCCTTTCTGGATATAACAATTTTCCATGCCCAGGCTTTCGGCATAATCCAGCACTCGGTGGTACTCCAAAGTGGTCAGGCGCCGGTTCAGTCCGACACATCCCGCCGTTTGGGGCATGGGCGTGTATTGGTTCATCAGGCTCACGTAAATGTCGGAGCCGAAAACGCCGTGGAGGTAATCCAGAATTTTCTTGCTGTCGCCCGTTTGTCCGGGCAGGATGAGATGACGCACCAGAACGCCGCGCCTCATGATCCCCTTTTCGATGACCGCGGGACCGGTGATGTCGAACATCTTTTCAATGGACGCCGAGGCATATTTAAAATAATCGGGCGCATGGGAATAGCGGCGCGCTATTTGGTCGTCACAGTATTTCAAGTCGGGAAGAAAGACGTCCACCCATCCGCGAAGCGCTTCCACGGCCTCGGGCAGCTCGTATCCTCCGCAGTTGTAGACCACGGGCAGAGAAAAACCTTTTTTCTTCGCGCGCCCCAGCGCTTCTATAATCTGCGGCGCGTAGTGCGTCGGCGTCACCAGATCCAGCGATGCCGCGCCGCGCCGCTGCTGTTCCATAAAAATCTCCGACAGGCGCTCCACGCTCACATCAATGCCGGCACCCTTGCAGCTGATCTGATAATTCTGGCAGAACAGGCACTTCATGGTGCAGTGCGAGAAAAAAACCGTTCCGGCGCCGTTGTCCCCCGTCAGGCAGGGCTCCTCCCAACGATGCAGCGACACCAGCGCAAGACGCGGCAGGCTTCCGGCGCCGCAGTAGCCTGTCTCGCCGGCGGCGCGGTTGACGCCGCAGCGCCGCGGACAGAGATCACAGCGTTCCAAATTCATCTTTTGCTCCTTCATTTTTCGCAGAAGCGATGGAAAAGCGCCTCGAAGAAAAACTTCGAGGCGCCGAGTCCGAAAACTTTTTTTCGCGCCGCCGGGCGGCAGCCTCAGCGGTCTTCAAGGGGAGCGATGCCCGGCAGCACTTTGCCTTCGCAGTACTCAAGGCTGGCGCCGCCGCCGGTGGAGACGTGGGACATGGCGCTTTTCAGGCCGAATTTTTTCACGGCCGAAGCGGTATCGCCTCCGCCCACCACGGTAAAAGCCCCCTGTTCCGTCGCCTCGGCCATGGCTTGGGCGACGGATTTGCTTCCCTGCGCGAAGATCGGATTTTCAAAGACGCCCATGGGGCCGTTCCAAAGGACCGTTTTCGCCTTGGCGATCGCCGCGGCAAAGAGTTTGCACGTTTCAGGGCCGATGTCCAATCCCATGAGATCGTCGGGAAGGGCGTCGGCGGCCACGGTTTGCGGCTCGGCTTCGGCGGTGATTTCAGGCGCGGCGATGACGTCAACGGGCAAAATGATTTTGACGCCGGCGGTTTTCGCCTTGGCCAGCAGAGTTTTTGCAAAATCGGCGTGATCCGCGTCGAACAGCGATTTTCCGATTTTGCCGCCCTTCACGGCAAGGAAGGTGAAGGCCATGCCGCCGCCGATGAGAATCGTATCGGCCGTGGCGATCATGCGCTCGAGAACGCCGATTTTGTCGGAAACTTTGGCGCCGCCCACCACGAGGACATAGGGTTTGACGGGATCGGACTTGACGCGTTCAAGAGCTTCCACTTCGTGGGCGATGAGATAGCCCGCCCGCGCGGGAAGCACGTGAGCCACGCCTTCGGTGGAACAGTTGGCGCGGTGAGAGGCGCTGAAGGCATCCATGACGAACAGGTCAAAGGGCTCGGCCATGAGTTCGCTGAACTGTCGGTCGTTTTTCTCCTCTTCGGGGTGGAAACGGGAGTTTTCCAGCAAAAGAAGCTCGTCCCGCTTCTGCGACGCCACGGCGGACTGCACTTGAGGCCCCACACAGTCGGGGACGAAACGGACGCGGTGCCCCAGTCCCTTTTCCACGTCGGCTCTGATGAGATCCAGCGACATTTCGGGAACCACTTTGCCTTTAGGACGTCCGAAGTGGGACACCAGAGTGACGGAGGCGCCGGCCGCCAGAAGGGCGTCAACGGTTTTTTTGTGAGCCACGATGCGGGAATTATCCTTGACGACGCCGTCTTTCACGGGGACGTTGAAATCCACGCGGACGAGAACTTTTTTCCCTTTCAGCGAAATTCCGTCAATATTTCGAAGCTTCAACATTTCAAAGGCCCTTTTCGATGACGTAATTGACCAGATCGACGCAGCGGCAGGAATATCCCCATTCGTTGTCGTACCACGAGAAGACTTTGATGAGGCCGTTCATCTCGATGGTCTGGTCGGGAGCGAAGATGCTCGAGCGGTCGTCGTGGATAAAATCGGCGGAAACGCATTCGTCGGTGACATAGCCCAGATAGGGAGCCATGGCCCCTTCCGAGGCCTTTTTCACTGCGGCGTTCACTTCTTCTGCGGTGACGGGACGACGGGGCTGAAAGGTGAGATCGACGATGGAAACGTCGGGCGTGGGAACGCGCAGCGCCATGCCGCTCATTTTGCCTTTCAGCTCAGGGATGACCAGAGCGACGGCCTTGGCGGCGCCGGTGGTGGTGGGCACCATGGAGACCGCAGCGGCGCGGGCACGATAATTGCTCTTCTTGTGGGATTTGTCCACAAGGTTCTGATCGCCCGTATAGGAGTGAACGGTGGTCATCAACCCTTTTTCGATGCCGAATGCATCGTTGAGAACCTTCGCCAGAGGCGCAAGGCAGTTGGTGGTGCAGGAAGCGTTGGAAATGATGTGATGCTTGGCGGGATCGTAAGTTTCTTCGTTGACTCCCATGACAAAGGTCGCCACGCCGTCACCTTTGCCGGGCGCGGTGATGACCACTTTTTTGGCGCCGCAGGCAATGTGAGCCCCCGCCGCTTCGGCCGTGCAATTTTTGCCCGTGGCCTCAATGACCACGTCAATGCCCAGTTCTTTCCAGGGATAGACGTTGTCCTCGGGTTTTACGCAGAGGATTTTGCGGCCATTGATGATGATGTAATCGCCCTCGGAGGTCACATCGCCGCGAAAGCGCCCGTGAACGGAGTCGTACTTGAGCAGATAGGCCATCTGATCGGCCGAGGCGCTGTGACGGGTTACCGCCGTCACTTCAAAGAGCCCTTTTTTGTCATATTCCGACATGGCGCGGAGAACAAGACGGCCGATCCTGCCAAAACCACTGATTGCAACGCGAACTTTGCTCATAGCAGCTTCCTCCTCGAAGTTTTCAAGTCTCGGTGTAAAAATTACGCTCAAGATTATGTGTCTGTCGCCAGGCGGAACTAGACTAAACGGAAACCGCCGCGCTGTCAAGACATGCGAGGCGGTCAGCGCTTCTCATGGTCGCCGGGGTCGAACCCCGTCTCCCGGGCAAGGCGCTGAAGCTTTTGCAGTCGATATCTCACAGTGCTCTTGCTGACCTGCGGCTTTAAGAGCGCGCCGATTTCGGCAAGCGTCGCTTCAGGATATTCCAGGCGCTTTTCCGCAAGCGGCATCAGCTTCTCGGGCACCAATTGGCCCTGAAACTTCATGAGATGTTGAATCATGGCGATGTACTGCCGGGAAGTTTCAACGCTTCGGCGAATATTGGCGCTGTCGCAGTTGGCCTGTTTATTGGCCAGGTCGCGCCGCGCGCGAAGCAGTGACCGCGCCTCCAGATTCTGCGCCGTTTGGGACAGTCCCATAAAGTAGCAGAAACGCATAATCTGCTGAAGGTCGCGGATTGTTATTTCCGTCACGCGTTCCTTGCGGCGCTCCGAAAAAACAATGTCGCTACTTTCCAAGAGCTCGTGAACGCTGCGTGAAACGCCGTCGTCACGAAGTCTCATAATGCAGTAATAGCCCCGTTTGGGGTTATAGATGCTGCCGGTGCAGCCAAAAACGCCGCGCGTCCAGGGCCAGCGCATGAAATCACCGCAGTGGGGCTTGTTGAGGATTTTCCTGTAAAGTTCGGGTTGCAGCTCCACGGTAACTCGGCGACTGTAATACCGCAGTGCTTCACTGAGACTGCGTTCTTTCGCCCAGCTCACCAGAGGCCAGAGACGGCGAAAACGGCGATAGACCCAAAACCGCGTTGAACCGGCTTTGACTTTGCCGCGCTCCTGTCGGACATTCATGCAGGCCATGATACCGGCCAGCTCCGATTCCGCCGACACTTCATCGGTGGCGGGTGCCGAAAACCATTCGTCCCATTGTCCGCTGCCGATTCTCATAGATTTTCTCCGCTGTTCAGCTTCCGGTGCAGGTGCATCAACGTTTCGGCAAGTCGCGCACTGTGATGTCTAATGGTGGTGCCGTCCTGGATTTGCAGCAGCGAAGCGCGAACGACGCGGCACTTCTTCGCCGTCAAAAACTCTTCATCGGCATCGGACAGCCACAGAGGCTCGGCTCCCTGCTCGCTGTAGCGCGCCTGCAGAGGCTCGGGAATGGCGTCCTCGTTGGCCAAAACGATATCGGGAAAACGCCCCATAGCCCGAGCCACCCATTTGACGTGATCAAGCTGAGTCAAACCCGTCGTTTCGCCGGGCTGAGTCATGAGGTTTGCCACGTACACAATGGGGTGGGACGTACTGCGAAGCGCCGCAGTGAATTTCTCCACCAGAAGATTGGGAATCACGCTGGTAAAAAGACTGCCGGGACCCAGAACAATCATATCGGCCTTCTCAAGTACCGAAAAAGCCTCGTGGACGGGCTCCACTCCGGAAGGCGAAAGTCTGATGCTTTGAATGTCCTTTCCGTATTTGGCCACGGTGAGCTCGCCTCTCAGAGTTCGGCCGTCCCCGGTCTCCGCCACAAGAGTCACGTTTTCCGTGGTGATGGGCAGCACGCGTCCGCGTATGGCCAGCAAACTGTTCACCAGTTCCACGGCGCTCTTGAAGTCGCCGGACTGCTCGGTAGCCGCCAGAAGGATCAGATTGCCCAGACTGTGCCCTTTAAGATCGCCCTGATTGAAACGAAAATTCATAAAGGACCGCAGCTGGTCGTCGTTCTCGCTGAGCGCCACCAGGCAGTTTCGGATGTCGCCGGGCGGCAGCATCCCCCAGTCGCGTACCAGCCTGCCGGAACTTCCGCCTTCATCGGTGACGGTTACCAGAGCGGTGATATTGCGAGTATAGCCTTTCAATCCCTTCAGCAGCGAAGACAGCCCCGTTCCGCCGCCCACGGCCACAAAGGAAGGACCGCCGGCAAGACGCAGCTGCACGGCTGCGGCCGCCGCCTCGCGCTCAGTGGTCCTCTGTGAAATAAAGGCTCTCACGCGGCGGCTGTTTCTGAACAGCAGCGCCACGGCGACGCCGCCCGCCATGAGACCGCCGACGAAAATAAGCAGCACGGCGAAAATCATGCCCTGCACTCCCCGACAACGTCGCGCTGAAGGTCGCGGTGACGGACACAGCATGCGACGCCGTCAATGGGCGAAAGCCGCGCTCCCAGCCATTCCGCAGCGAAGACCGAACGATGGCGTCCGCCGGTGCAGCCCACGGCAATGTGGAGATAGTCCTTTCCGCTTTGGTGATAAACGGGAATAATGCTCTCCAAAAGTTCCAACAGTTGATGCAGATAAATTCCCGTCACGGGATCGTCATAAATGTACTGCTGCACCGCTTCGTCACGACCGGAAAGGCGTTTCAGCCCTTCCACGTAATACGGATTGGCCAAAAAACGCACGTCAAAAACATAATCGGCATCCATGATCATGCCGTATTTATAGCCGAAGGAACTGACGGTAATCTGCAGTTCCGAAGGACTGCGAGCTAAAATCGCGCAGATTTCCCTTCGAAGCTGCGACATGGAAAGAAAGGACGTGTCAATGATGCGGTCGGCACATTTTCTCAGCTGCGTCAGCTGCTCCCGTTCCATGCGAATGCACTGGAGCAGCGAATTCATAGATCCGAGAGGATGGCGGCGACGGGTCAAACTGTAGCGTTTGAGGAGCACGTCGTCGGAGGCCTCAAGAAAAAGGATCTGCACGAGGACGCCCTGTTTTTTCAAACGATCCAGTATGGCGGCGATGTCGTCCTCAAGGCCGACACTGCGCACGTCCACCACCGCCCCCACGCCTTTTTCAAAAGTCCGCGGATGCTGCGAGAGCATGGTAATCAGCTCCGGCAACATTCCGGGAGGCAAGTTGTCGACGGTAAAAAAACCTTGATCTTCGAGCATGTGCAGCACGCTGCTTTTTCCGCTGCCCGACAGTCCCGTAATAATCAGCAGTTTCTTCGGAACCATGGAAGGATCTCCTGATTTAATCGTTGGGACGAACGAGGACAGGGAAGCCGGCGGCGCTTATGTTGGACGCGATCTCGCCGGCAAGAGAGCGGTCGGCGCCGCCCGCCACAATCACTCTGAAGTAATTTTTGCCGCGCACTTCCGCCTTGCGAACCACGGCCGTGTAGCCGATCTTTTGCAGCGAAGTCACCACCGAATTGGCGGCGCCACGGTCGGTATAGGAACCGCACTGCACCACAAACTTGCTTTGATCGATGCTCCCGGCGCGCACCACGGTCTGACGCCCGCCCGCAGGGGGCTCTTTTTTCGGCTCAACCCTGGTCACGCGCTGCTGATCCGGCGCCGAAGCGTTGGCGGCCGTCTTTTCGTTTGCCGGTTCGTTTGCCGGTGTTTTTCCCTTTTTGTTAAGAGGCTGTGCAATGACGGAATCGTTCACATTTTCTTTCTGCGGCGTCCCGTGAGAAAGGGAAGCACGGGAAGCCGAAGCGTCGTTCCCCGAAACTTTCTGTGACAAGCTCGGGCGAGGCTGCTCGATAACCGTCGGGTTGGGCTCGCCGGGGCCCCATAGAATTCTGATGCCCACGACTACGATGCCGAGAGCGATGACGCCGAGAATGGGCAGCATAAAATCTCCGAAGGGAACGGCAGGTTTCTGTTTAAAACGGTTTGTTGATCGGGCTGCCATAAAATCACCTCAATCCTCAAGATACCTGGTAATAAGAACAACGGGGACAAAAAAAACTGTCCCCGTAGCGCGTCAAAATGTTACTTTCTGCGGCGCCGGTAGGCCGTCGGGATGTCAAGTCCGGCGCCGAGGCCGTCAAAGATATTGTGAGATTCTCCGGAAACCACGTCTCCGGGGGTGAGGCTGGGCTTTTCGAACGCCCCGCCGGAAGCGGAGGCACCTTTATTCGGCTCTCCCGGCATGGGCATCTCATCCTTGAAGCCTGTGGCGATAAGGGTGAAACGTACGGCATCGCCCATGGCGGGATCGATGCCCTGTCCCCAGAAAATATTGGCGTTTTCGGCGGCGCTGGCATGGATCAGCTTCAGTGCTTCGTTCATCTCGAGAACGCTCAGGTCCTCGCCGGATTCAATGCAGTAGAGCACCGATGTGGCGCCTTTCATGGGCGACGTCATCAGCGGGCCGTTCATGGCGGCACGCGCGGCGGCAACCACGCGGCCTTCGCCCTTGGCCTCACCGACGCCCATAATGGCCGTGCCGGCATCGCGCAGCGTCGTGCACACATCGGCGAAATCCACGTTGATGGTCAGGACTTTGCGGATCACGCCCGTCACGCCCACAACGGCCTGACGCAGCACTTCATCGCTCATTTTGAAAGCTTCGGTGCAGGTGGTGGACTTGTCGGAAAGCTCAATGATGCGGTCGTTCTTGACGATCACCAGGGCGTCCACTTTGTCGCGCAGCTTGGCGATGCCGTCGACGGCCCGCTCCGTTCGCGCGAGACCTTCCCATTCAAAGGGAAACGTCACAATGGCCACTACGAGAGCGTTGATCTTCTCCTTGGCAATTTCGGCAATGACCGGCGCCGCGCCGGTGCCGGTACCGCCGCCCATCCCGCAGGTGATGAAGACCATATCGGAGCCCGTCAGAAGCTGCGTCAGCTCTTCTTCGCTCTCCTGAGCCGCATCGTGTCCCTTTGCCGGATCGGCGCCGGCGCCGCGGCCTTTGGTGAGATTTCTGCCCAGAATGACCCGTGTCGGCGCCTGTGAGAGCCGCAGCGCCGCCACGTCGGTGTTGGTGGCGATAAAGTCAACGTCGCTGACGCCGCTGTTGATAATGGTGTTCAGCGCGTTGCCGCCGGCGCCGCCGACGCCGACAACTTTAATGACTTCACGGGGAATTTCCAGATCGAACTGATCTTCTTCCAACGGGGAGTCACTGTCGCTCTTGAGTGCGAAGATCTCCTTGTCGTCCATAAACGACCCTCCTTAAAACAATTCTTTAAAAATTTCTCGTGCGGTGCGCGTGACGTTTTTAAACACTGACTGGGAAGCTCTTTTGGGGCTCCTGATGGAAGATTTTTTTCCTGAGGCAATGACGCTTTTAAACAGCGAAAGCGGAGCGCTCATGTAGGCATAGGGATTTTTCCGTTTTTCCATGAGGTACACGATAATGCCGCAGGCCGCACCGTAGCGGCAGTCGTTGCGTCCGGGCTGCATTTGTTCGCGCAGCACGGGCTCTCCGATATGCACCGGCGTTTTCAGATAGGATGCGGCGAATTTCTCCATTCCGGGCATGAGCATAACGCCGCCGTTCATCACCACATCGGTGGGCAGTCCCGCCTTCTGGAGCTGCTCAAGGCCGGGCACCAGGCTTTCGGCAAAAAGTTCGTCGAGGCGGCTTCCGATAATATCCGCCATCTCGGCCTTGTCGATTTCCTGCGGGCGTCCTCGGTTCTCTATGGTCACCGTCCCTTGACATTCCGCATCGGGGTCCATGCTGATCTGCTTTTTCAGTTCTTCGGCGACGGCGAAGGGAATTTTTTTCACGCAGGAAAGATCGTTGGTGATGTGGTCGCCGCCCACGGGAATTTCGACGGCATATTTGAGATGCCCGTCGGTGAAGACCGACAGACTGGTGGTGCCTCCGCCGAGGGTCACCAGCGTCGCTCCCATGGATTTCTCGTCGTCGGTAAGAGTTCCCAGAGCCTCGGCCACCGATTTCAGCACAAGGCCGACAACGCTCACTCCCGCTTTCTCTACACAGTTTACCACATTTTGAGCCACTGAGGTAGAGATCACCAGAGCCGTGAGATCGACCTCCAGGCGGCTTCCCGTCATATCCAGCGGGTTCTCGATGCCGCCATGGCCGTCGATGCTGTACCGCGCCGGAATGGTGTGAACGACGCAACTGCCGGGTTCGATCTTCATCGCTCCCAGAGCCGTCTCGATGACGCGTTCAAGATCCTCGCGGGAAATGGCGCGCGGCGTTTTTCCCAGAGAAATCGCTCCATGGAGAACGCGGCAGTTTACGTTCAATCCGCTGAAAGCCACGGTGGTGTGGCTGATTTTGACGCCGCCCAGCATGGACTCCGCGTCGGCAATGGCATCGGATACGGAGTTGACGGCCTGCGCAAGGTCCACGATCATTCCCTTGCGCAGCCCCCGCGACGGCGCCTGTCCCACGGCAATAATATGGGCCGGCTCCCCCTCATCGGAGGTTTTTTCGGCAACAACCACCGTTATTTTGCTGGTGCCCAGATCCAGGCCGGTGAGGATGTCGGAATCTCTTCCCATTCCTGTTCTCTCTCCTTATTGATTCAGTGAGGTTTTGAAGGGACTCACGTCTTTTTTGACAATCACTTTGTCGCCGTAGGTGGCATCCACGAAGAGATTCTTTCCCGATTGGCTGCGCATCAGCTCTCTCACCACCAAAAGGCTTTTTTCAAGCAATGAAACGCGCCCTATGAAAACGATGCGGCTTCCATCGGCATCGTTCCCGAAAATACAGCCGATGAGGTCTTCACCGCCTCGTCGAAGCAGCTCCGCTTCCTGGACTTTCATTGTGCCGTCCATGGACGAGAGCGTCTGCCGCAGTCCCCAAAGCCACGCAAAGGGCACTTTCAGTTTGGCCGACGCGCTCAAGGCGTCCTCGTCCAGCAGGGGATAACCGTCGTTGACGGCCAGTACGGGCAGCGAGGGCGTTTCGACCTTCATCGACTTCCGCCAGAGATCGCCGCGCCACACCGTGCCGTTCTCTCCCGCAAAGTATTGCGTATGTTTCCAGCTGAGCTCCAGTGCGGCGTTGAAGGGAACGGCGGTGAGACGCAGCGTTCCATGCAGCGGCGACCACGAGGTCTTTATGGTCAGCGGGTACTCATATTCGAACCTTTTAAGATCGGAACGGGCAAGCAGCCACGCGGGGTGAAAGGCGAGAAAGGTGTCGCTCCAGTTTCTCAGTTCTTTTTCCAGTTGGGGGGAAAAGTTTTCAAGCTGCATTTCTCTCAGGCGCAGAGGCTGACAGCGGTCGTTCAGGCACCACAGCGCCCCCATCAGAACGGGAAGGAACAGCCAGCGGAATTTTTTTCGTTCCTTCATGGGAGTTCCCCCTTTTCGATCTCCGAAAAACTACAGAGCCACCGCCGTTTTCGTGTTCAGTTCCTGGACGATCAGATCGCCCACCACATAAACGTCGCCGGCTCCCTCCGTGAGAATAAAATCGCCGGGACGAACGATTTCCATGACTTTATCGGCCGCTTCGATTTTATTGGACGTCAGGGAACAGCAGCCGCCGCGCCGCCTCACCTCTTCGGCGATGAGCTCCGAGGACACGCCGGGCAGGGGACTTTCGTCCGCCGCATATATAGGCAAGAGCACCGTGTGGGAGACGCTGGAAAGCACGTCGGCAAAGCGGTCAAAAAGCGCCTGCGTCCGAGTGTAGCGATGGGGCTGAAAAATCAGGATGATGCGGCGGTCGGGGTACATATGGCGCACGGCGTTGAGCGTCGCCTCAATTTCTCGGGGATGATGGCCGTAGTCGTCGTACACCAGAATGTTGTCGGGACACATGGAGCGAAGCTGCAAGCGGCGTTTGGCGCCGTGAAACATCCTCATGCTCTTCTGAATGACCGCGAAGGGCACGTTCAATTCGCAGGCAACGCCGCAGGCGGCCAGAGAATCGAGAACGTTATGCTCGCCGGAGATTACCAGATCGATGGTTCCCAGTTCCTCGCCGTGTGCGTGAAAGACGTAGCTGACGCCTCCGCCGCAGTGGTAGCGGATGTCAGTGGCATAAAAGTCGAAGGAAGAATTCAGTCCGAAAAGAAGGACTTTTCGCTTCAAATCGTCGGGCAGCCTTTCCATGAGCCGCTGCACGCCGGCGTCATCGCCGCAGAGGAAAATTTTTCCGCGGGGATGGGTGTTTTTCAAAAAGCGCAAAAAAGCATCTTCAACGGCTTGGATATCGGGATACTGATTGACGTGATCCCAGTCGATATTGGTGACCACCGACAGGCAGGGGTGAAAATATTCAAAGGATTCGTCGCTTTCGTCGAGTTCGGCCACCATGTATTCGCCGGAGCCTATTTTCGCATTGCAGCCGATATCGCGGAGCTCGCCGCCCACGGCAATCGTGGGGTTCATGCCGGCCAGCTCAAGGATAAAACTGATCAGCGACGTCGTCGTGGTTTTGCCATGGGTCCCGGCGACGCCGATGCCTTTTTTCGAGTCGAAAAGCAGACTCAGCAGCTCGGCACGTTTCAGCACCGGAATGTTCCTGCGCCGCGCCTCGGCCAACTCGGCGTTGGAGGGCAGAATGGCGCTGCTGTAGGCCAGCAGATCGACGCGGCAGTCATGGAGATGATTCACGTCATGTCCGTAAAGAACCTGCACGCCGGCTTTTTCCACCTTTTCCGCGTAGGTATTGCGTCCCATATCGCAGCCGCTCACGTTGAAACCGAGCTCCTGAAAGAGCAGGGCGAGACCGCTCATCCCGGCGCCGCCCACTCCCATGAGATGGATGTTTCTAACCTTACTGAGATCTACTTTTTTCCGCTCCACTTGGGATTCCCCTTTCAGACTGTGAGGCTGCACAAGACTTTATAGAGCTCCGCTGACCCAATCGTCAGGCTGTCGGATTTTGTTTTGCGTTTTGGCACTGAATTCAAAACTTCCTGAAAATGTGTCAGTGAGTCTCCTTCGAGGAAAACGGGAGAACCGGTCAACTGAGAAAAACATTGAGCGTTGCCGACTTGATGATTGTCGGCCGACCGAAGCCATGGAACCGCCACGGCGGGAATTCCCAGGGATTGAAGTTCCGCCAAAGTGGACGCGCCGGCCCTGCACATCACCACGTCGGCCGCTGAATACACAAGGCTCATATCCCAGCAGGCCCGATGAACCAGCGCCTCGGGAAAAGGACGAGTGTCGGCGTCGATGCCCATGCAAAGAACTCGGTAACCTGTAGATTTTAACATATTTTGAGCGTTTTGAAGCAGTTGTTTCATTCCCCCGCTGCCCAAAGAGCCTCCCAGGATGATCAGAAGTTTTTCACCCGGCGGCAGAGCGCCGCCGAGTAACCGACGCTGCGCCTCTTCCCGCCCCATCAGCGTGATGGGGCGCAGCGGCATCCCCACGGGAAAAACTTTGGCGCCTTTTTTGAGTCTCTCGCAGACCTTCCACGCACAGGCAACGGGAATTCCCATTTTTGCCGCAAAGCGCGTCACCTTACCGGCCACGGTGTTCTGTTCGTGCATCAGCACGGGAATTCGCGCGCAGCGTGTCGCCATCAGCACCGGCATCGAAAGGTATCCGCCGAAAAGCACGCATCGTTCGATTTTTTCCTTTTTCAAAATCCCGAAAGCCGTGAAGAATGAGCTCAGCAGCTGCCACCACCGCCTCAACGACGGCACTCCTTTTACGCCCAGCGGAGAACCTTCAAGGGGAAGGTGGAGAGGCTTCACACCGTGGGCTGCGAAGATCTCGCGCTCCAACGGGCGGTTTCCCGTAAGCCACAGCACCGTCTCTCCGCGTTTTTCAAGCCATTGGCCGAAAGCCACGGCGGGAATAATATGTCCGCCCGTTCCTCCGGCAACCAGCAGAATTTTCCGCAACGAAGGCTCACCCCTTTAACGGTTATCCCAAATCCCGCGGCTCGGTGACCAAACGGATCAACAGGCCGATTCGCGCCCACATGAACATCAGCGACGTGCCGCCGTAACTGATGAAGGGCAGCGGCATTCCCGTCAAAGGGATGATTTTCATGACACCTCCCAGGTTGATGAAAAAAGGCAGCATCACGGCGACAAAGCAGCCCCAAAGCAGCAGTCTCCGCTCGGGGTCGACTTTTCTGTACGCCAAAAACACACAGAGCGCCCAGAGCAAAAACAGAAAGAAAACGCTCAGGGTTCCCACAAGACCGCATTGCTCGCCCAGAGCCGGGAAAATAAAGTCGTTGTGAACTTCAGGCAAAAACTGTTCTCCCCGCCCGAGGCCGATGCCCCACATTCTGCCGTTGGCAAAGGCAATGAGCCCTTGGATCACCTGATATCCCGAACCCAGCGGATCAGTCCACGGATCCAGCCAGGTCTGGATGCGCTCCGCTCGATAACCGCTGTTGGCAAAGTACCACAGCGGGAGCGCCGCCGCAAGGGCGGCTCCGGCAGGAAGAGCCATGCCGTAACGTTCGGCGAACAAAGCGCCCGCAATGCCTATCAACAGCAGAAAGCCGCCGAAATCGGGCTGAAGGAACAAAATCGCGGCAATGGGCGCCAGCAGCACCGCCGTAATCGCCAGGGCGCGCCAAACGCCGCTGGTTTTGCCATAAACGCGGGACAGGCAAATCATCAACATAAAACTTGCAAGTTCAAGGGGCTGAAAGTTCACCGGGCCGAAGCGGAGCCACCTGGAAGCGCCCTTGACGGTGACGCGCAGCGGCGAAAATACCGTGAGCGCCATAAAGCCCAGCGAGAGGATCAGCAGCAGAAAACAACGGCGCCGCCAGAACCGCAGAGGAATCTGCGTCATCAACAGAAAACCCGGCATGGAAACGACGAACCAAAAAGCCTGCTTCGCCCCCTGCGACGCCAAATTCCAGCCCGTCATGGACAAAATGAGGACGACGCCGAAGACCGACAACAGCAACGGAATAATCCAAAGGCCGAAAACGCTCACGCTGCCCGCAGGCTCATCGTCATCCGCCCGGGGCATGGCAATCTGCTCACGGCAGTTGTCTGACAAGTGAGGCAAAATGATCTCCCCGTTCTTCAAAATTATGGTACATGTCCCAGCTCGTGCAGGCCGGCGAGAGCAGCACACAGTCGCCTTCCCGGGCGAGCTGCGAACATTTTTTCACCGCTTCGGCCATATCGGCGGCACGATGCCAGTTTTTAAAGCCGGCACGCTGAAGCGCGTCAATGATTTTGTCCGCTTCGGCCCCTATGACAACTGCGGCGGAAGTCCGTTCTTTCACCGTTTCGGCCAGTGAATCGTAGGACTCCCCCTTGCCCTGACCGCCCAAAATGATGATTTTCGGACCGGCGATGCTTTTCAGCGCCGTAATCACGGCGGCCACGTTGGTGCCCTTGGAGTCGTCAACATAAAGCACGCCGCGGCGCTTTGCCACTTTCTCGCATCGATGGCGGAGGGGGGTGAATTCTTTCAGGTGCTCATCGGGATTTACATCGGGAAAGGCCAGTACCGCCGCAGCCGCGGACATGGCTGCATTTTCAAGATTATGCCGTCCCAAAAGCGAAAGCGATTTTTTATGAAACAGCCGTCGAGTTCTGCCGTCCTGCGTCAGCGTCACCTCATCGCCGTCATCGTCGATGCGGCACGCTCCGCTCCCGAGCGCGCATACCCTGCGTCCCGTCGGAACTCGAAAGGCGTCACTGTCGTGAACGACGGCAAAACATTCCCCCTCTTTGGGAATGAAAATTCGGCATTTCGCCGCCGCGTAATTCTCGTAGCTCCCATGCCAGTCGATGTGATCGGGAGCGAGGTTCGTCAGCACGGCCACGTCGGGCTTCAGCCGACTGTTCCAGTGAAGCTGGAAGCTGCTCAGCTCCATGACCAACGCGTCGTGGTATTCTCCGGCGTGGGACGCCAGCGGTTCGCCGATGTTGCCTACCGTCACGGCGTCAATGCCGCCGTTTTTCAGAATGTGGCCGATGAGCGACGTGCAGGTTGTTTTTCCGTTGGTTCCCGTCACGGCGATGATTTTTCCCTTCAGATAAGGCGCAAGAAAGTCCAGCTCCCCACACACGGGCACGCCCGCGCGCTCCGCCAGAACGACGGCGGGAGACGCCGGCGAAACGCCGGAACTGACCACCATTCGATCGCAGGCGATGCAGCGCTCCGAATGCCCGCCGCTTTCCCATTGAATGGAATGTTGCCGAAAAATCGCCTTGCGCTCCTCGGCAAGATCGCCGCGCCGATCGGTGACGAAGACTTCGGCGCCCTGCTCGGCCGCAAAAACAGCCAGAGCCGTACCGCTGATCCCCGCCCCCACCACTGTAATTTTTCCTTCCATAAAAAGCGCCTCCGGCACTGCGTGCCGCACTTTCAATTTTATGCAAGCCCCTTCAGCAGGGGCTCAAGGAGAACTCCGAAGAAAAACGCCAGAAGGCCGTGCACCAGCAAAAATCGCGTGACAATGACATCTTCCGGCCAGCCAAGCAGCTGAAAGTGATGGTGCACGGGGCTCATGCGAAAAACCCTGCGCCCCCAGCCGTGAATGGCAATAAGTTGAATGACCACTGAAAGCATCTCCAGACCGAATCCCATGGCACAGGGGATGAGCGCCAAAACGCCGCCCTGTCCCATAAAGGCGCAGGAAGCCATGAGCCCCGCCAAAAAATGAGCTCCCACATCTCCCATAAAGATCCGGGCGGGGTGGCAGTTGTGCCATAAAAATCCCAGAGACAGCGCAATGCCCGCGGGGCTGCCGTTATATCCGTCGGGCGACAGCAGCAGCAACGCCGCGAAGGTCACGGCGGAAGCGCCCGCCGCCAGGCCGTCCAAGCCGTCGGTGACGTTGACCGAGTTATGAATTCCCACGGCGAAGAAAAACGCCGCGGGCCAGATCCACGCGCCCACGGAAAAATTTCCCAGCAGACAGGGCGTCTTATGGTGCACCGCCATGAGGATGAACCACAGCACCGTCGTGATCGCCTGAAGGAAGAACTTCCGAAGGCTGCTCAGGCCTTCACTGGATTTGCGTCTGTACTTCAGCACGTCGTCGGTCAGTCCGACGGCGGCGGAAAGAACGGGATAACACCAAAAAATCGCGCCCTCGGCGCTGCCGCGAAAAATTTGAGAGAGCAGCAGCCCCGAGCCGATGAGCAGAAAAACGACGCCGCCCATGGACGGAACTTTTGCCTTTACGGTCTCGTCGATGTGCGTACCGTAAGCCTTCTGGACCTGGGAGACATGAAGCTCTCTCAGACGGCCGATCCACGCTCTTTGCGCGGCAAGTTCAAAGAAAAAAATCAGCAGGATAAAAAACGCCGTCAACTGAAATTCCGTCATAGTTCAAGAGCCCTCACCGCTCTTTCAAGATGATTGCCGCGCGATCCCTTCACGAGGATCACGTCGCCCTCGCCGGGAAACTGTTTGTCCACGGCCGCAATCAACTCCTCAAGAGTTTCGTAATAATAATCTTTTGTGCCTTCGACGTTTCGCCATTCGGCTCCGAAAAGAAAGAGATTTTCACTGACGTCCAGAGCTCTTTTAAAGACTTTCTCATGAAGCTTCGGCGATGACGGGCCCAGCTCAAGCATATCGCCCAACACTAAAAAGCGTCTGCCCGGAATGCCCGGCGCTTCCATGGCGCGCAGAGAAGCCGCCATGGCCGCAGGACTGGCGTTGTAACATTCGTCGAGAATGGCCGCTCCGCTTTGGGAATGACGGATTTCTCCGCGGCCGGCGGCGCTGCGGCACTTGTGGAGATCCCCCGCAATGACGCGGCTGGACAATCCCAGCAGTCCCGCCACGGCGGCGGCGCAGCACAGCGGATAGAGCTGATGCACGCCCGCCAGCGGCAGCGAGATGTGGAAAGACAGGCCGTCCAGTCCCGTCAAAATCGCCTGCACCTCGAAATGGTCCTTCTTCCAGGACACGCCTTCTCCTGCGAAGGAAACTTCACCCTTTCTGCCGAAATGCACCACCCGCGGCAGGCTCAGGGACGCCGCCCGACGGCACAGCATTTCATTGTCGCCGTTAACGACGGCGCAGCGCAGCGCCTTTGAGGCGAAGATCTCCGACTTGGCGTTCAAAACGCCCTCGAGGTCTTTAAAGCTTTCCAAATGCGCCGGAGCAATCTCCGTCACCGCCGCCAGCGCAGGCGGAAAAAAGCGCACCATTTCGGCGATTTCCCCGGCATGATTGGCCCCCATCTCCAAAAGCAAAATTTCGGCATCCGCCGGTGCCGCCAGAACGGTGACGGCACAGCCGATGAGCGTGTTGTAATTTCGCCGGGCGGCATGAACTTTAAAATGGCCTTCCAGCAAGGCGGCCACGTCGTTTTTCGCGGAAGTCTTTCCCACGCTGCCCGTGACGGCAATGACACTTTTCAGCGCGGGAAGCGCCGAAATCAGCGCGTGTCCCATTGCCGCCAATCCGTATTCGCACCTGTCGGGCGTGAGAACAAAGGTGACGTCGGGATATGGTTCGCGCCACGCCCCGTCATAGGACGACGCTTCACAGACCACGACCGATGCGCCCTTTTCAAGCACGTCGGGAATAAAACGATGACCGTCGGTTCGATGGCCGCGCAGCGCCACAAAGCCTTCTCCGTGCTGAACCTCCCGGCTGTCAACGCGGAGAGTCAGGGGCACGTCCCTGTCGGGCCCTTTCAGCAGAATTCCAACGGACTGCGCCAGAGATCCCAGCTTCATCGGATCGCCACTCCCCGTTTCGCCGCCCAGCGCTCCACGGTGCTTCTGTCGCTGTAAGGATATTTGACGCCGTTGATTTCAAGATAGGGTTCGGGCCCCTTGCCCGAGATCGCCAGAATGTCGCCCTGACGACACCAGTCCAGAGCTTTTTCGATGGCCGCGTCTCGCGGAAGATCCACCGACCAGCAGTCGTCGGTTCTGACACTTTTGATGCCTTCAACGATCCGGTCGGCGATCTGCTGCGGCTTTTCGGTGCGCGGATTGTCCATGGTGACGAAAATTCGGTCGGCAAAACGTGCCGCCGCCTTTCCGAGGAGCGGACGATGCCCCGCAAAGCGATCGCCGCCGTGGCCGAAGAGACTGACCAGCCGTCCTTCCGTCAGCGGTTTCAGAGTCTGAAGGAGCGCCGACAGCGAATCGGCGGTATGAGCGTAGTCGATAATCACGCACACGCCGTTTTCGAGATCGAGGCGCTCCATGCGGCCGGGTACCTGCGGCATATTCCTGAGACCTTCGACAACTTTTTTTTCGTCGCAGCCCGAAGCAAGACAGACCGCCGCGGCCCCCAGGGCATTTTCCACGTTATAGCTTCCCGTCAACGGAATTTTGACGCAGTCGATCCTGTGTCCGTCGAGCAGCAGGTCAAAGCGGCTGCCGTCGGCCCCCGTCTCAACGTGAGAGGCCACAAGCCGCGCACCGCCCTCAGTGGCCCAAGTCATGGCATGGGGAAACTCTTTTGCCAGACGGCGGCCATATTCGCCGGCCACGTTGGGCGCGATGGCACCGTCTTCTTTCATAAATCTTCGAAAGAGCTGCGCCTTGGCTTCGAAATAGCTTTCCATGGTTCCGTGATAGTCGAGATGTTCAGGCGTCAAATTGGTAAACACGGCGCCGTCGTAGAGACATCCGTTGATGCGCCCCTGGACGATGCCGTGGGATGAACATTCCATGGAGCAGGCCTTACAGCCGTTGTCGATCATACGGCGCAGATAGCGCTGCACCTCGTCGCTTTCGGGCGTCGTGCGGTCGGCCGGCGCCGAAGCGCCGCCGTCGTCGTAAACGATGGTTCCCAGAAGGCCGCACTTCAGTCCGCAGCTTTGAAGGATGCTGCGGATCATGTAGCTGGTGGTGCTTTTCCCCTGCGTGCCCGTGACGGCGAACATCTTCAGCTTCTCAGCCGGTTCCCCGTAGAGCGAGGCCGCCACGTATCCCATGGCAGCGCGCACGTCGGTCACCTGGATCCACGGAACAGGCAGTCTCGAGACGGGACGCTGCACTATAAGACAGGCCGCTCCGGCCTTCAGCACCGCTTCGATGAACTGATGGCCATCGACGTGGAGTCCCGGAACGCACGCAAAAATATCTCCCGGGCCAACGGTCCGGGAGTCACTTTTCAGGGTGCAGTCATCGGGCAGAACGCTCCACTCGCCGCCAATGTCGCTCAGGAGACCGCTTTTTTTCAGGTCGTTCAGGCATCTTTCAATTCTCCGATCCATAAGATCCATTCTGACTGTTCTCCCTGTCTTGAGTATTATCTATAGATCACCAACGTATGGAACCCTTCCATTGTACCCGTAATTCCCTGATTCGTCAGTGAATTAAACTTAACATCTATAATTTCGTAGCCGTCGGACTGCATCAGCGACAGAATGGTATCGATCTGCGTGGTGTATTTATCTTCGCAGCCGAAAAACTGATTGAGCCATTTGCTGAAGCTGTTGACCATCACCACGTGAACTTTTCCGTCTTTTTCGTGAAGATACTTCCGAACAGCGCCATATACCGATTCAGCCGCTTCCTGTTGTCCTTTACTGAACAATCCCATATCGAGACTCTCCTTCGGCGAAGCAGGCGCTCACTCCGTCTATTTTATCCGAAGCCCCTTAAGCCGCTCCACTTCGTCGATGATATTTTTGAAAATCGGCCCGGCGACGCTGCTGCCGTAGTACAGTTTTCCCGTTACGTCTCCGAAAACGATCAGCATGGTGTATTCCGGGTTGTTGGCCGGCCAAAAGCCGATCATTGAAGCATTGTATCGCCCCTTCACGTATTTCCCGCCGTGAGCCACCTGCGCCGTGCCCGTTTTGCCCGCCACGTGAACCAGCGAGCTGTCGGCCGGTCGCCCCGTGCCTCTGACGACCACTTGACGGAGGACGCCGCGCAGCCACTTGGAATTTTTCGGCGAGAGGACGCGGTTCACCTCCATGGGACTGGAGCGATAGATCAGCTGCCCCTTGCTGTCAACGGCGGAACGAACCAGATAGGGACGAAGGAGTACGCCGTCATTGACAATGGCATTGAAAGCCGCGGTCAGTTGAAGCGGCGTCACCGCAAATCCCTGGCCGATGGCGATGTTGGCGGGGGTAATGCCGTACCACCGGTCCGCCGTGGGCAGCAGTCCAATTTCTTCGCCGCTCAGTTTAATTCCCGTGCGCGCCCCCATACCCCACGCGCGCATCTCTTCGTAGGTGCTGTGAGGGGACATCAACATGCCCACGTGAGCCATTCCGACGTTTGAAGATTTTTCGATGATTTCGGCAACGCTCAGAACGCCGTTGTCTCTGGGATGAGAGTCGCTGATGGTTCCGTCGGCCACTTTGAGATGAGCCGGACAGCGGAATTTATCGTTCTGTTTCAGCCGTCCCCGCTCCAGCGCCATAGCCACCATGATGGGTTTGAAGGTCGATCCCGGTTCGTACACACGGTTAATGGCGTTGTTGTTCAGCGCTTCGACGTTTGAAAAGGTCGCCCGGTTATTGGAATCGAAAATCGGATAGCTGGCCATGGCTTTAATCTCTCCGGTTTTCGATTCGATGCAGACGCCCGCCGCCCATGGTGCGTGAAGCTCGTCGGCACGGGCGTTCAGAAAGCGTTCCATGGCATACTGCATGTCCGAGTCAATGGTGAGAAAAAGGCCTTTACGGGCGCAATCGTCGCCACGCCCCGAATCCATGTCCACTTGCAGCGCTCCGCGGTAAGAAATCCGACGTTTCTCCGGCACAAGCAGCGTGCTGTTCCAGCTCAGCTCTACGCCGGCCAATCCCCACCCGTCCTGATCGCAGTACCCCAGCAGATGGGAAAGCATGCTGCCCTTCGGATACACTCTTTTACGCTCTTCTCTGAGGTAATAGCCTCGGTTTCTGCCGCAAAGCTCAAGAATTTCTTCGGCCTCTTCGCGGCTCAAGTAGCGCTTTACCCAGTTGAAACGCCGATCCAGGCGTTCGTTCAAGGCTTTGACTTTGGCACTTCCCACGTAGGGTTTCAACTTGTTCACGCTGGAAGGATCGAAACCCGTCATGCCGGGATCCATATAGACGCTGTAGGTGGTCACCGAAAGCGCCAGCGGCTCGCCGTTGCAGTCATAAATGGCGCCGCGGTCCACGGCTGAACGCTCGCTCTGCCGGTACTGCTTCATCAGCTGCTCCGTCGCGCGGGGATCAGGATACAGATGGACTCTCACTAAAGTGACGAGATAAAATATCATCAGAGAAAAGAGAACAACCCATTGCGCTTTTCTGTATCCTCGTCTCATTTTCTCTCACTTCATCTCCCGTTCCCGTTCTCGCGCATCTGCCGGGGAGCCATCGGCCGGGCATCAGTCGGCGAGGCTTATTCTCTCTCCCACAAGCTGGGCCGTTGCCACGCCGTCGGTGCGCCCCGCACCGTCAAGACGAATGGTGCCCACAAGGTGAACCTGAGTCATGCCGAGCTGCCGCATGGCATAGGCATGAACTGCCGCCGGCGACATCATCTCCACCACTTCGCGCTCCAAAATGCTTCGTTCTTTCTCGCAGGCGACAATTTGCTGCTGAATGGCGGATATCCGTTGATCCAGAACCTGAGAGTCGCTTCTCAGCATCGACAGAACCCCCATTCCCATAATCGAGATCATGAGAAACATCACCGCTACGCGACTGCACTTCAACGTTTTTCTTTCTGCGGATTTTAACACCTGTGCCATGGCCCCATCGTTCCTTCCTTCAGAGTTGGCAGAAATTTTTTATGAAAACCGCGAAGCCGTGCGCTCCGCGATTTCGGATTGTCTTCAATTTCCGCATCGTCGGGAACAATGCCCCGACGCGGCTCCATCAGTCCCAATCCCTCACTGCACCACGCTCTCATCTGATGCTTTACGATGCGGTCTTCCAGCGAGTGATAGGTCACCACCAGAAGCCGCCCGTCTTCGCTTAAGAGCTCAAAGGCCTCACGCAGCCCCTGTTCAAGCGCCCCGAGTTCGTCGTTGACGGCGATCCGTAGGGCCTGAAAAACTCTCCGTGCCGGGTGTCCCGACATCTTTCTCATGGCCGGCGCCGGCATGGCCTTTCGGAGCGCCTCCACAAGCTGTGCGGTCGTCTCGAAGGGCGTTTTTTCACGCACGGCCACAATCTCGCCGGCAATTCTCCAGGCGAAGCGCTCTTCTCCGTACTTTCTGAAAATGTCGGTCAGCGCTTCGCGGGAGAGCTTGTTGACCAGATCGGCCGCCGTGGGGCCTGCTGCTTGCCTGTCCATTCTCATGTCCAGCGGCCCGTTTTCGCGAAATGAAAATCCGCGCGCTCCGTCAACAAGCTGCATGTTCGAAACGCCGAGGTCGAGAACCACACAGTCCGCCGACGACACGCCCGCGGCCAGACAGATGTGCTTCATGTTCCGAAAGTCGCCCGGAAGAATTTTGAAGCGCTCGCCGTAGGGTTTCAGCCGCGCGCCGGCAATCTCCCGGGCTCCGGCGTCGCGGTCGATGCCCACCACCCGCCAGCTTGCCCGGCACTTCAGGAAGGCCTCGGAATAGCCGCCCAACCCCAGAGTTCCATCGACGATCACCGCGTTCTCTCGAAGCGGCATTTCCTCAAGGACGCGCTGAAGAAGCACGGGGATGTGTTCAAATTCCAAGATCGGACACCCCCTCCGCCAGCGAAGTGAACTTTTCAAGCATTTCATCGTTGCTGGCGTTCCACGTTCCGCCGTTCCAGATCTCCAGGTGATCGTTGACGCCGTTGATCACCACGCCGCTTTGCAGATCGGCGTATTTACGAAGCCTGGCGGAAAGCAAAATGCGCCCCTGACCGTCCACCGGCAGTTCTTCTGCCGCTCCGAGCAGCGTGCGCATGAACTGGCGCGCCTGACCTTTTGTAAAGGGAAGCGATTGAAGTTTCCGGAGGTACTCATTCCAAGAGTCCAGGGGATAGACGGCAACGCAATTGTCGAGGCCCACTGTACAAATCACCGTGTCCCCGATCTGGGATCTGAACTTTGCCGGCATGACCAGTCGTCCCTTGCTGTCTATTCTGTGGTCATAGCTCCCCATGAACATCTTTTCTCCCCCACTTTCTACCACTTCGCTCCACTCGCTGGACCTAGAATAACGTCTTTCCAGGCTTCGGTCAATAAGCCCCCGGAGCCCCACAATCGTAGTAAAAAGAGCCTTTTGACAGTTTGTTTTCCTTCCTGCTCTTTTGACGTTAAAAAGTCAACGCCATGAAAGCAAAAAAACTGAGCCGCTCTTTTAAAGAGACGGCTCAGCTAAAATTTTCTAAATATTAAAATAACTACGTTAATAAATTTTCAGAATATTCGATATATTCCATGGCGCTACACATTTACATCCTGAAAAAAGGAGTGATCCATAAGCCGGGTTCTGTCTTGGATAGTCATTTATCTAGGGCATGCATTGCTGCATGTCTCAAGCGATCTGTACCCGGAGGTCGGCGGGCAGCCTCAACCCTCCCTATTCGATCTTGCTCCGGACGGGGTTTGCCTGGCACAGCAGTCGCCTGCTGCCCGGTGGGCTCTTACCCCACCATTTCACCCTTACCCGGTACGGAAACCGGGCGGTCTGATCTCTGTTGCACTTTCCTGTGGCTTGCGCCAACTGGACGTTATCCAGCGTCCTGCCCTGCGGAGCCCGGACTTTCCTCTCCCGCTTGCGCGGCGGCGACTATCGGGATCACTCCCTAGGTCAGTATATCATGATTCATTCCGTCCGTCACTGAGCAAAACAGGAAAAATCAACGTTTGTCCGCGATGATTCTTCATCCCGCCTGTCACCGGGCAAAACGTTTTTGCCAAGAGCGAAAAGTTCCGAAAAAATTTTGTCGCCGGCATCGAAAATCATTCTCTTCTCCGTCGGGCATAAGGCCGAAGCGGGAGAAGGCGTTTCCCATTTTCAGCTTTCAAGGACGCAGGAGACATGTTCTGTGCGAGGGCTTCAACAGCACAGCTCGAATCTTTCGTATAAAAAAGAAACTGAAGCTCTCATTGGGCCAATAAACGCCATCGAAAAAATTTCCGAGTGGAAGGGCCTGTTTTTTTTACGATCTTTTCATCATGCTCCGAGCAACGAATTGCCCCGACGCCGGCAATGGGCGTCGGGGCAATTTTCAAAGTGCTGTCAGTGAATTTTTTTATTCAGCGCGCGGTCAAGGTTGCGCACAAAATCCTGGGTGTTGGTCACCATACTGACGGCCGTCACGGTGCCGCGGTCAGAGAGCTTGTTGACGGCGAACTCCTGCACGTCAATGGAATACATGTACACGGGACGAACAACGCCGTTGAATTCGTTGTAGGACGGTGTCATGTTGCCCGTAGCAATAGTATACAGAATGGCCGACATCATGATCATCGTCGAGGTCTTGCGCGCGTGAACGCGCATGGCGTTCTGCGCGTCGTAAACGTTATTGTAAGCGCCGGGGAGAGCCAGGCGGTCTCTGATGGTACCGGCCATCACCAGTGCCGTGCCGCACTCCACGCAGGCTTTCACGAAGCCGTCTTTGACTTTGCCGGAGCCGATCAGTTCTTTGAGCGATCCATAAGAATTGGCAAGGTTGATGGTGTTGTAGAGGTTGTAGGTGGTATTCTGCTCGCGCTCAAACACGTTCTGTCCCCACGAAGTGCCGAAAATGCCGCGCTCGAGGTCGAAGGCCGCCGTTTCGGAGCCGCAGAACACCGCCTGCACGTAGCCGTTACGAATGAGGCGCTCCAGCCCCAGGCGGGAATTTTCGTCGAGAGACAGGGCGGTTCCCACCACAAGGGTCACGTAGCCGTGATGTTCGCGCTCGTAGCGCAGAACTTGGTAGAGATTGTCGTAGTCGATGGAAAAGGCCGTTTCGCGGGAGCGTCCCTGACGGAACGCGAAAGTATCGGAAGTCGCCTCTTCTGCCAAAAAGCCCTGAGTCCAGACGTAGATGCCTTCGCTGGCGTCCTCGGTGCGGCCGATGACCACTTTGTCGCCTTTTTTCAAATTGCGGAACTCCACGATTTCCACCCGCTCCTGACCGGGCGTGTCGCAGGCCACGCAGACGGTGTCCATGCGGCTCTGGGTCGCGAGCACCCATTTGCCGTTGATCTTGAAGTACTCGGGATAGACCGACAGGGCGTGATAGTGACGGGGGCTGATACCGTCGCGCTCCACAGCCTCGAGGCGGCAGTTGGGCGCGTTTTTCAGAAAGTCCCGGTTGAAATCGGGATGATGATATTTGGGCATCTCGAAGTTCATTTGCGGGCCTCCTCGCTCTGCGCGTTCTTTGCAGAGACACATTCCCCGGCGGGAATTTTCATGGCGTCGACTTCGGACTTGTCCACGGACCCGATGAGCGCGCGCTCGCAGTTGACCACGAAGTCCTGCACGTTGGTGTTCATGGGCACCACGGCGATATGTTCCCGCGCGGCCACAACCTTGTTGGTGACGTTCTCGGTGATGTCGATGCTGTACATGTAAACCGGCATGATGGAACCGTCCTTGCGGATGCCATAGCTTGACGCCATGTTGGCCACTGACAGGCTGTGCAGCATGGTGGCAATGCCGATGATGAGAGTGGCTTTGTCGAGATGTTTTTTCATCTCCGTCAGCGCTCTGTCGGTGTCGCCGATGACCTCGGGCAGCGGGCCGTCGTCGCGGATGGAGCCGGCCAAAACGAGAGGCACGTTCATGGAAACCAGCGTCTTGATGATGCCGTTTTTGACGTGACCATCATCGATAAATTTCTTCGTGGACCCCGCCGTGCGCACTTCGTTGAGCAGGTCCAGGTGATTGTAGTGTCCCATGGGCTGGTTTTCCTGGGTGTAAATGTTCTGTCCCAGTGCGGTGCCGAGGAAACCGCCCTCAAGGTCGTGGGTGGCCATGGCGTTGCCGCCCATCATGCAACTGATGTAGCCGTTTTCGGCCAGATGGTTGAGCGCCACGCGGGTGTCATAATCGAAGACGACGCTGGGGCCAAGCACCCAGACGATGTAGCCGCCGTTGTCGCGTTCGTATTCAAGCTGCTCGAAGAGCCTGTCGTAATCGGAAGTATAGGCCGTTTCCACCGCCCGTCCCGGCGTGGAATAAACGCTCTGCGGAAAACCTTCTTTATAGACGAGGATGCCTTCCGAACCGTCGACGGCGCGCCCGAGGACGACGCTGTCGCCCACTTGGAGGTCGCGAATTTCGGTGACGCGGATTTTTTCGTCTTTCAGCACGGCGACGCAGTTGAGGGAATTATGCTCCGGCAGCTGCCACGTTCCGTTGCAGCGATAATAGGTGGGCAGATGGGTGGTCAGATAAAAGCCTTCGGGCGCCACGCCCTTCTTTTTAACTTGAGCGCACTTGATTTCGCCGGCACTCCGATATTTTTCGTCGTTGAAGTCGGGGGCCGTAAAAAGCGGCATTTCAAACTTCATGATTGCTCCTCTCTGAACTGATGAGACTGACGGCTGATCAGAGCCGATCCGTCTTTCTGTTCCGTCACTGGTTCTCTGAACTCGCCGGCTGTCACTTTCAGCCATTTCAGAAAGTTTCTGTTGAAACTCCTCAATGAATTATAACCCACGTGAAAGGCGATGTCCGTCACCGACTTTTCAGTGTTCAGCAGCAGATTGGCCGCCTCGCGGATCCGAATAAAATTCAAAAAATTCGTGAAGTTCATCTCCGCAATGGAACTCAGCGATTCGTTGACCGCGCGAGGTGTCACGTTAAAGCGTTCGGCCACGTTCAGCACCGTCAGCTTGCCCGGATAGTTCCGGTAAATGTACTCGATAATATCGCCTCCCCGGGGAGCGGAAAGCTCCGCAGGGACGTTAAGAATGTCCCGGCAGCAGCGCCGGAACTGTTGCGCCCCCATGCCCCAGCCCGTGGCCCAAAACGCGTGAGAGGCGGGAGACGTGGGAGGAACCAAGGATCTCGGCAATCTCGGCAAGAGGCAGGTTGGTGTGCAGCAACAGGAATCTGACTTTTGACAGCTTCATTTCCTGGATAAGTTCGCCCAATCTCAGTCCCGTCACTTTAAAGATATAGCGCGACAATGAAGCTTCGCTGACAAAGTAGATGCGGCTCAGGTCGTGAAGGGTCAGCCGGCGGTGCAGATTGGGGGATAAATAAGAAGGCAAGAGCGCAGCGGCTCCAAAACTTCCACGATTTCGGAAATTTCTCAGGGAAGCAGCGCGATAACGGCCCCGGTTCCATGGCATATTTGCGGTCGTAGATTTTGATAACGCACTTTCACGAAGGGACGTAAAGAAAACGGCTGTTTTTGTGCAGCAGGGGGCTTGTGGGCGCGCTGTCGGACGGCACTTCAAAATAGGGTACAATGCCCTCGCAAAAGGCCGCTCGATAAAATTCCTGAATTTCAACGTGATTCCACGATTGGGGACTTCCTCGCTTTTTTCGGGAAGTCATAAACGCTCCCTCCTCCGGCCTATGAAAACACAAGGGCAGCCCGTATATGCCGGCTAGGCCTGAATCCAGGTGCCCGTGAAGCCTTCAAGGCCTTCTTTTGCCTTTTCAAGCGACGTGATCAGGGCCTTGCGCCCCGATTTTGAACGGACAAAAGCGATGGCCGCTTTGATCTTGGGCAGCATGGAGCCTTCGGCGAATTCATTGTTTTCGATGTACTGCTCGGCTTCGGCCGCTGTCAGTCGGTCAAGCCATTTCTGATCGGGCGTGCCGAAATGAATGGCCACTTTTTCGACGGCGGTGAGGATGACCAACACGTCGGCATCGATGGTCTCAGCCAGTTTTACCGACGTGAAATCCTTGTCGATCACGGCATCGACGCCCACAAAAACGCCGTCTTTTTCAACCACCGGAACTCCGCCTCCGCCGCCGGCGATGACAGTCACGCCCATGTCCACCAACTTGCGTACGGATTCCTCTTCCACAATGCGGCGTGGCAGAGGCGAAGCGACAACCTGTCGATAGCCGCGGCCGGCGTCCTCAACGACGCTGACGCCCGCGGCGGCCAGCTTGTCGGCGTCCTCTTTGCTCATAAAGCCGCCGATGGGTTTGGTGGGACGCTGAAAGGAAGGGTCGGACGCATCCACCTGAACCTGCGTCACCACGGTGACGGCGCTGCCGGTCATGTTTCTGGCGCGGAATTCGTTGCACACGGCATTCTGCAGGTGGTAACCGATGTAACCTTCGCTCATGGCGTCGCACTCGGGAAAGGGAACAAGGGGCTGTTTTTCTCCCGATTTTGCGGCAATGTCCATGGACTTCTTGATCATGCCCACCTGCGGGCCGTTGCCGTGGCACACCAGAACCTGCACTCCCGACTCAACAAAATCCACGATGGAGCGCGCCGAACGTTTGACGCGCTCTTTCTGTTCTTCAGGCGTGTTCCCCAGGGCGTTGCCGCCAAGAGCAATCACAACTTTTTTCATTTTCATCACCCGGTATGATATATGTGTGTCGGCCATCAAACAACATAGATGCCGTCGGCGCTGACAATCACCTGCGCGCCGGAACGCCAAACGCCGCTAAGCCAGACGGAAGCCAAATCGGTAAGCACCGCTTTTTCCATGCAACGCGCCACGGGATGCGTCCCGATCTCGTCATCCGTGGCCGAGACGACGGCATCGAGCATCCCGTCGTCCCGACGGAGCTCTATACGCACTTGTTCCAATTCCTCCCGCAGGGCTTCAAGGCGATGAAGCGGAAACTCCCGGCGTTCCTGCGGCGTAAAGTCGTCGATATAAAAGGCGCCGTCAGGGGTTTCGCGCAAATATTCCGTCACCGGCGGACGGTGCTCTCTCCCGGTGACGGTGAAAAAGATCAGCGTGTTGCGAAAGTCCACAACTCTACCCTTGTTGTCGGTGATTTCCCGTCGGCGGCGCGGGGGCTCTTGCCCGCTCACCGAAACGACCCTGTGATCCCGACGACGGTAGCAAAGCTTAGCGATGCCCGACAAAGAGTGTCGAGCGGAAAGTGCCTCCGTCAGTTTTTCTTCAATTGGGAAAGAACATCGACTTCGGCGTCGGGAAGCCCACTGAAAATTTCGCTCTCCTTGCGACGCAGCATGGCCGGAGACAGAGGAAGGTCGATCACTGCGGATGACGATGTTTTCCCTCATCGAGAACCCGAAGGACCCCCTGCCGAAAACTTCGGAGCGTCCGCTGAAAATTCTCTAGGCCAACAACGCCCAGAACAGATGAGCCGCCATTCCGGCGCAAAGGCCTCCAATGGTGTGAGACAAAATGGCGTTGCCCGTCATTTCTTTCATGTCAAGAGCGTCCATCATGGCGATATGCGTTGAAAAATAGCCGCTCCAGCACATGCAGATCGCGGTGAAAACCGCCAAGTCATTTGCCGTCGCCGCGCCCTTTTTTACCAGATCACCCACCATACCGATGGCGGCGCCGCTGCTTCCCAAGGCCGTAATGGGCACGGCGATGGCGTCCGCAGACTTGAAGCCGAACAGCGGATCGAGAATAAAACGCAATTTTGCACCGATGTAGGGCAGAAGAGCCACGCCCTCGCCGGCCGCTCCGGTGTAAGTCCCGTTGGCGCCGGGGCCGTTGGTCAGCATCAGCACAATCGTGCAGATCAGCAGCACGCCGGGAATAATGGAAAGCCCCATGTCAACGCCGCTCTTGCCGCCGTGAAGCATGGACTGAATAAACCGGGAGCCCGCCGAACCGTCGCGCACCACTCTCATATTGTCGGGGATCATCTCGTCACCGGAAACGGACATGCCCATTTCCGTGCCGTAGTACGCTTTGGTCTTTCGCAGCATAAGACGCACCGATACAATGGATCCCACGACCGCGCCCAAGTTGCCGATCAGCGCAGCCTTCATGGCTCCCTCGACGGACATGCTCATCATGGTGGTGGTGACGATAAGCCCCATGCCGAAGGCCGTCCCCAGGTTGGTAAGAGCCGCCATCTGGTACTTTTTGAAGTAACGTCTAAAATTGTCGTCGGTGGCGAAAGCCAGAATGGCGGGGTTATCAGACAAATAGCAGTTCATAATGCCCAGCACGCTGGATCCCGGCAGGCCGTAAAGCGGATAGACCACCGGGCGCAGGACGCGGTTGACCAGGGAAATCACGCCGAATTCCGACAACAGCCCCGCCGCTCCTCCCGCCAGTACCGACACCGCCATCAAATAGAAGCAGACGGAAATCAACAGATCATATCCCGTCAGCATCATGGTTTTGAACATATTGGTGCAGCCCATTACCCTGCCGATGCCAATAAAAAAAGCGAGGAAGAAAAACAAAAAGACAAAAGCTTCTCCCCCGATCTCCTTCTTGAGCTTAACCGTTTCGCCGTTGACCTTCATGGTCCCTCCTCAGTAAACAAGAGCGGAAGTTCGGTTTAACGCCGGGCGATAAACCGAACTTCATCGCTCAGATCTCAATTGTCCCATTATAAAGCCTATTTTCAGTCGGGGAAATACCTGGGATTGCCGAAGAAATCGTCAGCAAATGGTGCAGAGCGTGCCGCTCATCATCACCCATGCATCCCCGGCCTGTTGACGAACACCACCGACCCGGAGTGAAATCGGGAAACACGCCGGCGTTGTGAAAGAAAATGGAAGCGTCCGGCGGAAACCATCAGCGGACAATCTTGTCTCCGGTGGCGCCGAAAGCGCTCGAAAAGGCCTGATGAATGGCCACGCTCGAGTTGGCGGGAGCCGCAGCCATATTGGCCGCGCCGATGGATGAAGCCAAAGCGGTGAAATGCGGCCCGGAAGGAAAACGTTCCCCGGCTGCCTCCACAGTGGAATGCGCCATTTTGCCGAAGAGTTCCCCATGACGGCACCGAAAGAACGGAACTGCGAAAAGCGCAGTTGCTACACCATCGGGAATCCCGTGAGAAAGCGGGGAATGGAACATCCCCGGATAAATCCGGCGAGGCTGACGATTTCCGTGATACAAGACCGCATCACCGAGGCCTCCATCAAGCGCTCCTCCCCATGGGGCGTATCGGCACCGAACGTTCCTCAAAAGTCTCGTCCGATTTTCGCCCCTTGACGGGGCGCCGGAAAACCGGGGGCGCATGCCGCCGCTGAAAATCAGAGCGCCGGCGCCCCCGCATCAACGCCGCCTTCAGCAGAGCGTTGCGTACATCACGGCCTTGATGGTATGCATGCGGTTTTCGGCCTGATCGAACACGTAGGACTGTTTGGACTCAAAGACTTCGTCGGTGACTTCCATCTCGGTGATGCCGAACTTCTCGGCAATTTGCCTGCCCACCTTGGTTTCCGTGTCGTGGAACGACGGCAGGCAGTGAAGAAAGATGGCTTCTTTGTCGGCGTTCTTCATGGCCGCCGCGTTGACCTGATAGGGCTTCAGGAGCTTAATGCGCTGCTCCCAAATCTCGGCAGGCTCGCCCATGGAGACCCAGATGTCGGTATAGAGAACGTTGGCGTCCCTGGTGCCTTCGGTGACGTCGCTGGTCAGCGTCACCGTGCAGAAGTTCTCCTCGGCGATCTTCCTGGCCATTTCCACCAGCTTAGGATCGGGGAAAAGTTCCTTGGGCGCGCAGGCCACATAATTGAGGCCCATTTTGGCGCAGGCAATCATCAGCGAGTTGGCCACGTTGTTGCGGGCGTCTCCCATGTAGACGAACTTCAGTCCCTTGAGACGGCCGAAGTGTTCCTCAATGGTCAGCAGATCGGCCAGCATCTGTGTGGGATGCCACTGGTCGGTGAGGCCGTTCCACACCGGCACGCCGGCAAAGGCGCCCAGCTCTTCGACGATGGCCTGAGAGAAACCGCGGTATTCGATGCCGTCGAACATGCGTCCCAGCACACGAGCCGTGTCCTTGATGCTCTCCTTGTGCCCCATTTGCGATCCCGAAGGATCGAGGTAGGTAACGCCCATACCCAGGTCGGCGCCGGCCACCTCAAAGGAACACCGGGTCCTGGTGGAAGTTTTCTCGAAAAGCAGCGCAATGTTTTTGCCCTCCAGATAGCGGTGAGGGATGCCGGCGCGCTTCATCGACTTGAAGTCTTTCGCCATTTCAAGGAGAAAGCGAATGTCCTGCGAAGAAAAGTCAATGAGTTTCAAAAAATTTTTTCCGCGAAAGTTCTGAGCCATGTGACGCCTCCTGAAATTATTTAAATACTCTGTATATTATTGGTGTTACTTGGGCAAACATACGCTATTCTATAATAAAATCGATAAAATATGCGAGACATTTCTCCGGGGTTTCTTTGTCTTTTCTTGCATAAAGTTTTATCCGAAATCCTCTGAACAAAGGACATCGCCCGCCGTTCCGTCACGGTCTCAGTTTTTCTGCCGTCCCGCCGCAGAAAAAAGGTGCATCATCAGGAACACGATTTATTGAAAAAAGAGATATCTCTTCGTTTTTTCGCCGCGCGGGTTCGGGGTGTGACAAATTTAAGGTCTTTCTTACTTCCGCTATTTCGCCGTCGCAGGCCAACGTTTTTTATCGTTGGGGGCAGCGTGAAAAAATAGTGTTACGAATTTTAATATTTATCGCATTGACAGCGTTAAAACCTCATGGTAATATCCACGTTATACACGGCTAACTCAGACATCCCTCGGGGAGTCTCGCGAGGAAGCCGCCGCACAAAATTCATTGTTCGAGGAGGTTTTTTTCATGTCCCAACGCAAAATGTCGTCGTTGCTCTTTACAGCGCTTCTGGTCTCCGCCCTTTCCGGCGCGGCCTGCGCTCACGAACTGACGCTTCGTCCCCACGGCGAGGTCAAAGAAGGGGCGCCACTTTCCATGACGGTTCAGTCGGCTCACCGCTTCATCGTCCCCGAGGAAGTGGAAGTCCTGGAGCGCATTAAAGCGGGGCCCTTCGTGAACGGCGCTCTTCAGCCTCAGCCCCTGACGGGCAATGAAAAAGAGCTGTGCATCGATTTCACCGTGCCGGAAATCAAAGCCGGCGAAGCCAACATCATCCTCGCGGAGAAGGACGGCGAAGTTTGGTGCATCACCAACGAAGGCGGCAAATCCGGTGCTCGCAAGGACCTTGAAGCTCAAGGATTGAAGGTCAAATCGGCCACCAAGTACGACAAGTACGCCAAGCTCATCGTCAACGCCTCCGGCACCGACAGGAAATACGCCGCCGTCGTCGGAGCGCCGCTGGAGATTATCCCTGTGACCAATCCCGCAGACGCCAAAGTCGGCGAGTTCTTTGAGGTGAAAATCCTGCTGGAAGGCCAGCCCTACACCGGTCCCGTATGGGCGACCTACGACGGCTTCGACACGGAGCACGAGAACACCTACGCCTATTATACCGAAGCTGAAAACGGTCAGGCGTTCGTCAAGATCACATCTCCCGGCCTCTGGGGTGTCCGCGCGATGCAGGCGGGCCTTCCCGGCGTTGAAGGTCAGTATGACGGCCGCTCTCTTCGCTCCTTCCTGCTCTTCGAAGTGAAATAACCATGATGAGGGCGCTTCTCAAAAGAGCGGCCCTGACTCTGCTGATGGGGTTCGTCCTGACGAGCCCCATCGGTGTATTTCAGGCGCTGGCTCACGGTGTGGGTTTTCGTCAGTCCAAACGGCCCTCGGTGCCGTTGGAGTTCTTCTACTCCACCGGCGAAACCATGAGTTACCTTGAAACAAAAGTATTCTCGCCCGCCGACGAGAAATTCGCCTATCAGTCGGGACGAACCGATGACGCAGGACGCTTCGCCTTTGTGCCCGACGTCCCCGGGCAGTGGCGCGTCGTCGTCAAGGACGAAGAAGGCCATCAGTGCATCGCCAAGGTTGACGTGACCCGGCAGTTCATCGACGGCGCCGGACAAGCGGCCGGTCTCGGCGTCAAAGAACAGTCCGCCGTGCCTCACGGCATGGAACTGTTCAAACGCTGCCTTCTCGGCGTCAGTCTCATTTTCAACGTCGCCGTCTTTGTCCTTCTGGCGCGGCGCAGAAAGGCGGTCTAATCATGCATATCAGCGAAGGCGTTCTGTCTCCGGGGGCTCTGGCCGCCGGCTGGGCGATCACTGCCGTCGGAACGGCGACGGGACTGAAAAAACTCAATACGGAACGCATTGTGCGCGTGGCTCTCATGTCGTCGGCCTTTTTCATGGCGTCGCTGGTGAACGTCAAGGTCGGCCCCAGTTCCACGCACCTCTCTCTCATCGCCCCCATGGGGCTGGTGTTGGGCTGGTCCGCCTTTCCGGCCGTGTTGACGGCGCTGTTGCTGCAAGCGCTGCTTTTCAGCTTCGGAGGGTTGACGGTGCTGGGGGCGAACACTGTAGATATCGGGGTTCCGGCACTGCTGGTCTCTCTGATCTTCGCCGACCCCATCCGAAAAAGCAGCGGAAAAACCGCTTTTTGTCTGGCCTTTGCGGCGGGCACCCTGGCTGTGCTGTTGTGCGCCCTGCTCGTCGGCGTTTTTTTGGGACTCACCGACATGAACTTTATGGGGGCCGCCAAGGCCGTCCTGCTGGCTCACATTCCCGTCGCGCTGCTTGAAGGGACCATTACGGCTTTTATGGTCGGCTGGATGAAAAAAGTTTCGCCCGAATTTCTGTCGGGCGTCTATCGCTGACGGTCATGAAGCCGCTCATGAGCCTGAACGCGTCGGAGCTGTTCGCCGAACGGGAACAGGACTTTCTTGACAGCTTCGACCCTCGGGGACGGATGGTCTGCGCCGTGGCATACGCCGTGGCGCTCTCGGCAATTGACGGCGCCGCGGCGCTTGGAGCTGCGGCGCTGTTCCCCTGTGCGCTGCTCTTCTGCGCTCCCCTGCGTCCTCTGCTTGCGACGCTGCGCCGATTGAATGCCATCGGTCTGGTGATGACGGTGCTGCTGATGCTCACCTGGCCGGGAGAGCGGCTGTGGGGGCCTTTTACGCGCGAAGGACTGCACCGGGGACTGCTTATCACCGTCAGGCTCAACCTTATCTCTCTGCCTCTCCTTCGACTTGTGACCGCCATGGGGCCGGCGCGCTGCGAGGCGGCGCTGGAACGTCTGGGCTGCCCGGAAAAGCTGCGCGTCCTCTTTCTGTTGACGCTGCGCGGCATCTATCTGCTGGCCGAGCGCATGAGCTGCGCTCTTCAGGCCGTCAACCTGCGAAGCGGAGGTTTTGCGGGACCTTCGGCCCCTTTGAGAGGGATGCTGCGCTGGAGGGTTTTCGCCTTTTTGGCGGCGTCATCGCTGCTGCAAAGTTCCGACCGCTCGGAACGCATGATGCTGGCGTTGAAATGCCGCGGCGGCACGGCCGGGTTCACGGCTCTCCACCCCATGCAGTGGAACCCTCGCGACACGGCGCTGGCCGCTTTGTGCACGGCCATTGTAACAGCTGCGCTGGCGCTCAATTTTTCAGGAGGTCTCTCATGACATCATCGAACCGGGAAAAAACGAACGTTCCTCTGGAAACGAGAGATCTTCGCTACGCCTATCCCGACGGGCACCCTGCTTTGAAGGGCGTGACGTTGTGTCTGCAAAAAAACGAGAAACTGGCGCTGGTGGGCCCCAACGGCTCGGGCAAATCGACGCTGCTGCTCAATCTGGCAGGCGCCTTCGCCGCCGAAGACGGCGAAATTTTGCTGTACGGCGCGCCGGCCTCGGCGGAGAAACTGCGCCGCGCCGTGGGACTGATCTTCCAAAATCCCGACGATCAACTCTTTATGCCGCAGGTCACCGACGATGTGGCTTTCGGCCCCATCGCCCGCGGTGTCCCCATTGAGGAGGCACGGAAGCGGGCGCTGGAGATGCTGGAGCGGCTCGGTGCCGCGCACTTGGCCGACCGGGCGCCTCACCGCCTTTCGGGCGGAGAAAAGCGTCTCGTCGCGTTGGCGGGAATTTTGGTGATGGATCCCGACGTGCTGGTTTTGGACGAACCCACTTCAGCGCTTGACCCGCGCGCCCGTCGCCTCGTCATGGAAACGCTGAAAAAACTTTCGCAGTCCGTGATTCTCTGCACTCACGATCTCGACATGGCCCTTGATCTCTGCAGCCGTGCCGTCATTCTTCACGACGGCGTTATCGCCGCTGAAGGGCCTTTGCCGGAACTGTTCCGCGATAAAGAGCTGCTGGAACGCTGCGGTCTTGAGCTGCCCCTGCGATACTCCCGCTGACGGCGCCACTGTGGCTGAAGGGAGTTTCATTTCGCCTTGCGCCCGAAGTCACCGGTGCTCCCAATGAAGCGAGGCAGTTTACAAAATTTGAGACAGAAGTTATAATTTTTATCGGGAATGCAGTCCTCCCTTGGGAAACCTGAACCGCTTTCAAGCTGATGACTTCTGCGATTATACTGTCGCAGAAAAGCATCGGCTTTTTTGCGTCTAAATAAGGAGAAGATTTCATGTTAACCTCTCCGGCGTTCATTTTTCTTGTGGGGCGGTCCATGGCTGCAATGTGCTGAAAAGTCAAGCTCCCTCGCATGATCGGAATGCTGGATCTATATATCCATAAGAATCAAATGGATTTACAAGCTCCCTCGCATGATCGGAATGCTGGATCTATATATCCATAAGAATCAAATGGATTTACAAGCTCCCTCGCATGATCGGAATGCTGATTACGGACAGTGTGCTGGGGCGCCCCGCGCTCTGCCTGTCAGGGACGGATTGGTCGTGGAGCGAGCGTCTGTTCTGCATCATCGCCTCCCTTCCCAAAGCGACGGTTCAGGCGGCTCTCGGCTCTGTGCCGCCGGCGATGGGACTGCCCTGCGGCACCATGGTTCTGTCTGTCGTCGCCCTTGCCATTCTGATTACGGCCCCGCTGGGCGCGTCGGCCATGGACATGACCTACAAAATTCTCCTGAAAAAAGAACATGCCGGTGAAACCATGCCGTAAAAGGCTTTCGTCGGAAACTTCAGCGTTGCCCTTCGGGAAGCAAACTCCAAAAGGCACGGCATCGGGCAAAACGTGAAAGTGGCAGCGCCGCAGGGTATTGCCCCGCCGTTTTTTCAAAAAAGGAAGTGCCCCATGATCGTCATTCATCCCTTGGAACCCGTCTACAATGCCTCATCGCGCGTCTTGCTCCTGGGCACCATGCCTTCGCCCGCATCACGAAAAGCGGGCTTTTATTACGGTCACCCGCAGAACCGATTCTGGCGCGTTTTGGCGGCGCTGTTTCACGAAAAAGCGCCATCAGAAAACGACTCTAAAAAAGATTTCATCCTGAACCACAACCTCGCCCTCTGGGACGTCCTTCGCTGCTGCGAAATCCGGGGCGCCAGCGATTCTTCCATAAGAAATCCCCGACCCAACGACGTGACGCTCATTCTTAAAAACGCCCCCATTCAGGCTATTTTCTGTACGGGGAAAAAATCATGGAGCCTCTACCGCCAACTGACTGAAAAGGAAACTCAACGACCGGCGCTCTGTTTGCCTTCCACCAGCCCGGCGAACTGCGCCGTTTCATTTGAAAAACTCTGCGAGGCCTATGGTCAAATTCTCCCCTTCCTCGCCGGGTCTCGCTCCCGAGCGTGAAGAAAACGCCGGCCGCGCGCACAACGGTCATTTTCCTCTTCTGCCCGTCGCCGTTTTACTTCCCCCGCATGACACCGCGGCACAATTGGAGCATCACCGCAGGGGACCGATAAAAAACGCATGGAATACCCCCGCCCTTTTTCCTGCCGCCATTTTTCGACGACGAAGAGGGTGAATGCCGTTGGGGGATGAAGGCGTGGTCGGCAGGCAACAGATAAAAAACGCATGAAATCCCCCCGCCCTTTTTCCTGCCGCCGTTTTTCGACGACGAAGAGGGTGAATGCCGTGGGGAGCCAAAGGCACCATCACAAACAACAAATAAAAAAACTGCATGAAATGCCTTTGTCCTTTTCCTTGCCGCCGTTTTTCAACGACGGAACGGGTGAATGCCGTTGAGAACCGAGGCACTGCCGCAGGCGCATCATATTTTTTACGAAAGAACGCCCGGCCCTTCTTTTTTTCACCATGCCGCAGCCATTCTCTCTCAAAGTTCGGTTAAAAGCGAAAATCCTGCTCCGTCGCTTTAAGCTTTCCGCCCCCGGCGTTGCCGGGGGTTTTCCATTAACAGGGCCCAGGGGCTGAGCGCTGGCGCTCAGCCCCTGGGCCGTCGACATCGATGCCGCCATGGGCGCCTTCAATGATCCTGCCGTCTCGCCGTCCGCGTACGATCACTTAATATATCTAAAAATACCATATTGACAACAAAAAGATTTTGTATATCATGGTGTTAACACAAATGCCATGGAGGTCGTCATTATGAAAGTTCAGCTCACACGTCCGACGCCGCTTCGGCGCAATCCCACATGGGAACTTTCCCGTCAGCTCGTCCCCCATCCCGACTCCACCTATTTGATCAACATTGAAGGGCGACGCTCGCGATGGGGCATCATGGTTGTTGACCGCGAAGCTGTCCCGGGGGACGGCGCCGTGCTGCTGTGCAGTTCGCCGCGGGGATTTTCGCTGAAACGCTGGCATCAGGGTGACGGACTTGACAACCTGTGGGGCGTGGTCACATGGCTTGTCAGACGCCCGTAAAGAACCTCGTGGGACTGGCGGACTGCAACAATTTCTTTGTGTCCTGCGAACGGGTGTTTCGCCCCGATCTGGAAGGAAAACCCGTCGTCGTTCTGTCCTCCAACGACGGCTGCGTCATCTCGCGCAGCAACGAAGCCAAAGCGTTGAATATTCCCATGGGAATTCCATGGTTTAAAATCAAGGACACCGTGCGGTGCCGGAATGTCGTCGTCTTTTCGGGCAATATGGACCTCTACAGCGATTTTTCGGCGCGCGTCATGAACTGTCTCAAACGCTACACCGACCAAATCGAGCAGTATTCCATCGACGAAGCTTTTTTCAATCTCGCCATTGCCGCCATTGACGATCCCCTTCAGTATTGCGCCCAGATCCGAACCGCCATTCTGAAAAACTGCGGTATCCCTGTTTCCATCGGCATTTCAACCACAAAAACGCTGTGCAAAGTCGCTTCGGAACTGGCAAAAGAGCGCTCGAAAAAGGATCCTCGCAGCAGCGGCGTTTATCGCCTCAGCCCCGAAGAGCGCGATAAAATTTTTCCTCACATTCCCCTCGAAGATCTCTGGGGCATCGGACGACAAAGCGCGCAGCGGCTTTCTTCCGCGGGAATTCGCACGGTGTTGCAGCTTCTGGCGGAGGACGAAAGCCGCATCCGACGAATTCTTTCCATTCGGGGCGTTCTCACTGTCCGAGAGTTGAAGGGAATTCCCTGCCTCCCTTTGGAAGAGATCGCCCCGCTTCCCCGGAGCCTCCAGGTTTCCCGATCCTTCGGACAAAAGCTGACGCGCTATGAGGACATCGCCGCCGCCGTGGTCAGACATGCTGTGGAGGGCGCCTTTCGACTGCGCGACCGGCAGCTCTGTGCCGGCTCCGTAGGCTGCATTTTACAGACCCGACGCCTGGGCGGCGTTCCCTGTTTTCGAAGCGCCGAGCTTCCCTTCGACGCCCCAACGTCACGGGACGGCGACATCATTTCAGGCGCTTTAAAATGTCTGAAGGAAATTTTCCTCCCGGGCCAAATTTACGCCAAAACCGGCATTTATCTCAATCGTCTCGTCAGCAGCCGTTGCCGTCAGATGAACCTTTTCGAGCGCGGGGACCCCGGAGAGCGTCAGGATCGTCTGATGCACGCCGTCGACAGCATCAATCGAACTTTAGGACGTTCGGCCATCGCCCCGGCCGCAATTCAATGCGATGCGCCCGGCGAGCCGCGCCGCCAGCATCTTTCTCCTTGGAAGGACGGCATGGCGACGGTGCGTATGATCCGGCGCGAAGGATGACAATTTTTTATGAACGACGCCGAACCGCGCCGTTTTCTCTGTGAGGCGCTTAAAACTTCACTTCAGGTACCTTGGACTCGTCGGCGCTGGTCAGCTCAAAGAACTCCGCCGGTGAAAAACCGGCCATTCTCGCAATCACCACGGACGGAAAGGATTGAGTCATCACGTTATAATCGCGTACCGTGGCGTTGTAATAGCGGCGCGCCAGCTGAAGTTCGCCTTCCAGGCCCGACAGTTCACTCATAAGCTGCACGAATGCCCCATTCGCTTTGATCTCGGGATAATTTTCGGCAAGGGCGATAAACCGCCCCAAGGCCTCCGTCAGCGCGCCCTCAGCGCTGGACACCTGCTTCACCGAAGCGTTGCTCTGCAAGGCGCGGGCCCTTGCAACGCTCTCCATCAGCTCCCTTTCGTGAGCCGCCAATCCCTTCGCCGAAGCCGCCAGAGCGGGCACCACATCATGGCGGCGCTTCAACTGCACCGCGATCCCGCTCCAGCCTTCATCTTTTCGGTTTCGCGCGCGCACCAGCCTGTTGTAGGACAGAACGGTCCAGCCCAGCACCAGAAGAGCCGTTATTCCAAAATAAACGGTGGAATTCATCTCAAAAACCTCCCGAGAAAAATGCGCCCCTTCCGTCGGACGGACGCAGCGTTCACAAAAATATCCTTGCGTTCAACGACATCAATCATAGAGGCGACGGACAAAAAAATCAAGAATGGGGCACAAAAAACGTGAGCGCCTCCTCCGCGGCGAAAAGCCCACGCCCGCGCTCTTGAAAAGTTACATCGGCTGCCCCGGTGTCGTGAAAATTTTGTCCGCAGCGCATGAAAGCTTCCATTGTTCCCTTCGGCCTTCATGAGAGCGAGAACTTTTGAGTAAATCCGAAATCACCGGCGAAGCCGACGGGATCGGCTCAGGGGTTCAACAAACGGTGCAGCAGCATTCAACGTAAAAAATAAAATTCGCAAATTGCAACAACACGTTGGCCCCCTTGCGGGACAGCCGTCGGCGGATTCGGTCAAATTCCTCCGCGAAGACCTCATTCGGGGGCTATAGCCCCGAAGCTTCCCCGAGGGCAGACACATGGGATCTCAATATCCGAGTTCTGCCGGTCGGTAAAACCATCGATCCATGACAATGTTCATTCATGAACTTTCAACGGTGCGGTCTGAGCGCAGCCTTCTGTCTGAAGAAATCCTCCCGATTTTTTTGCGCGCCAATCTGTTCTTTTTCCCGTCGCAGAGGAAGTCCGTCCGCCGGGGAGGCGTCTTGACAGCGCGCTTTCCGGGCTTTATGATACACAGGGTGTTTTTAGGATAAGCCGTTGACGCGAAAGGGCGACGGCCCCTCTCACGGAGAGGCCCCGAGGATAAACGGGGCAGGGTGCAGGCTTGTTCCACGGGCGCCGAGGACGCGGCGCGAAAACGTCCGTTTTTTTGCGGGCGGCGGCGCACCGCGGCGTTACGGTCACGAGGTACGGAACGCCCTTCCGACAAAGGGGCGGCGAAAGCTGCAAATCAGGGCGGCGCCGCGGAGTTCGAGAATTCGTCCTTGGCAGAGGCATCACGTTCTGTCAGGGATTTTTTTATTAAATTTCACCGAGGAGGAATTGTTCATGGAAGAAGCAAAGGTTCAAGAACGCAAAAAGACCATGCTCAGCGGCATTCAGCCCACAGGCGTTTTTACGCTGGGCAACTATCTCGGCGCGGTGCGCAACTGGAGGGAAACCCAGAAGAAATTTCAGTGCGCCTACTTTATCGCCGACCTTCATTCGCTCACGGTGCGCATTGAACCGGCGCAGCGGCGCAAACAGTCTCTTGAAGCCTTTGCCCTGGTCATGGCCTGCGGCATTGACCCCGAAAAAAGTCTGCTTTTCGTGCAGAGCCATGTCCACGCCCACGCTGAAATGGGCTGGATTCTGGCCTGTTATTCCATGTTCGGCGACCTTTCGCGCATGACCCAGTTCAAGGACAAAGCGGCGAAAAACGCCGACAACATCAATGCGGGACTTTTCACCTATCCGGCGCTTATGGCCGGCGACATTTTGCTGTATCAGGCCGATTACGTGCCCGTCGGCGAGGATCAGCGTCAGCACCTGGAGTTTACCCGCGATGTGGCCGAGCGGTTCAACGGCCTCTACGGCAACGTTTTCCGCGTTCCCGACGCCTATATCACCAAAAGCGGCGCCCGCATTATGTCCCTCCAGGAGCCCACAAAGAAAATGTCCAAGTCCGACACCAACGTCAACGCCTTCATCTCCATCCTCGACGAGCCCAACGTCATCATCAACAAATTCAAGCGCGCCGTGACGGACAGCGAAACCACGGTATGCTTCCGCGAAGGCAAGGACGGCATCAACAATCTCATGTCCATTTACTCCGCCATCACGGGAGCGGCCTTGGAGAAGATCGAAGGCGACTTTGCCGGCAAGGGCTACGGCGACTTTAAATCCGCCGTGGGAGAGGTGGTGGTGGAAGAACTCCGTCCCGTGCGGGAGCGCTTCAAAACTCTGATGGCCGACAAGGCGGAGCTTGAGCGGATTTATCGCCTCGGCGCCGAACGGGCGTCACACATCGCGCAGCGGACGCTGGACAAGGTGAAAAAGAAAGTGGGTCTCCTGGCGCTTTAAATCACGCTTCGAAAAATGCCCCCGCCGAAAGAGAATCTTCGGCGCAACGACGAAAATTTCAAAACAAAAACGCGCGTCCCTTTTGAGAGAGGGACGCGCGTTTTTTTGACGCGATACCGCACCGGGTGCATTACCACCACAAGCGCGAGATCATCAGAGCCGTTCCGGCAATGGTCACCCACAGCGAGTGAATTTCGCTTTTCGCCAAAACCGAGGCGTCGTAACTGCCCGCTTTCAGCTGCGCCAAATTTTCCTTTGACAGTTTTTTCGGGAAAAAACGGCCCACGCGCGACTGATAGTCACGATACGCTTCGCCAAATTTTTCAAGAAGAAAGGCCTCTTCGTGGGGCACAATGAGAACTCCGTAGAGCACATAAAAGACCATGAGAAAAACCGCCGTGGGCAGCGGCCCGGCGATCCACGCCCAGCCCAGCCCCAGCAGTCCGTTGGCCACATAGAGAGGATTGCGCACCAGCGCATAGGGCCCCCAAGTGGCCAGCTGCTGAGCCTTTACCTCTTCTCCACGGTAAAGCCTGATACATCCCACGCCCCAGAAACGAAGCAGCTGTCCCAGAAGGACCAAAACCACGCCGACGGCAATCCGTCCGGCGCGGGGATGTGCCAGCGCCAGCATCACGGCGAACAGGGCCGTCCAAATGCCGCCGCGGTACTTAAACGCCCAAGCGCGAAGGCGGTTACTTTCCATGTGAGAGCTCCTCTTCGCAAAGTTCATCCTCTTGTTCGCCGCTGAGGATTTTCTCCGCGGCTCCCCAGCCGACCAGACGAATAGCCACCATACAGCCCATAAAGATCGCCAGATATTCCGTAAAAAATCGGTTGACCACGGCCATGACGCCCGCCATGTTCGCCGGCATGAGCAGACTGTAAATGCCGGCACCGCCGCCCTCGGCCACGCCGCTGGCGCCGGGCGTGGGGATGAAGTAAAGAATAAACATGAACATGGCCTGGGCGAGCAGCGTGTGAAAATAATGGACGGGCAGATGAACGGCGTGCATCAGCAACGGCAGCACGCTGAGCAGCGCCATAAGGTGACAGATCGACAGCAGAAAGGCGATGATAAAATACCGCCGCCCCGTCCCCACCATGTGACGGACGTTGTCGGAATAGCTGTCGACCTCCAGGCAAAATACGCGGTAAAAGCGGTGAACGGGAAGCCGGCGGAACATCTTTTTTTTCAGGAAGGTCAGCGAGCGCGCCGCCATGTTCTTCAACCACTCGGCTTTGAAGACGCTGAGCAGGAACAGGGACCACATCACCACGGAAAGTATTCCCACGTAGATAAAAACGCCTTTCACCAGCAGGCCGCCTTCACAGAGCTGAGGCACGAGAAGAAAGGCCGCCGGCGCCGCGATACTCAGCAAAAAGGTGCTGAACAGCGTACGCACCAGCGTGATCGCCACGCCCGATCCCACGGGCACACCGTATTTATACAGCACGTAAACTTGAAAGGGACCGCCGCCCACCTGCATGGGCGTGAGAGCGCAGCCGAAATAATGCAGCCACGTCAGCATAATCCCGCGGCGCATGGGAATGGTGTATCCCATGGCTCTGGCGGTCATGCAGAAGCGCAGCGCGTCGAAAAACCACGCCAGAAACACCGTCATCAGAATGTAGAATAAATAAACCTTACGAATGTGAGTAAAAGCGTAGAGCGTCTGACCGTCAACGCTCCTGCTCAAAATCAGAGCGCTTGCGCCCAACGTCAGAAACAGAAAAACCGCAAGACCTTTTCGGAGATTCATCGGTCATTCACCTCGAACTGATCGCCGCCGGGATCCTCGTCATTTTTCCCGTCAAGCCATGCTTTGATGTCTTTAAGGGAGTCAAGGAAGGGAGGCAAAATTTCTTTTTTCCAGGTTGTCTCATGCCAGGCCTGCGCCTCGGCCCAACGGCCTTGGGAAAGGCAGACCTCGAATTCGTCCGCCCCTTTGAGAAGCGGCTCTCCCCGCGGAAAACCGCCGTCAAACTCCGGATACGTTCTTTGCAGAGCCTTCGCCGCTTCACACACCCACTGAAGCTGGCGCTTCGTTTCGGCCAACATGGAAGGTTCAAAGGGGCTGCGCCCGTCCAGGATGCTCTGAAGTTCTCCGAAAACCGACAGCAGGGAATTTTTGATCTCTTCAAGGATTTCCAGGCCGACGCCCCAGACCGTGTCGGTGATGACGTCCACTTCGATGTCGTCGGGCACCGTCAGGAGATCCTTTTCTTCCAGAGCCTCCCCGTCGGAAAGCATATCAACGATGACGCGATCTTCGGCAGCCACCTTTTCGCGCAGCGCGGCGAGGCGATCTTCCACGGAAAGCGAATCCATATGGGGAAAATTCCATTCACAGCCATCGATTACAAACTTCATCATTTCCTCCGGCAGATTAAGGTTCGTTCCGTTAATTTTAACACAATTTCCGAGGGAGTGTTTGTATAATTTCCCCTTAAAATGTGATAAAATGCACTCGTTTACTGAAAAGAGAGTGAAAAAACGTGAACAATCCATGGACTTCCGCGGAGAAGCAGCCAAGCGTCCCCGCCATCAGCGCCAAGATCCGCCGCCTCGTCGGAAAGGCCATCTACCGATACGACATGATCACGCCCGGTGACCGCATCGCCGTGGGCGTATCAGGCGGCAAAGACAGTCTGCTGCTGCTTCATATCCTTAAATTCATCAGAACCTACAACCCCGTCAAATACGATTTGCAGGTCATCAGCGTCGATATGACCAACGGCGGCTGGGATACCGCACCGCTTCGAAATCTCTGCCGGCGGCTGGACGTTCCCCTTACCGTCGTCCCCTACGCCATAGAACACATTGTCAGCGTCAAATCAGCCCATTCCCCCTGCTCGCTGTGCGCCAACCTGCGCCGCGGAATTCTCAACGCCGAAGCCCGTCGGCTGGGATGCAACAAAATCGCTCTGGGACACAATCTCGACGACGTCGTGGAAACGGCGCTGATGAACGTTCTGCGCAACGGACGCTTTCGCAGCTTTCAGCCGAAACTTTGGCACGACCGCGCCGACATGTGGCTCATCCGTCCCATGATCTACCTGACGGAACGTCAGATCGTCAACGAACTGAAGCACCTAGGCGTGGAGACTTTTCAGCACTGCTGTCGCTACGGCAACGATACCGAAAGGTCGCGCACCAAATCCCTCATCGCCCGGCTCACGCCCCGCTTTCCCGACATCAAGCAGAGCCTGCTCCATGCTCTGGAAAACCACCCCGAGGGCGACCACTGGACGCCGACGCCCCGACGCTACCATTCGCTGTATGACGATAACGCCGAAAAAAAAGAAGACGAAGACATGCTTGCAAAATGAAAAAAGTCGCGGCTTGCGCCGCGGCTTTTTTTCAGAGACTGAATTCCCCGACGGGCTTGGAATCAATTTCGGCAAGCACCGGGAGATACTGACGGTAAGCGGGTGCCCCGCACAACGCCAGCGCATAATTTTTGCCCTCTTCCACGCCGGGCTGGTCAAAGGGATCGACGTTCAGCATAAATCCCGTGAGCGCCGTCACTGTTTCGAGGAAAAAGATCAAGCCGCCCAAAGAGCGCTCGCTGACGTCATCAAGGACAAGCTCGCAGACCGGCAGATTGCGCCGTTTCAGCGAAGCCGCCACGCCGCGGCGTTCGCACTCGAGGATTTTTTCCGTTGTCACGCCCTGCAAATAGCGCGCTTCGTCAAAAAGGTCTTCCCGCGGGACATGGAGCCGGCAGGCGCCGTCGGGCCCGGCGCTGAGGAAAATGAAATATTTGTCCGCGGGGCCGCAGGCATAGAGCTGAAGTTGCGAATGCTGGTCGATTGATCCCTGCGCCGCCTGGGGCGTCATGCCCTTGCCGTCCTTGCCGAGACTTTCGCCCCAAAGCTGGGCAAACCACTGTCCCACCGAAGCGAGGCGGTCACCGTAGGTCCAGAACACCGTCGTCGTCTTTCCCGCCGCGCCGTGACGCACCACGTCAGCGGCCAATGCCGTAGCCGGGCTGCCGAGGGGGTCGGCCAGCAAAATTTTTTTCACGTCCGCCGCGCCGGCGCGCAGCCCGCGGGAGTCGATGCCCAGGGCCGCCGCTGCCGCCAGTCCGCAGGAAGAAAGCACGGAGTAGCGCCCGCCGGTGTCCTCGGGAAAATCGCAGGTCAAAGTTCCTTTGGCCTCGGCATAGCGGCGCAGAAATCCCTTTGTCGGCGACGTCACGGCGAAAATATGCTCTTCCGCCTCCGTTCCCAACGCGCCGTAAAGCTTTTCGCGGAAGAAAAGAAAATTGCTCAGCGTTTCCAACGTTCGTCCCGATTTGCTCACCACAAGCACCGCCGTTTCTCTCGGCGTCACCTGGTCCCAAATCGCCTGATCGGTTCGTCCGTCAACGTTGTCCGCCACGAACAGCCTCGGGCGCGTTCCCCGTTCCGCAAAGGGAAAGGCGGGATGGAGCAAGGCTTTCATCAACATCTGAAGCCCCAGCGACGAACCGCCGATCCCGATGAGCACAATGAAGGAAAACGCCGACAGCTTCTCCGCCATAGCGCTGAAATCGAATTCGTCCCGTTGGGGCAAATTCATCCAGCCGAAGCCCTCCGCTCCGGCCTCGGCGCCCGCCAAAAGCTTTTTCCACGCTCCGTCGGCCTTGAGCCGCAGTGCGGCGTCGGCCCCCTCAGAAACCTGTGCCAGTTTCACGTGAAACATCTTTTTTCCTCCGTCGTTCAAGATCATCGCTGGGGACTTTTCCGCGGCGTTTTCGGGCTGATGTGCCCGAAAACGCCCGATGGTTCATAAAATTCTTGATTTTGCATTTAAATAATTCTCATCGCAAAGTGCCGCATTTTGATTTCCCGCCCTTGTAAAAGCCTGCCGCCGTTGTATAATAATTCACAAGGCCGACATGACAGAGGCGCCAGTGAAATCTGGACTGCATTTTTATTTTACACTTTTGCGCCCGTTTCGGCCACCGATAATCTTTGGTGATTCCTGTTCTTCGCGGAATATCATAAATTGATTGGGGGACGTTTTATGTTCAAGATCCTTTCTAAAAGCGCCTTTGCGGCCAACGAGTTCGATATCTGGATCGACGCGCCGCAGATCGCTCGCAACGGACGTGCGGGGCAATTCTGCGTTCTGCGCGTCAACGAGACGGGAGAACGCATCCCGCTGACCGTCGCCGAATACGACCCTGAGGGCGGCCGTATCCGCATGATCTTCCAGACCACGGGCAAAACCACCACGGCGCTGGGCAAGCTCAACGCAGGCGACTGCATCCACGACATTCTGGGGCCCCTGGGAACGCCCAGCGAGATCAAGCATTACGGCACCGTTCTCATGATCGGCGGCGGCGTCGGCATCGCGGCGCTGTTTCCCATCATCAAAGCCCTGAAAGAAGCGGGCAACAAAGTTATCACCATCCTCGGCGGACGCACCAAAGATCTCGTCATTATGATGGACGAGTGCGGGAAATATTCCGACGAGCTCATCGTCACCACCGACGACGGCTCCTTCGGCGTCAAGGGCGTCGTGACCACCGCCATGGACATGTTGGCGGAGCGCGGCGAAAAAATCCACTACTGCTGGGCCATCGGACCTTCCATTATGATGAAGTTCGCATCGCTCAAGGCCAAAGAACTGAAGATCCCCTGCTGGGTCTCGCTCAACCCCATCATGATCGACGGCACGGGCATGCGCGGCTGTTGCCGCGTTACCGTCAACGACAAGATCCGCTTCGCCTGCGTTGACGGCCCCGAATTTGACGGCTGGGGTGTCAACTGGAACGAATTTATGACCCGTTTGCGCCAGTACAAAGACGCGGAAAAGATTTCCCTTGAAAAGTACAAAAGCGAGGTTGGTGAATAACAATGGCCATTTCTCCCAAGAAAACCCCTATCTCTGAACAGGATCCCAAAGTCCGCGCCCGCAATTTCAAAGAAGTCTGTCTCGGCTACACCCCCGAAGAGGCCATGAAAGAGGCCTCCCGTTGCCTTCACTGCAAAAACGCCCCCTGCATCAAGGGCTGCCCCGTCGCCATCGCCATTCCCGACTTCATCGCCGCCATCAAAGAAGGCGATTTCGAAAAATCCTTCTCCATCCTCAGCGATTCCACCGCTCTGCCCGCCGTGTGCGGCCGCGTCTGCCCCCAGGAAAAACAGTGTGAAGGCGTCTGCACCGTCGGACGCATCAAAGACCGCGCCACCGGCGTCAACAATGAACCCGTAGCCATCGGCAAGCTTGAGCGTTTCGCCGCCGACTGGAAGGCCGCTCAGCCGGCCGTCAAGCCCCAACCCGTTCCCTACAACGGCAAAGGCAAAGTGGCCGTCATCGGCTCCGGCCCCTCGAGCCTCACCGTCGCCGGCGACCTCGCGAAACTCGGCTACAAAGTCACCATTTTCGAGGCCCTTCACCTTCCCGGCGGCGTTCTCATGTACGGTATCCCCGAGTTCCGTCTGCCCAAATCCATTGTGCAGCACGAAATCGACAACATCAGAGCTCTGGGCGTGGACGTGGAAGTGAACTGCGTCGCCAGCCGCACGCTTACCGTCGATGAAATTCGCAGCAAATTCGACGCCGTGTACATTGCCACCGGCGCCGGAACGCCCCGTTTTGCCGGCACTCCCGGCACCAACCTCAACGGCGTTTTCTCCGCCAGCGAATATCTGACGCGCATCAACTTGATGCACGGCTATGAGTTCCCCACCTACGACACCCCCGTCAACAAGTCAAAGCACGTGGCCGTCATCGGCGGCGGCAACGTGGCCATGGACGCCGCCCGCTCCGCTCTGCGCCTCGGCGCCGAGAGCGTCACCGTGCTGTACCGCCGCTCCCTTGACGAGCTTCCCGCCCGTATTGAGGAATATCACCACGCCGTGGAAGAAGGCGTCAAGTTCGAGTTCCTCACCGCCCCCACCGAATACATCGCTTACAGCGGCGACGACAAGAACCTGATGGGCAAACTGGTGGGCGTCAAATGCCAGCGCATGGAGCTGGGCGAACCCGA
>CABTYW010000003.1 GCA_902489135.1 uncultured Synergistaceae bacterium
CCAGCACCTCGCGGGCGTAGTCGATTTCCTTCGCCGTCGGCGAGAAGGCCTCGTTGATGGCGCGGACGTGGCGCGGCGAGATGGCGGCCTTTCCGCTGAAACCCAGACTGCGGGCAAGACGGGCGTCGCACGCCGCACCTTCATCGTCATTGACGTCGGTAAAGGGCGTGTCGTACACGTCAATTCCCGCGGCGCGCGCCGCCGAAACCATGCGGCTCCGGGCGTACAGGATTTCGGTGCCCTCTTTGGTGCGCGGCGCCCGCAGGTCGGTCGTCAAATCTTCGGCGCCCAAAAAAAGAGCGGCCACGCGCGGCGAGGCGGAAGCGACGGCAAAGGCGTTTTCCAAGCCGCGAGCCGTTTCAATGAGCGGAATGAGCTTTACGGTGCCCGCGGGCAGACCGCAGCGCTCCTCCAGCTGAGTCATGAACGCGTCCAGCGTCGCCACATCCTCGGCGCTGCCCACTTTGGTGGGCATGATCAGGTCGGGACGCAGCGGCACCATCTCCCGAAGGTCGTCCTGCCAGTAGGGAGTGTCCAGAGAGTTGATGCGCACTGTCAGTTCGACGCCTTTGAAGCCCAGAAATCTGATGGCATTGCGCACCAGAATGCGGGCGGCATCTTTCTGGTCGGGCGCCACGGCGTCCTCAAGGTCGAGTATGACGTTATCGGCGCCCAGGGCGTCGCCGTTGACAATGATGTTGGGCGTGTTGCCCGGCAAAAACAGCAAAGATCGACGCATTTAATCTTCCTCCCTTGACGCGCGGCGGACGGCCGTCTCGGCGCGCGCGCGAATGGTGCAGTCCAGCGCGCCGCGGTCAACGACGCGCATTGAAACGTCATCCACGCCGAGCTCCGACAGAACGCCGCGAAGCGTTCTCTCGATGGCCTCGCCGAACTGCGCTTTCACCGACGATTGGATCTCCACGGACACGCCGCGTCCCGGCTCCACTTCCACCAGGATATCGCTGGATTCCAGCGTTCCGGCTGCGGACTTTCTGATGATTTTCAAAGAAGCACCCTCCTTCTGCACACGAGAGATAAAACCATAACCCTGTCTTTATTCTAACACGCCCCCGGCGCGCACAAAAGCCGATGGCAGAGCGATACAAAATTCAGCCGCGACGGGCAGACAATCCGCGGCACGTTGAAGGAGAGCCTCAGCCCCTGTTTTCAGGGCTTTTCAATCAATTCTTTTTCGCCGTTTTTCTGATTTGCCGGATTTCGGCAAAAAGCACCCGTACTTTGCCCGGAAATCTTCATCCTTTGAACAGAGCCCTTCAGCGGCAAAAACCGTCCGGTGCCCCGGCATGCCCCATCGCTTTGACCGCTTCCCGCCGCCCTTCACGCCGGCTCCGAAGGGCATATCTTCAATCGCAGAGCTCTTCGCTTCGCTTGGTTTCAGCCTTTTTCAGCGGAAGGGACAGTATCGCGGTTCTCCTGCTTCCCTTTCCGTCAGCACGGTTCAACGCAGCCGACGGGTTCGCCTCGACGCCGTTGAAATGCCGCCGCGGTCGGCGCTTCCACGCGGCGCTCTCTCCTGCAAAAAAGGGGACACCTCCCCATGAGAGCGTTCTCTCAAAGGCGAGGCAGTCCCCTGTCTTGGTGCAGGCGCGTAGCCTGCTTCATCGGTCAAAACGAGTCCCTTTCACTCCCACGGGCCCATCGGCAACGCTCACGGGCCCATCGGCAGCGGCGTGCCGCGCCCTCAGTCGCTTCAGCCGTGCCGCGTCGGAGAATTCACCGACGGGAACCGTTCTTGCGGCTTAATAGGCAAATTCCTCGGCGAGCTTGGATTTCAGGATCAGATTTCTATAGAGACCCGATTGTTCCATCAGCCTGCGGTGCGTTCCCGCATGTTCAACGCGGCCGTGGTCCAAAATCACTATTTTGTCGGCATTTTCAATTGACTTCAGCCTGTGGGAAATGACCATGACGGTTTTGTTTTGAATGAGTCTGTTTAAGCTCTGCTGAATTTTCAGCTCGTTTTCCACATCCAGACCGGCGGCGATTTCATCCAAAAGAAGGATGGGCGCGTCTTTCAGGAACGCTCTGGCAATGGACAGTCGCTGTCGCTCTCCCCCTGACAGCTGCGCCCCGTTTTCCCCGATGAGCGAATTGAATTTCTGCGGCAGCTTTTCGATGAATTCCATGCAGTTGGCGCGCTTCGCCGCTTCTTTCACCTCTTCGTCCGTTGCCGACAGTCTGCCGATGCGAATATTTTCCAGGACCGACGTGTTAAACAAAATGACATCCTGGAAGACGATGGAAATTTTATCAAACAATGAATCAACGGCAATCTCGCTGATGTCTTTCCCGTCGATGAGAATTTTTCCCCGCCCGCAGTCATAAAGTCGCGAGACAAGCCTCAGAAGTGTTGTCTTGCCGCAGCCGGAAGTTCCCACAAGAGCGGTTACTTCTCCCTGCCGTGCCGAAAAAGACACGTCTTCCAGCACGGCCCCGCTCCTGTCATAGGCAAATCCCACATGCTCCAGCTCCACGTCAAAGCGTTGAAGTTCCGCCGTCTGCCCGGTTTGAAGCTTCTCGTCGTTAATCTCGCGAATTTTGGCAACTCTCGGCGCGATATAGAGGATTTCCAGAGCGCTTTCGCTTGAAACATCCACCATTTCCTTGACTTTCACCGCCGCCAACAAATACCCCAAAAGATGGAGAACGCTGACAGACCCCGCACGCAACAGCGGAGTCCCCACGACGAGCACGACCCCCAGACTGACAAAGGAAAAGAGGCTCGACAGAGCCATGGTTTTGACGGAGGTGCTCTCGGTTTTTACGTGCTCCGCTTCGCTGTATTCCATCTGGCGATATAAATCATCTTTCGCCTTTTTGCTCAAATCAAATCCCTTGATTTCCTGATGTAATTCAATGATTTCCTGAAATTTTTCGCTGTTGTCCCGTAAAATCCCATAGAACTTTTCGTTTCCCCGCTCCGTCTTTTTTCTATATAACGACAGGGCCCCAAATCTTAACAGGTTGGGAAGGATGACGGCCAGCCCCAGAGAGGCATTACCCGCCATGAGAAGTCCTCCCAGAACGGGCAGAAAGAAATACAGCCCGTAGATCTTGGGAATTGAGTGGCTCATGGCGTGTTCCACGGCTTCCACATCGGACATGATCGACTGTGCGAGGTCCGACAGGTTTCTCTTTGAAAAATAGCTGAGCGGCAGGGCTTTCAGCTTTTTGGCGATGGATACTCTCAAATGGGCGCTTTCTTGATAGGTGGCATCAAAAAGCTTTCCATATTCCACCCAAAGCGCCCCATACAGAAAAATCAGCGTTGCCGCAGAAAAAGATAGGTACAGCCCCGTGCCGTGTTCATGGCCTGAAATCAGCCGGTCCCCCAGCAGCATCACAAGCATTACCGGGAACATGCTGACCACATAGACGCCGAAACTTGCCAAAGAAGCCACAAGAAGGCTTCGGGCGCCTTCGTCGGTGACCTGGAATTTATTCCTGAAATGTCTGATCATCGCTGAACCTCCAGTCATTGGCGGCGCCGTACCGATCAAAGAGCGACTTGTACTCTCCGCCTTTTTTCAAAAGATGGTCGTGGGAGCCGCGCTCCAGAATTTTTCCGTTTTTCAGGACGATAATCTCATCAACGTTTTTGATGCTGGACAATCGGTGGGCGATCATGATGACCGTCTTGCCTTTCATGAGATTTTTAAAGGCTTCCTGCAGTTTGTATTCGTTGTCGGCGTCGATGGCCGCAGAAGCCTCGTCCATCACGAGAATCGGCGAGTCCTTCAGTATGGCCCTGGCAATGGCGATGCGCCCTTTTTCGCCGCCGGACAAATACACGCCCTTTGTCCCGATCAGAGTATTTTCCCTCTCGGGGAATTTATCTATGATGTCGGTACATCCCGCCAATTGAAGAGCGTTCATCACCTCTTGCCGGGTGGCACCTTTCTTGCCCAGCGCCACATTGTCGTAGATGGAAATTTTAAAGAGCCGGGGATCCTGAAAAACAAAGGAAATCGCCCTGGTCACCGCATCCTCCGTATAGGAGCAAATGGGCTTGTTCCCGATCGTCACCGTTCCGCCGTCGGGCCTGTAGAAGCCGCTGAGCAACTTTGCCAAAGTTGACTTTCCCGACCCCGACGCCCCCACAAAAGCATAGGACTTTCCCGCTTTCAAATCCAAACTGAAATTCTCGAAAACCTTTTTTCCGCCATAGGCGAAGTCTATATTCTGAAAGCCGATATCATAGTTTTCCATCTCCCCGTCGGTGCCGAAACTGAGCGTGTCTCTCCGCATCTCATGGTAGAGTTTTTCCAGATTTTCCACCGCATAGCCGGCATTGAACGCGTTCAAAGAAGCATACATAATGCGCATCATGCTGACATACACCGCACCCAAAAGAAAGATGTACATCAAAAGTTCGATCATGAAGAAATTCGGGCTCTTCAGAGTGTTGAGGAAAAAAGACAAAGGCAGCGTCACCAGAGCCGCCGCTCCCAAAAACAGCCACTGATAGGTCACATAGGGAACTTTGCAGCTTTTTGAATAGGAACAGGCATATTTTGCGTAGTCCAGAATCGCTTCGTGCAAAGCCTTGAAAGAACGGACATCCGCCTTGAAGATCTTGATAACCTGAATGCCCCTCACATACTCCACCGTTTCGCCGCTGAGCCGTTTCAGCGCATCCTGATAGAGCTGCAGAAAAGAAGTTTCTCCTCTTGTCATTTTGATCATGAAGATACTTCCTAGGGCGAGGGAAACCACAACGGCACATCCCACTCTGGCGCTGACGGCAAAACTGAGAAGGACGACCATGGGAGGAACAGCAAATGCCTGCCCCAGATCGGGGATCATGTGGGCAACAGCCTGATGAGTCATGGCGGCATTGTCGTCGATGGTTTTTCTGATGACGCCCGACGGGTGGGTGTCAAAAAATCGAAAACCGGCGTCAACTATTCCGTCGATGCCCTTCTTTCTGAGGTTGGTTTCCAGCCGAAAGCCCAGCTTATGGGAAAAAATTCCCGAAAAATAGTAGAACAGTCCGCCTGAAGTCAAAAGCGCCATGACCACGAGAGAAAGACGCTGAGCCGCTTCAAGATCTTCTGCCATAAGGATTTTGTCCAAAACCTTATAGATGAAATAATAGCCGGCGCAGGTCATGAGCGCCGAAATTACAGAAAACGCCAACGCCGCTCTGCCGTTGTTTTTTGACTCCGGCACATACACGAACAACTTTTTGTAAAGTTTCAAGGCCGTGCCTCCTTTGAAGTAAAATTTATTTTATTTGTTATAAACGGCGTGCCGCCAATAGCCCTCTAAGTTAGTTTAAACTAACTTAGAGGGCTATTTTAGTCCTTTTCCCTTTCGGCGTCAAGGGGCGCTCATTGGACCTTTTCGGCGACCCGACCATGCACGGAAGCGAAAATTTTGCAGCGGCGGGAAAAAGCCGCGTAAAAATGCGTCACTTTTCAATCTTTCATGTATAATAACAACATATGTAATGAATACAATATCTGCACATTCAGTTGAGGAGGAGTTATGGCATGGCAGAACATTCAATTTACGAAACTGCGCTTCGGCGCCACAAGGAAACGGCAGGCAAGTTCGCCACCGTGAGCAAAATGCCCGTCACCAACATGCAGGAACTGGCAGTGGCTTATACCCCCGGCGTCGCCGAACCTTGCCGCGCCATCAGCAAAAACCCCGACGACGTTTACACCTACACTTCAAAGGGCAATGTGGTGGCCGTTATCAGCGACGGCAGCGCCGTTCTGGGGCTGGGCAACATCGGCGCCAGGGCGGCCATTCCCGTGATGGAAGGCAAATGCTGTCTTTTCAAGAACTTCGCCGGCATTGACGCCATTCCCCTGTGCCTTGAAACGCAGGACACCGAAGAGATTGTCGCCATCGTCAAAAACCTCACGGCGACGCTGGGCGGCATTAACCTTGAGGACATCGCCGCACCGCGCTGCTTCGAAATCGAGGAGCGCCTGAAAGCGCTCTGCGACATTCCCGTGTTCCACGACGACCAGCACGGCACTGCCGTCATTCTGCTGGCCGCCGTCATCAACGCCCTCAAGGTGGTGGGCAAGAACATCGCCGACGTGAAAATCGTTCTCAACGGCGCCGGCGCCGCGGGAACGGCCATCAGCAAAATTCTGCTGCAAGCGGGCGCAAAGAACATTATCGCTCTGGACAGCAAGGGCGCTCTGTCCGCCGACATGGAACTGCCTCCGGCCAAGGCGGCGCTGGCGAAAATCACCAATCCGAACCGTGAAAAAGGCCCCCTTGCCAAGGTCATCGAGGGCGCCGACATTTTCCTCGGCACGTCGGTGGGCGGCGCGCTCAAGGCTGAAATGGTCAAAACCATGGCTGCGGGAGCCATCATTTTCGCCATGGCCAACCCCGTGCCCGAGATCTTCCCCGACGAGGCCAAAGCCGCCGGCGCCGCGGTGGTGGGTACGGGACGCTCGGATTTCCCCAACCAGGTCAACAACTGTCTCGGATTTCCCGGCATCTTCCGCGGCGCGCTGGACTGCCGTGCCACTCAGATCAACGACGAAATGAAGCTGGCCGCCGCCCGCGCACTGGCCGCCCTTGTTCCCGATGAAGAGCTCTCGGCCGACCATGTTATCGTCGATTCCTTCGACGGAAGAGTGGTTCCCGCCGTCGCATCCGCCGTGGCCGAAGCGGCCCGCAGAACGGGCGTCGCCCGTCGGTAATCTTCCGCCGCGCGCGGCACGCCGTCTTCGGTGAAAGTTTTTCAGGGCGAAGCCCCTTCGCCCTCATGGACTGCATCCATCTTTAAGGAGGACATTGGACATGAATGAAGATTTTAAAGGTTTGAAACTGTACAATATGCCGTGGCCCGTCTTTGCCGCTTTTTCCGCCATCGTTCTCGTCGCCGTCGCCATGGGCGTGCTGCCCAAGGGAATGATCGGCGCCTTTCCTTTTATGATCGTTCTGGGCGGTCTCTTCAACGAGATCGGCAACCGTACGCCCATTGTCAACACTTACCTAGGCGGCGGCGCCATCGTCATCATCTTCGGCACGGCGCTGCTCTGCTATTATCACGCCATTCCCGGGGGAACCGTCAAGATTATCACCAACTTCATGAAGGGCGAGGGCTTCCTTGACTTCTACATCGCCGCGCTGATCTGCGGCTCCATCCTGGGCATGAACCGCGACCTGCTGATCCGCGCCGCCATTCGCTACCTGCCCGCCATTGTGGGCGGCGTGGCCGTCGCCCTCGGTTTGGCCGGGCTGGTGGGCGAACTGACGGGCTACGGTGCCAAACAGGCCATTCTGTACATTGCCGTGCCCATCATGGGCGGCGGCATGGGCGCCGGCGCCGTGCCTCTGTCGAAAATCTTCGGCGAGACGCTGGCTCAGAAGCCCGAGGACATTATCAACATCATGATCCCCGCCGTAGCCTTGGGCAACGCCATGGCCATCGTGGCGGGCGGCCTGATGAACAAACTCGGCAAGACGTTCCCCACTCTCACGGGCAACGGCGATCTGCTGATGACCAAAGGCGGCGACGACGCCATTCAGGCCGACGAGGAGTTCCTGAAAAAACGCGACACTCTCAGCCTCACGGCCATGGGCATCGGCCTGTTTTTAGCCACCACTTTCTTCGCGTGGGGGCGCATTGTGGCCTTCTTTATCCCGAAAATCCACAGCTATGCCTGGATGATCATTTCCGTGGCCATCGTCAAGGCTCTGGGGTTGCTTCCTCAGTACTATGAAATCTGCTGCTATCAGTGGTTCCAGTTCGTCATGAAAAACCTCACCTCCGTGCTTCTGGTGGGCATCGGCGTGGCCTACACCAATCTCGGACAGATCATCTCCGCCTTCTCGGGGCAGTATCTGCTGCTGGTGGGCGTAACGGTGATCGGCAGCATCATCGGCTCCGCGCTCGTGGGGCGGCTGGTGGGCTTCTATCCCGTCGAGTCGTCCATCACGGCGGGACTTTGCATGGCCAATATGGGCGGCACCGGCGACGTGGCCGTTCTTTCGGCGGCCAACCGCATGGAACTCATGCCCTTTGCGCAGATTTCCTCGCGCATCGGCGGCGCTTTTATGCTGATCCTGGCCAGCGTGCTGCTGCAAATATTCTGAGTTCGCCTTCGCGAAAATTAAAAGATCTTTTTCTGTCGCATCATGGGGAGACCGCCCGCGGAAACTTTGCGCGCGGTCTCTTTTATGCGCCCCTTCGGGAAACGTCGGGAGCTTTGTGCCTTTTCGTGCCTTTCTCCATAAAAAAATCCGATCTCAGGCAGCCGCACCGACCGTCTTTCCACTCTTTGAGCGCCGCGAAAGGAGCCGCCGGCTTTTCTCGTTTCACGTAAACGAAAGGTTTTCAAAAGCCCGTCCGGCGGCTATAATGAACTGAGGTTTCCGAAGTTCTCTTTGAACTTTTGGACTGCCCTGAAACGCTGTTATCAAAGGAGGTATGCCTGATGCCTGTTTCTAAAGAAAAAGTCAAGGAACAGATCCGCAAAGTGGGAAAATTTCACAAGTGGTTTGTGGGGAAGGAACTTCGCGCTCTGCCCCGACTTATGGATGAAGACGAAGAGATCGGTTTTCTCACGTCGGGCTATGACGGACACGGCAACACGGTGCTCGTGGTGGCTACCAATCAGCGCCTGATGATTCTCGATTCCGACGTGCTCTACGGCAGTGACGACCGAATTTTTCCCTACAGCAAGATCAACTCCATCCGCGGTCAGCGGGGCCTTTTTTTCGGCACACTCCGCATCAGCACCGCCGGCGTATCCGGTGACGACGTGGTGATCAGATGGATTTCAAAATCCGACATCGCCCGCATCATTCCCGTGGTGTCGCGGTACTGCGCAGGCTCCCGAGGGTAGATTTTTTGCTTTGGGCGGCCCAAGCGCACAAAATAGACCGGCAAAAGCCGGTCTTTTTTGTTTGAGGCGACAGAAAAAGTGGTCTTTTACGCAGGGCGTCGGTGCCTCCCCCGGTATGGCGCTGACGCCCGCAGAAGCATCAAACGTTCCGGCTCGCGGCAAAACCCCTTCTTCGTCGCGTTTTATTTTTCCCGACGCGCTGTGCCGGCACCGCTGCGAAACGCCGGCGATAGCGGCGTCACTGGCAAATTTTGGGAAAAAACGCGGGCTGTCAAAAAAATAAAGAAAAATTTCACAAAAACGTCGTCATTTCTCTTGACTTTCCCTTTGGGGCTGTTAAAATATTTGTACAGTGATTGTTACAAATTTCACAGACAGACAAAACTTCTGCCTGACTCAAGGAAGGACTGATATCTATGAAGGGTTTTGCAATGCTTAAAATCGGCCAGACGGGCTGGATTACCAAGGATACGCCAAAGTGCGGGGCTCTTGACGCGATCTGCAAGCCCCTGGCGCTGGCGCCTTGTTCTTCCGATGTTCACACCGTGTGGGCCGGCGCGCTGGGCGACCGCCACAACATGATTCTCGGACACGAAGCGGTGGGAGAAGTCGTCGAAGTGGGCAGCCTCGTCAAGGATTTCAAGCCCGGCGACAAAGTTCTCGTTTCCGCCATTACGCCCGACTGGAATTCCCTGGAAGCCCAGGGCGGCTACGCCATGCACTCCGGCGGCATGCTGGCGGGCTGGAAATTCTCCAACTTCAAGGACGGCGTTTTCGCCGAATATTTCCACGTCAACGACGCCGACGGCAATCTTGCGTTGCTGCCCGAGGGGATGGATCTGGGCGCCGCCTGCATGATCAGCGACATGGTGCCTACAGGACTTCACGGCGTTGAGCTGGCCGACGTTCAGTTCGGCGACAACGTCGCCGTCATCGGCATCGGCCCCGTGGGACTGATGGCCGTCGCCGGCACCGCCATTCGCGGCGCGGCCAATGTTTACGCCGTCGGCTCGCGGCCCGACTGCGCCAAACTGGCGCTGGAGTTCGGCGCCACGGAAATCATCAACTACAAAGAGGCCGACATCGTCGAACAGATTTTGGACAAAACCCACGGCAAAGGCGTGGACCGCGTGGTTATCGCCGGCGGTACCGTTGACACCTTCGCTCAGGCGGTCAACATGCTGAAACCCGGCGGCAAAATCGGCAACGTCAACTATCTGGGCGAAGGCGATTTCATCAACATCCCGAGACTGAGCTGGGGCTGCGGCATGGCTCACAAGCAGATCATCGGCGGTCTGATGCCCGGCGGACGTCTGCGCAGCGAGAAACTGGCCCGCCTTGTGGAGACTCACAGAATTCATCCTGAAAAGCTCATCACCCATACCTTCCACGGTCTGGAGAACGTGGAACCCGCTCTCATGCTCATGAAGGACAAACCCAGAGATCTGATCAAACCGCTGGTGCTCATCGATTGAGGCGTCTGCCCGATTTTGCCCCGGCGGCAAAATCAAACGGCCCGGCGCTTACGAACAGACAAAGAAAGACGAGGGGAAGACAGGGTCTTCTCCTCGTCTCTTTTTTTGTCTCCGGCCGCGGCACAAAAGGCCTAGTAGTGCATCAGGTGCCCCATGCGGCGCTCTTTGGTCCGAAGGTAAAACAGGTCATCGGAAGTGGCCGGCATTTGAATGGGCACTCGCTCCGCAACGGTCAGGCCGAAATCCGAGAGGCCTTCAATTTTTCCGGGATTGTTGGTGAGAAGGCGCAGGCTTCTGACTCCCAGATCGCGCAGAATTTGTGCGCCGATGTAATATTCTCTGGCGTCCTCTTGAAACCCCAAGGCGAGATTGGCTTCCACGGTGTCCATGCCCTCGTCCTGCAGGGCGTAGGCTTTCAGTTTGTTGAGCAGCCCGATGCCGCGGCCTTCCTGGCGCAGATAGAGCATGACGCCGCGGCCTTCCTGTCCGATCTGCGTCATGGCGGCGGCGAATTGCTGTCCGCAGTCACAGCGCAGCGATCCGAAGGTATCGCCCGTCAGGCATTCCGAATGAACTCGGCACAGCACGCGCTGTCCGTCGCCGATCTCTCCCATGACCAGCGCCACGTGGTGTTCGCCGTTGAGGCGGTTGCGGTAGCCGTAGACGGTAAAATTTCCGTACTTCGTGGGCATTTTTGCGGCGGCCACGCGCTCGACGAAAACTTCGTGGCGCTTGCGGTACTCCTGAATGGATCGGACGGTGATGAACTTCATGCCCCACTGTCCGGCCTTTTCGGCCAGCTCGGGAGCCCGCATCATCGTTCCGTCTTCGCTCATGACTTCGCAACACAGGCCGCAGGGTTCCAGCCCCGCCAGACGCAGCAGATCCACCGTGGCTTCCGTATGTCCGCTGCGCTCCAGCACGCCGCCGGGTTTCGCCAAAAGGGGAAACATGTGCCCCGGACGGCGGAAATCCTCGGGTCTCGCCTTGCGGTCGACGCAGGCGCGGGCGGTAATTCCGCGTTCGACGGCGGAAATGCCGGTGCCGGTGGAACAATGGTCGATGGAAACGGTAAAAGCCGTGCCGTGATTGTCGGAATTTTTGACCACCATCTGGGGCAGTTGCAGTTTTTTCACATATTCGGCGCTCATGGGCATACAGATGAGGCCGCAGGCCATACGCGCCATCATGGTGACGTTCTCCGTGGTGGCGAACTGCGCCGCGCAGATCATGTCGCCTTCGTTTTCGCGGGTTTCGTCGTCGGTCACCAGAACGATTTTCCCGGCCCGGAGCGCCTCAAGGGCGTCTTCTACGCTGTCGTAACGAATTTTCATCAACGGACTTCCTCTCGTCTCAAAGGTGAAGCGGCAAAAAAACGGCCCTGAACGGAAAAATCCTTTCAGAGCCGCTGCGAATGCACGGAAAACCGCTTCTTTCATCCAGACTTTACTGTCGGCCCCGGAGTTTCACCGGATCATGCCTTTCGGCTCGCGGGCTGTACCGCCGGTAGGGAATTTCACCCTGCCCTGAAGTTGAATTTTTGTACTGCTTCGGTTGTATATCATACTCACCTGCGCGGTTTTGTCAAGGCGCCCCGCGTCAATCGAGGCGGGAACAGCCGGGCCCCGTGAGCACGCTGTGACCGTGAGCGCCGGGCACCAGGCGGATTTGGCAGTCGATGCGCTCGCGCAGCACGGGAACGTGAGAGATGACGCCCACCATTTTGCCTTTTTCGCGCAGCCTGTTGAGGCAGTCCAGCACTGTTTCAAGGGAGTCTTCATCGAGGGTGCCGAAGCCTTCGTCGAGAAACAGCGAATCCACCCGCACTTCTTTCATGCCGTGGGACAGAGCCAGAGCCAGGGCCAAACTGACGATAAAGCTCTCGCCGCCTGACAGATTGCGCGAGGTGCGGACTTCGCCGGCCTGCCACAGGTCGATGACGTCGAGGTGCAGTGAATTCTCAAGGGAAACTTTCAGGCGGTAGCGCTCCGAGAGATGTCCCAGTTGAAGGTTGGCGGCGTTCACCAGACGGCGAAAGGTCAAGCCCTGCACGTAGCGACTGAACTGGTCGCCCTTGGCGGAGCCGATGAGGTCGTTGAGGGCGCTCCAGCGGTCATACTCTTTCCGCCGGTTTGTCTCCTGCTCGCTCAATTGGGCGAGACGGCGCCGGCAGTCCTCATCGTTTTTCAGCATCTGTTCGTCGGCCCCCCGGTCTTTCAGCAGCTTCGTCAGGGCCGCACGATTGTTTTCCTGAGCCTGGGCAAGGCCTTCAAAGGGGCGGCTCGGCGCATCGCCCAGGCGGCGCTCGCCGGCTTCGACGGCCGTGCGTTCCGCCGTGACCAATTCACGCCGGGCCCGAAGACGTTCGGCCTGATCGCGCAAAGCTTCAACGGCGTCGGGCGTCATGGCCGCCGCGGCCCAGGCGGCTTCGTCGGCAAACCCCAAGGCGGCGATGCGCTCAGAAAATTTTTTCCGCGCCGTCGCCAGTTCGGCCTCCTGTTCGGCCACGCTCTGAAGGACGCGCTTCAGAGCGGCTTCGCGCTCTGTGGAGGCCACAAGGGCTTTGCTGAGATTTTCTTCGGCGGCGCGGCGTTCCGCCTCGTCCTCGGCCAGAAGCGTCGCGTACTTTCTGCTTTCGGCAGCGGGATCTTTATCGCCGTACAGCCGGCGGCGCTGTTCCTGATGGGTCTCCAGACTTCCCCGGCAGAGCATCAGCGAATGGGACAGTTCATCAAGGCTGCGCTGTGTGGTCTGGACGATGGTGGTTGTGCCCTTGCGTTCCGTTTGCCCGGAAGAAATGTCTTCTTCGCAGTTTCTCAGTTTGCGCTCCAAATCGAGAACTTTCTGAGAGGCCCGCTCGGCCTTGCGGTGCAGGCGGTCCATCTCGCCGGTCAGACGGTCGACGAAGGGCGCGGGGTGATGCAAGGCGCCGCACAGAGGGCAGGGCTTTCCCTCCTCCAGCGTGGAGGCCAGTTCGCTGAGGTCGCTGCGGTACACCTCTGCCAGAGCCTGTTCTTTTTCCGTTCGGGCGTTGTCCAGAGCCTTTCGCAGCTCGGCGCCCTCGGCCTTGCGCTTTTCAAGTTCGGCCAGCAGAGCCATGTCCCGCGCGGTCTGTTCCGCCACGGTTTTTTTCAGTTCCTCCGCCCTGGACTTCATGTCGTGCGCCGACGTGGCGTCTTTTTCGATGATCCGATCGATGTCGTAGACGTGCGTCCAGAGGTTCTGAAGCTCTTCGCCTTGCCGGCGCAGCCGCGCTGTTTTGCTCTCGGATTCCGCGGCGGCCTTTCGGGCTTCGGCGAGAGCGTGCGCGCAGTTCTCCAGCTCGAGGCGAAGGGCTTCAGCTTCCTGGCGGCTCTTGGTCTGCCGCAGCTGCGATCGCTCCCTGGACGCGTGAAGATCCACCGCCAGCGCCGCACGCTCCGCCCTGGCCAAAGCTTCGCCTCGCGGCGCAAAGGCCGCCTGATCCTTCTCAAGGGCTGCCGCGGCGGAAGCGACTTCGGCCTTTTGACGGCTCAGAGCCGATCGGCGCTCATACCAGTCCGCAGCGGCGGCAAGGCTCTTTTCTTCCGCGCGAAGGCGCGCCTCTTGAGCGTAAGAGGCCTCCGCGCGGCTGCGGGCAGCCCGGCGCACTTCATCGGCCAGAGGGGAATGCTCCGCCGCGGAGCTTCTGATGCGCTCAAGCTTTTCGCGCTCATCGCGCGTCCTCTCGAAAACTTTGCGCGACAGCGTGCGATAGATTTCGGCTCCCGTCAGCTCTTCAAGCATTTTGGCGCGCTCGGTGCCGTCGGCCTGAAGAAACGAGGCAAATCCGCCCTGAGGCAGCATGACCGTCCGCGTGAAGCGGTCAAAGTCAAGACGGCACGCCTGGACCACGCGGCGCGACATTTCGGAAACGCTGTCGGCCAGGACTTCTTCTTTTTCGCCGAGACGGGAAAAGCGGCATTTCGGCGCCTGAAGTTCTTTGGCCGCGCCCTTGCGGACGGATTTTTTCTGGGACCAGAACGAACAGTAGCGCGCGCCGCCCATCTGGAAAATCACCTCGGCAAAGCAGTCTTTGGCGCCGCGCGTCATAATTTCATTGCCCGAGTTGTTGACCCGGTCGAGACGCGGCGTTCGTCCGTACAGCGCCAGGCACACGGCGTCCAGCAGCGTGGATTTTCCCGATCCCGTGGGGCCGACGATGGCAAAGAGGCCGCTGTGAAATTCAGGCGCTTCAAAATCCACCAGCCACTCTCCCGCCAGAGAGTTCAAATTTTTAAATCGCAGGCTGCACAGCTTCATTCCGTTCCCTCCCGGCGGGCCGCTTCAAGAGCTTCTCTGTAAACGCTCATCAAAGCGTCGCCCTTCTCGCCCGAGAGATCATGCTCCTCCAGGAACAGTTTGAACACTTCGCAGGGCGACCAGTCCTCAGTCAATTCTCCGGCACTGCCGAGACGGTCGGCAGCGCTCATGCCGGGAATTTTCACGCGCAGAATTTTCACGGGAGCCCCTTCGGGCGCCAGCTCGCGGATGGCTTGATTAAGCCCGCGGGTTCCCTGCTGGGTGCAATGGGCCTCCACCCAGACCGGTTCATTCTCCCGGACCAGTCGGGATATTTCACGCACCAGATCATCGTAGGTTCCCGTAAGGCGCAGGATCTTCTGAAATTGAGGAACGTCCACGCTCCTGACGCTTGGCGCTCTGCCGTGAAAGTCCACGATGAAAAGGCTCTTGCGGCGCCCCGCCTCACCGAATCCCGCGCAGAGAGGCGAGCCGGAATAGCGTCGGCTCTCAAGGCCTCCGCAGCGCTGCGGCTCGTGAAGATGCCCCAGCGCCAGGTAGTCGATGCCCTGGGGAAAAGCCGAAAGAGGGACGGCGTCGATGGAACCGACGGAGAGATCGCGCACGCCGTCGTCATCGCTGACTTTGCCGCCGGCTACAAAGCAGTGTCCCGTAGCGATGACGGGGATGGCGCGCCCGTCACGGAGTTTTTCCGCTTCGGCGACCACAGCGGCATAATGTCCTTTAAACCCCGCAAGCTCCGCCGCCGAAAGGGCCTTGACGTCGGCCCCCGCCATGGCGCCGCAGAGGTCGCGCGAACGCAGAAAGGGAACGGCGCAACACAGCGCCCCCGTCGTTCCGTCGGCGCCGGGAAGTTGAAAGACTTCCCGCTGCGGCGGCTGCGGTTCGCCCACCACAAAAACGTTGAGACGGCTGAGCAGCTCCGCCGGCGCGTCAAGCAGCGCCGCCGAGTCATGATTGCCCGCCACCACTGTCACGCTTTTGCAGGGCGAGGCGAAAAGCCCCGTCAAAAAGCTGTAATACAAACTTTGCGCCCACAGCGGCGGCGTACAGGAATCGAAAACGTCGCCGGCGATCACCAACGCGTCCACGGCCTCCCGGCAAATCACGCCGGTCAGCCAGTCAAGAAAACTCTTGAACTCGCCGTACCGCTCCTGACCGCAGAGCCTGCGCCCCAGATGCCAGTCCGACGTGTGAAGAATTCTCACGCCCATTCCTCCTCGCTGTTTTTCCATCGGAGATTGCGGCGGATTTCAACGGTTTTTTCATCGCGCGTGAACACGGGCCGCCGCTTTTTTTTCACTTCCATCATAGCATAGCTTCGCCGCGAATTTGCCGCATTTTATTTAAGAAATCACCGCGCTTCCCCCTTTCCGGGCCTTCAGGCGCCCCGCCGCGCCCCGGGCAGCGCGCACCAAACGAAGAACGCCACACGCCCAGGGCTTCCCTCCTCAGGCTGCCCGGGCCTTGTCGCGGAAACGAGAAACCGTCCTTTCCGTTGTCCCGTCCTCCCGAAAGCACCGGGAGAACGGCCACCGATGGCGGAAACGAACTGGCGTGAGCCCTATTGTATTCAGCGTCTCATTTCCTGAGACAATTTTTCAGCGGCGCCTCGGGCAAAAGTCGGAAACTTCAGCAGGGCACTCCTCGGCACCGACGAAAAAAAGAAATTTCGTCAAAGCGACGAATTTCCAAATTATCTCTTGAAGTTTGTCGGTAAAACGCTTAAAGTAACTTCGTGTCCCTTCAAACTTATATTCGCAGGAAAGGAGGCGCGGAATGAACACCCTACTGCTGCTCAGCCGCACCACAGCCTCTTCCGGTGCCGTCGCCGGCGCCGCAGAACTGTTGGAAGTCCTCGATCGAAAGGGCTATAACATCCGCCGTGAGACCATGAACGCCGGCCTTGCGGAATTTTTGGAAGACAATCCCACGGCCGCCGGCGTCCTTCTGGACTGGAACTCCATGGGAAAAGAGGTCTACTCTTCCATGGGCGAGCTCAACGAAGCTCTGCCCTTTTTCGCTCTGGTTCCCCCGGAATTCGCCGGAGCCATGACGCCGCCCGACAAAGACAAACTGACGCTGAGCTTTGTCGGAGTTCCCTGCCGCGACGCCGAGAAAACCGCCTCGAAAATGGACCGCGCCATCAGGCGCTATCAGGAGCTTCTGCTCCCCCCCTTCACGCGGGCGCTCTTCAAGTTCGCCGATGCCAAGAAAAACACCTTCTGCACCACCGGGCACCTGCTGGGAGCCGCCTTTCGCCATCACGCCATGGGAAGCGCCTACTACAACTTTTACGGGCCCAACGTGTTCCGCGTGGACACCTCCGTGTCGGTGCCCGACATGGGTTCGCTGCTGGAGCACACGGGAGTCCACCGCGACGCCGAAAATTTAATCGCCCGCGCCTTCAACGCCGACCGAAGCTACATTGTCTCCAACGGCACCTCCACGGCCAACAAAATTGTGGGCATGTACAGCGTCTCTCAGGGAGATTCCGTGCTCATTGACCGCAATTGCCACAAGTCCATGACGCACCTTCTGATGATGTGCGACGTGACGCCCATTTATCTGCTGCCCACGCGCAACGCCTACGGCATGATCGGCGGCATTCCCGCCAGCGAGTTCACGTCCGAGGCCATTCACGACAAGCTCTGCAAACGCGACGACGCCATCTGGCCCACCTACGCGGTGATCAGCGACAGCACCTACGACGGACTGCTCTACGACTGCAGCTGGATCAAGGCCAATCTGCCCGTAAAAAAAATTCACTTCGACAGCGCATGGTCGCCCTACGCGCCCTTCAACCCCATCTACGAGAACAAATTCGGCATGTGCGGCGCCGCCACGCCGGGGAAAACCATTTTCGAAACGCAATCGGCTCACAAGATGCTGGCGTCCTTCGCTCAGGCCAGCTACGTTCACGTCAAAGGCGACTACGACGAGAGCGTGCTGGACGAAGTCTACATGATGCACACCACCACGTCGGCCAACTACCCCATCGTGGCCAGCGCCGAAATGGGCGCCGCCATGATGATGGGCAATCAGGGACGGCGGCTGTTGCAGAACTCCATCGAGCAGGCCATGGCCTTCCGCCGCGAGATGGTCCGCCTTTACGAGAGCAGCGACAGCTGGTTCTTCCGCTGCTGGCAGCCCGATGACATCTCCGAGACGAAATGCTGGCCCATCTCCAGAGGCGAGCGGTGGCACGGTTTTCTGGGCGCCGACGAGGATTTCAACTACCTCGACCCCATCCGCGTTTCCATCCTGACGCCGGGCATGGATCCCACGGGACAGCTCACCGAAGAAGGCATTCCCGCGGCGGTGGTGTCCCGCTACCTCAACAGCCACGGCGTCGTCACCGAGAAAACGGGGCCCTATCACATGCTCTTTCTCTTCGCCCTGGGCGTTGACGAAATGCGCACCAAAGCGCTGCTTCGCGCGCTTCAGGACTTCAAGCGCGATTACGACAACAACGCGCCCATTCGAAGCTGTATGCCCGATCTGTTCAAACTGGACCCCACTTTCTACCTGAACATGACGCTGCGACAGCTCACCCGCGGACTCCATGACGTCATGAGAAAGCGCGACCTGCCCAAGCTCATGTATCACGCCTATGACGACCTGCCCGAAATGGAATACACGCCCTACCAGGCTTTCCAGAAAAATCTGCGCGGCGAGTCCCACGAGGTGCGCCTTGAAGAGCTGCTGAACAACGTGAGCGCCGACATGATTTTGCCCTATCCTCCCGGCGTTCCCTTGGTCATGCCGGGGGAGAAGATCACCGCCCAAAGTTCCACGGTGCTGGACTATCTGAGCATGCTGTGCGAAACGGGCGAGCTGTTCCCGGGCTTTGAGACGGAAATTCACGGCGCCTACCGCCGCGCCGACGGATATTACGTGAAAGTCCTCGACGAAGAATGACGAAACGAGGCTGTCCCCGCCGGGAGACAGCCTCGCCGTCGTCTTTGAAAAGCGCGCGTCAAAGGAGCGGCGGCCACCGAAGGGGGGATGCTTTTCGGGGTCGGCTTTCATCGGGCGAAGGGTGGCGGAGCGAAAGACCCTTTACCGCGTTCTCCCGCGCCCATCAAAGACGTCGACGTCAACCGACGGCCCGCCGCAAGCGCGCTTTCCAAGAATCGGCGCTCCTGCCGCTCCGCCGTGAAAATCCTTGCGTCCGCTTTCTGAAACGAAGCGGACTGCTTTCAGCATGCCAGTGAGGTGACTGCGTTGACGGAATTTCTTTCAAAGGCCTGTTCCCTGATTATCACCCATGCGATGCTGGCGGGCGCGCTGTTTTTCATCCTGCTGCGGCGACAGATGTCCCACAGGCTCAGCGTTTTTGTGGTGAAGAGATATTTCCCCTCCGCCGCACCCATGCGTCCTCAGCGCCGGTACCGCAGCTTTCTCCACCGATTGGCCCGCACGCTCCCCGACTCCATTGAAGACCGCGTCATGGCCCAGGCGCAGCGCCAGCACGTGGCTGAACAAGTGCGCCTCCAGTTCCTCGAGACGGTGGTCGGCGGCATTTTCATGATTCTCATCGCTCTGGCCCTTTTCACGCTCGCCTGGCTGCTGGCTCAGGTCAAGCTCATTGACGCCGACGACCTCGGTTCCATCACCTGCGTCGTCATCTTCGGCATCGCCGTTCAGAATGTCCCGCGCCTTTACACCGTGGTCACGGCGCTGTCTTTTCGGAAAATCGGGGCTTTTTACGAAACCTACGGCTTCAATGTCCTTCGCTTTATCGAATATCAAATAGCTTCGGCCGTGGAACGGCAGGCCCGTTGCCGCATCAGCGCCGGCGTCGAAAATCTCGGTGCCGTAAAGCGCATCATGTACCACATTTTCGGAAGCGGAACGAATGCCTATGCTCAGGCCATCTCACGGGAGGCCATGGAGACAAACCGCTCTTTTATCCGACTGATCTTGGGTCTTGCCGTTTTCGCGGCGCTCTGTTACTACGCCGTTCTGGCGCTGCTCATCGCGCCTAAGCTGCGCGAGGCGTCGGGCGGAAGCTTCTTCCGTTATATCTTCGTAACCCCTTTTGAGCAGGCCGTTCACTTCTGCGGCGTCCATCCGCTGAAAGCGCTGCTTTTCCTGGGCGCCGCGCTCCTTCTCTGGAGACGGAGGGCGCAGATCTTCGCCGCGTTGTCACGAGGGCTGTCCTTGGCGGCGTCACGCCTGAAGAAGTGCATGAAACGTTCCTGACTTAAAAAAGAGCGCCGCGCACCGAAAACGCGCAAGCCTTTCGCCTTTGAAAAAACAAAAACCGACGGGCCCCATGGAAGGGCCCGCCGGTTTTTTATCTCTCGACTCTGTTATATTTTTCAGTTGTTCCGATCTTTAAACTTTCCCAGGTCGGTTTTCAGTCCCGGCTCGTCGGTGAAGGGCGCGTAAATTCTCAGGTGCGTGACGTTGTCGAAAACATGATCATTTTTGCCCGCCGCGGCGCCGAAGCGCTGCCATTCTCCTCCGTCAACGCGGCACATGATCAGCGAACGGCGGCCATAGGTGGACCAAAAATCCCACAGCTTCTCGCGAGCCTGAGCCCCGGGCGTCAACAAACCGAAAAACAAAGGCGCGCGGGCGTTCATGGGTTTCCCGTCAACGGAACGGACGATCATCCACTGCGTTTTTTCCCAGGCGGAACGCATTTCCTTCGAGAAGGCGTGTTCGTAGGGAATGATCTGAAATCCGCCCACATCTCCCGGATCGGAGGTGCTGACGCAGATCACGCCGCAGTGATTGGCGCGCAGAGCGCTGCGGCGCTGAAATTTCGATCCGCCGAAGCGGCCGCAGCCCTTTACGGGATGGACGACCCGGGCGATGATTTTGCTGCCGCCGTTCCACCAGGCGCGCACCTCGCCGCCCATGCGGTTCTCGAAATCAATCATATAGGGGGCGTCGTCATCTTCCGTCACCGAAATCCGCACCGTCTCGTCCGCCCGGGGAATTCCGTCGGTCAGAGGGCGAAGCGTTCCGTCGGCGCGGCGCACGGTGACTTCCGATCCCACCACGGGTGCCCAGCCGCCGAAAAGTCCCGTACCGGCAGGACAATCCACCACAAAGGCCGCCGCCGCTCCCGCGGCCGGCGCGATGGTCTTTGCCGGAAGGATGCTGAGAATTCGGCCCATGCCTTCCTCAACCGCCATGGAAAGATGCAGGGCATTGACCGCCGTCGCGGCCACAGTTCCCGGTTTTGCCCAAGCGCTGGCGGTGTAGGCCGGATAACGCGTCGCCGAAGGAACTTGAAGCACCGTCCCGAGTTCGCGGACACTGCCGTCAGGACGAAGAGCCCGCACCGTCTCCCCCTGCCGGGCCGGAATTTCCAGACAGAAGACCTCGCGCCGACGGGCTTGAGCGGGGACACAGAGCGACAGAAGCACCAGCAGAAGCGCTCCCAGTTTTTTCATGCTATCGCCGCCTTTCATGCTTGGACTATTTCTTTGTAACAGGGTGACACGCCACCGCAAAAGTTTCGCAGGGCGGCGAAGTTTTCGCCGCGTTCCCGAAGCGACGAAGGGAATTTCGACGCGAAATCCCCAGTTCAGCTTGTTCACCCTATCGGTCGAGGTCGATGACCACGTTGTTTTTGCCGGAAATCCATCCGATGCCGAAGGGGCCTTTGACTTGATGCCAATCATAGAATGCGTCTTCGGGGCGTTCGGTTTGGATGATTTCAAAAGCTTCATGGTCGGCCCGCCCGATCACCCTGGTCGCGGCGTCCGCGTTGGGAGCTTCCCTGACGTTGGATCTGCCAGTGACGTAGAGGAATTTTCGCCCGACACGGGAGCCTTCCGCCTCCAGACTTCGCTTCAGGTCGTCGATTTCCGCGCGTTTCGCGGCGACTTCGTCGCCGAGCTCTTTGATTTTCGCGTCCTTCGATGCCGCCTGCTGGCGCAGTGAGATCAGCTCCTGCGCGCGCGCCTCCGCAAGGTCAGTCTGTTCTTTCAGTTTGACCTCGAAATCGCCGAGGACGGCGGGGTTCTCTTTCACGTCGGGCGACGCCGGAATTGTTGAGGGAGCGACTTCAACGGTATTCTCGCCGCGGCGGCCATACTCCCGGACATCGTAACAGTGCATGAAAGCTCCCGCGCCCAGAGCGGCAACGATCATCAGCATAAATGCGCCGCCGCCGGTCAGACGTTTTTGAGCTTCGGGCCTCTCATTGCGGCAGGCCGCAGCGGCAAAGACGGCCCCGGCGGCAAAAAGCGCCAAAGCCGCCCATGACCACTCATACGCCGCGCCCAGACGGGCATCGGCGACAAAGACCACGACCGCCGCGCCGGCCAGACACAGAGGTGCAAGACGGTCGCCCCACAGACAGGCCAATCCGCCCAGCAGCCCCATGGACGCGGCACAGACGGTGCTGAGGGTTTTAATGTCGGCCTCTTTCAATGAAGAGAAAAAGTTCGCCGCGCCCGCGGAGCAGGCCGCCGCGCCCACACCGCTTCGGAAGAGGGCGAAGGCGCTTGCGGCGGCGGCGAAGAACAGGCCGAAAACGCAGGCCCAGCCGAAACGCCACGTCGCGCGACGGGGATTGAACCGCGCTCCCGGCCAGAGACAGACCGCCGAAGCGAGGCACAGCGCCGGCACGGACAAGGAAGGAGACCAGACAAAGCCCGCAGCATACTGAGCAAATCCGTTGACCGCCGCGGCCGCCAGAAGCAGAGCCGTGCCCCAAAAGCTCCGAATCAGCCCCAAAAGGGCTCCCGTCAGAGCGAGACCGGCCGTGCCCAGCGCCAGGCGGGTTTCGCCGTCGAAGGACAGAAAATCCTTCAGCCAGCTCAGGTCCTTTCCATGGGAAACAATGAGCGGACAGACACCGCCGAAGTGCAGCGCCAGCGCGCCTGCCGCCGAAGCCAGAGCGAGGCCGAAGAACCAGATTAAAGGACTTCTCGTGCGGGGGCGCGAAGCGCCGTAGTTCGTATTGTCCCCATCCTCCGCGGGAATTTTCGACGGCGCCGGCGAAAAGGCCTCGGGGCGGGAAGGAGCCGCCTTTTCCTCTGAAACGCCCAATCCTTCGGCGGTGGGCTCTCCGTCGTTGCGGTGCCCTTTTTCAGGCAGGTCTTCCGGCTTTGGAGCGGCCATTCCTTCCGCGTCGGGGAACGGCGCAGAAGCCGCCGAAACTTCATCATGGACGCAAGAGCTTTCCGCAAGAACTTCACCGGCATCCGCTGAAATCGCTTCACCCGCCGCGGGGACCGTTCTTTCCTCCCCGGCGGCGTCGGAAAGGGCGCACAGCCACACCGTCAGCGCGGCCGCCACGTCGAGAAGCAGCGCTGAGAGGCCGTAGGGATAGGTAATTTTCAGAGAAAATTGAACATAAGCCAAAATTCCGGCAGCGGCGATCATCAGCAACGACGCGCTTTTTTTCCTCGCGAGGGCGAGCAGCGCACCCAAAGCCGTCAGAAGAGAGGCGACGCAAACCGATTTCACCAGAGGCGAAAGCGTCCCGAATTCCTTGAGCCACGCCAGATCGGCACCGTCGCCGAGAATCACGTCCAGCGCGCCGCTGAAATACAGCGACAGACCTGTGCCTGCGGCTGCCAGCAGGAATGACAGAAAATACATTTACAGGACCTCCTTTGTTCTGTAGAAAAATTTGGAGAGGTGAGCTGATTATTTGCGAATTATAACTCAAAGCCATGAAACGCGCCAGAGAAACGCAAGGACCCGGCGCCGGTTTGCCCGCGAACAACATTTCAAAAAGGGCATCCCTGCCGGGGCAAATGCTTCATGGAGCTTGCCCACAGGGACGTCTCATGAAAAAAGCGCCCTGTCCATGGGGACAGAGGACAGAGCGCACATCGGCGATTTTATTGCCGGCTCGCGGGATTTCGCATGGAAATGCCCAGATCGTCCAGCTGAGCGTCATCGACGACGGAAGGCGCACCGGACATGAGATCCTGAGCGCGGGCCGTCTTGGGGAACGCCATGACTTCGCGAATGCCCTTGCAGCCGCACAGCAGCATGCACAGGCGGTCAAATCCCAATGCCAGTCCGCCGTGAGGCGGCGTGCCGAATTTGAGCGCGTCCAGGAAGAAACCGAAGCGGCGCTGAGCTTCTTCGGGCGTAAAGGCCAAACATTTGAAGACCTTTTCCTGCACTTCCTCGTCGTGAATTCTCATTGATCCGCCGCCCACTTCGATGCCGTTGAGCACAAGATCATAGGTGCGCGAACCGCAGCGCGACGGATCGGAGTCCAACAGCGGGAGCTCGTCGGCGTTGGGCTGTGTGAAGGGATGATGCGTGGCCACCCAGCGTTTGTCTTCGTCGTCCCATTCAAGCAGCGGAAAATTGGTCACCCACAGGAACTCCCAGCTTTCTTTCATCAGGCCGTGGGCTTTGGCGATGTCAAGCCTCATCTGCCCTAGCACCTTGGAAACCGACAGAACGTCCGTGCCGGCAATCAAAAACAGCACGTCGCCGTCGGCGGCGCCCGCCAGCTCCGCCAGCTGCTTTCGGCGCTCTTCCTTCAGGTGTTTGGTCAAAAAGCCCTTCATGGCTCCGTCTTTAAGCTGCAAAAACGCCACGTCGGCGGCACCGAGCTCTTTGCCTTCGGCGGCCGCTTCCTCGCACTGACGACGCGACCACTGAGCGCCGCCGGGGACGGCAATGGCGCGCACGACGCCGCCGGCTTCCACCACTTTGGCGATGGGGGCGAATTCAATGTCTTTGAAAGCGTCGGTCACGTCGCGAATTTCGAAGGGAATTCTCAGATCGGGCTTGTCGCTGCCGAAACGCGCCATGGCTTCGCCGTAGTCCATGCGGCGGAAGGGCACCGCAATCTCCACACCGAGGATTTTTTTCCACAGCCCCGTCACGTAGCCTTCAAGCAGAGCGTAGATGTCCTCCTCGGTGACAAAGCTCATCTCGATGTCCACCTGGGTGAACTCGGGCTGGCGGTCGGCGCGGAGATCCTCGTCGCGGAAACACTTGGCGATCTGATAATAGCGATCGGATCCCGCAATCATCAAAATCTGCTTAAAAAGCTGAGGTGACTGGGGCAGCGCGTAAAACAGCCCCGGCGACACGCGGGAAGGCACCAGATAATCGCGGGCGCCCTCGGGCGTGGATTTCATCAAAATGGGAGTTTCGATCTCGGTAAACTCCTGCCCGTTGAGATAGGCGCGGGTGAACTGCGCCACGTCGTGACGGATGCGCAGGTTGTTCTGCATCCTCTCGCGCCGCAGATCCAGATAGCGGTACTTCAGGCGAAGGTTCTCATCAACGTTTTCTGCCCCGTCGCCCATCTCGAAGGGAAGGGGAGCCGCCGTCGACAGCACGGTAAAATCGCGGGCCAGCACTTCCCACCGTCCGGTTTTCAGGTCGGAATTGGTCATGCCGTCGGGGCGAAGCCGCACCGTGCCGCGCACGGCGATCACATACTCGCTGCGCAGTTCGCCGGCGTCGGCATGCATCTGTACGTCGGCGTCGGGAGTGAACACCACTTGCACGGCACCGGTTTTGTCCCACAGTCTGATGAAGATGACGCCGCCGTGGTCGCTGCGGCTGCGCACCCAACCGTTGAGCACCACTTCTTTGCCGAGATCGGCGTCGCTTACCAGGCCGCATTTCACGGTTCGTTTCCAGCTTGAATCAAAAACTCCCTTGCGCATTGTCAAAAACCACCTTATTCAGAAGATGAAAAAAATTCCAAGGAACGCGCACCGTTCAGCGTTTTTCACCGAGGAGCGCATCTTTTCCCAGAAGAAGCGCCGTCCGCGCCGCCGCTTCCGCCAGAGGAACTTCCGTCTGCTCCGCCCGGGTAAGATCGCGCAGAGCGAAAACGCCGCGGGCCGCCTCGTCGCCGCCCACGATGCAGGCTGCTTTGGCGCCGCCGGACACGGCGGTTTTCATCTGTGACTTCATGCCTCGTCCCGCATAGTCCATATCGGCCCTCAGTCCGGCGCGGCGAAGGCTGTACAGAAGTTCAAGGGCGCAAAGCCGTGCCGTCTCATCGGGACACACCACGTAGGCGTCCAGGGCGGGAGCATCGCCGAAGGAACAGCCCTGCTGGTCCATCACGAGAATCACGCGGTCAAGCCCCGCGGCAAAACCGACTCCGGGGACGTGAGCTCCGCCGATGGACTCCGCAAGATTGTCGTAGCGTCCGCCGCCGCACACGGCGCTTTGGGCGCCCAAGTCGCCCGACTTGACTTCGAAGGCCGTTTTGGTGTAGTAATCCAAGCCGCGCACCAGCGTCTTGTCGACGGCATACTTGACGCCCAAACGGCTCAGGCCGACGGTGACGTCCTTAAAGTGCCGAGCGCACTCATCGCACAGGCTGTCGAAAATGTCGGGCGCGCCGGCCACGACCTCGCGGTCTTCCTTGCAGTCCAGCACGCGCAGCGGATTGCGATCCAAGCGGTTTTTGCAGGTGCCGCAGAGCTCGTCGTAACGGCCCCTGAGGTAAGCCATGAGCTTCTCTCGGTACACCGGACGGCATTTGGGGCATCCCACGGAGTTGAGAACCACCTCGAGGTTTTTCATGCCCAGCGTCCTGAAGAGCTCAAGAGCCGTCATGATCACTTCCACGTCAACCAGCGGGCTCTCCGCGCCGATTTCCTCGTAATCAAGCTGCCAGAACTGGCGATAGCGCCCCTTCTGAGGGCGCTCGTAGCGGAACATGGGACCGGCGCCCCACAGCTTGGCGGGATTGCCGCCGGTGCCCGCCAGGCGGTGCTCCAGACAGCTGCGCATCATGCCCGCCGTCATTTCGGGGCGAAGGGTGATGCTGCGTCCCCCCTTGTCGGTAAAGGTGTACATTTCTTTTTCAACAATGTCGGTGGTGTCACCGACGCCGCGGCTGAAAAGTTCGGTATGCTCGAAGGTCGGAAGCAGAACCTCGCTGTAGTTGAACCTATCGGCGGTTTCCGCCGCTCGCTTCAGCACATAGGCCCATTTCCACGATTCGTCGGGAAGAATATCGCGAACCCCGCGGGGGCCCTGAATTAAGTCAGCCATTGCACAGACCTCCTTGAAAAAATCGTACAATCCGTCTTGTGCTGCATAACGGAGAACTTCCTTAAAGATACATTATTATACAACGCTTTGGCCTTCCGCACATCCCCGAAGGCCAAAATACCGACGCCGCAGCGGCGCACGTCCTTGATCATTCCAAAATGAGGTTGACGCCGTCGGAGAGGGTCAGTAAAATGAATGAGGTTATCGGCGCCTTCGCGGTTTTTGAAGGTGCGCGCGGCGAGCCTTTCGGGTTTCACCGCAAAAAACATCTGCCGTCGCCGAGGGGGAAAGTCCATGTCCCTGAAAACTCTTGCCGTAATTCCCGCGCGTTACGCCAGCACGCGTCTGCCGGGAAAACCGCTTCTTTCCATCGCCGGAGTGCCTTTGATCCTGCGCGTCCTGCGGGGTGTGCGCCGCTGTAGCGCCGTTGACCGCGTGGTGGTGGCCACCGACGACCGGCGCATCGCCGACGCGATAACCCGCGACGGCGGCGAAGCGATCATGACGCCCGCCGACCTGCCCAGCGGAGGCGACCGCGTGGCCTATGTGGCCCGACAAATTTCTTCGGAATACGTCATCAACGTCCAGGGCGACGATCCTCTGGTGGACGCCGACATGATCGAACCGCTCATCGCGGCGCTGGAAGCCGACCCGTCAACGCGGCTGGCGCTTTTGGCAAAGAAAATCGAGCGCCCCGACGAAGTGGAAAATCCCAACGTCGTCAAGGTGGTCTTCGACGCTCAGGGACGGGCGCTTTATTTCAGCCGTTCGCCCATTCCCTACCCCAGAAACGCCGAGAACGCCGTCCGGTACAAGCACATCGGCCCCTACGGCTGGCGAAGGGATTTTCTTCTGGAATTCGCCGAAATGGAACAGACGCCCCTGGAAAAAACCGAAAGTCTGGAGATGCTGCGCGTCCTGGAAAACGGTTGGAGGCTGCGCTGTGTCATCACCTCCCGGGACACCATAGAAATCGACACCCCCGACGACGTCCGCAAGCTGGAAAACTGGCTGGCGCGGAACCCAAACTGACGAAAAAATCCGCCCTTGCAGGCGGCCTCTATCATTTCAACAAGAAGGAGTACGCTATGTTCAATTCACCCAAGTCACTGAAGGATTTTGTCGCTCTGCCCCGTTTTTGGCGCATTGAAGTCCCCACGCAGGTGGTCCTGTCCGACGACGGCATCGGCCGTCTGTTCCGGCTCATCGAAGAGCGCGGCAAGAAAAAGCCCTTCTTCGTGATCGACAAAGCGCTGGAGTGCCAGGCGCCCTTTGCGCCCGTCTTCGCTCAAAAGGATAAATTCGTTTTCAACGCCTCCTACTCCGAAGTGCGCACCGGCGACGTGGACGCTCTGGTGCAGGTCATGCGCACCGAGCATCCCGACTGCGACCTCATCGTCGGCATCGGCGGCGGCTCCACCATGGACTTTGCGAAGGCCACGGGCATCTGCATCGCCAATCCCCTTCACGCCAAGGATTATCAGGGATACAGCATGGAAATGAACCGCGGCGTCGAAGTCTGGGCGGTGCCCGCGCTCAACGGCACGGGTGCCGAGATCACGCCCATCGCCGTCATGCGCGGCCCCGAAAAGAAGTTGGGGATCAACAACGCCCTTGTGGAAGCCTCGCTGACCGTCGTCGATCCGCAGCTTTCCGCGGGAGCGCCGGCTTTCAACCGTTTTTACACTCTCATGGACTGCTATTTCCATCACTATGAAATCTCCAAGAGCAAAACCAGCGCTCCCGACGCCATCCTCGATTCCCTCGACGGCCTTCAGCTTGCCCGCGAAGTGCTGAGCTGCGATCTTGAGGAATACGATCTGCAACGGGCCATGAAGTCCGCCGTCGCCTCCATTCTGGGCGGCACCAGCAGCGTCGGCGGCCGCGTGGGCATTCCTCACGCCATTTCCTACGGACTGAGCAACTCAGCGCCCTTCCTGCCTCACAGCGTCGCCGTGACCCTTTCCATGCTGGCTCTCGAGGACATCTATCCCGACGGATACGAAGAGACCTTGAAATTCCACGAGATCAGCCGCAGAGAGCTTCCCAAGGCCGCCACCTACGGACTGAGCACAAACGACATTCCCAAAATGGTCAAAACCGCCCTCGGCATGGAAAAGCTGTGGCAGAGCTGTTTCGGCATGGATCACTGGAAAGAAAAAGCCACGCCGGAGTACATTCAGTCCATTTACAGCAAGATTATCGGCCGTTCCTAAAAAATTCTCGCACGCTCAAAGGAGAGTGAAAATATGTCCGGCACTGAAATTTTCGACCAGATGGAAATAGACGCCGTCACCGACGTCATTCGCCGCAAAATGGTCCATCGCTACTCCTCCCATGCCGCCCGAAAGGGCATTTACCGCGTCAGCGAATTTGAGGCTGCGCTGGCGCAGCGCTTGGGCGCCAAACACGCTCAGGCCGTCAGCAACGGCACGTCGGCGCTTTTCGTGGGACTGAAGGCCATGGGCATCAAGCCCGGCGACGAAGTGATCACCTCGGCTTTCACCTTCATCGCCACCGTGGAGGCCATTGTCGCCTGCGGCGCCGTCCCCGTGCTTGCCGACGTGGACGAAACTCTGGGCATGGCTCCCGCTTCTGTGGAAAGCAAAATCTCGCCGCGCACCAAGGCCATCATGCCCGTTCACATGTTCGGCGCGGCCACACGCCTCGAACCCCTCCTCGAAATCGGCCAAAAGCACGGCATTCCCGTGGTGGAGGACAGCTGCGAGGTGACGGGCGGCACGTACCGCGGCAAGGCGCTGGGTACCTTCGGATTGTGGGGCACCTACAGCTTCGATCCCAACAAATACATCACCGTGGGCGAGGGCGGCGCGCTGGTCACCGACGACGACGAACTGTACAAAAAGATGGAATTCTATCACGACCACGGTCACGTCCATCGTCTGGACATTGAGCGCGGCGCCGAGGACAAATGCGGTCTGGGACTCAACTTCCGCATGAGCGAGCTTGAAGGCGCTCTCGGGCTGGTGGCGCTGAAAAAGATGGATTACGCTCTCGGCCTTCTGCGCGCCACCAAGCGCAAAGTCCTTGAAGGCGTCAAGGACACCGGACTGAAGCGCCGCGACGTGCCCAACCCCGACGGCGATATCGCCACGCACATCGTGTTTCTGCTCCCCACCGCCGAAGCGGCAAAAAAATTCCAGGCCGTCACCAAAGAAAAGGGAATGCCCGTGGGGCTCATCGGCGACAACACCTGGCATTACGCCAAGCACTGGAAAGCCCTTGAAGCTCTGAGCGGAACGGATGTCAACGGCACCGTCGCCCCCTCTTACGCCCCTGAAACCATGGCGCAGACCGAGGCCGTGCTCAGCCGCGCCGTGTTCTACTGCCCCGCTCTGACCTGCGACGACGCCACCGTCGAAAAGATGATCGCCGCGCTGCGCGCCGGCGCAAAAGCCGTTCTTTAAAGCTTTGCCCACAACATGCGGCACCAAAGCGGCCCCTCGGTCATTCTCGTGACCGGGGGCCGCTTTGGTCGACTGAAAATCACCGAAAGATCCGGCGTTTTTTCAAAAAACGGGCCCATAAAAATCCCTGCGAACCGCCGTGACTTTACGGTTTGCAGGGATTTTTACATTCCTTTTCAAAGGAGGCGGCGTTGAAAAATGACTTTTTTCCCCCGGGGAAGTCATGGGGGCTGCACCGCGCTCACCCCAAGAGAAAAATCATCCAAAAAACGAACATAACGGGTTTGATGCAGGCGACGTGAAGACGCGGGCATCGCCAGAGAGATACAAGACCGAAAAACTGCACGCCCACAAAGGATTGACGTGGGCGCGGCCAAAGCATGTGGCCATGCGGCACACCGCTTCCATGGAAAATCCCGCCGGCAACGGGGCCTCCGAAAGGCAAAAACGGCCGACGGATTTATAAAAACCGCAATCATCGGAAAGAGGCACCGACGGCACCGGGCCTTTGTGCCGCGCCTATTCTGCAAGAACGGCGGTGGCCAGGGCAAAGGTGAAAACCCCTGCGGAAAAGCCATGCCGAACCGTCGGCAATCCGATTCAAGAGGCCGCTGACTTCTTGACGGGGCGGTCAGCACAAAAACGCGTGCGAAAAGCCCGGGCGGAGCATCCCCCAAGACCGTGCGGAGGCCACACCCCCGTTCAAGGATCGCGCCCCTCCGTCATGAGCGCCGCGCGCAAAGGCCTTTTCGACAAAGTTGCGGCCCCGACCTGAAAGTCGGCCGCGAAAGTTCGCCGACTCCAGGCAGCGCAACGGGGATTTTATTCTCACAGTCTCGGGCGGCCGCGGGCAGCCCCGGGAATCGGGAGTTTTCCAAAATCGCGCGCCCCCGGGCCGCACCGTAAAACCGCTTCAATTCACCGACGCGACTGCGCGACGGCTTCCTCCAGCGCCGAAAGAAGCGATGGGGCATCGCTGAAAAAACGCATGGACGCACCGCCGTAATTGAGAAATCCTTCTTCGCCGCATTTTTCCATCATTTCCGCGAGGGGCGCGTAAAACCCGAAGGCGTTCAAAATTCCCAGAGGTTTGTGAAGTTCGCCGAGAATTTGCAGGCAGCGAACTTCAAACAATTCATCAAGGGTGCCGATGCCGCCGGGCAACACGGCAAAGCCGTCGGACAAGCGCTCCATGGCGGCCTTGCGCTCCCGCAGGTCAGCCGTTCTGACCACGTCATGACAGCCCTCGTAGAGAAACTGAGGCGAGTCAAAAATGTCGGGAATGACTGCCGTGATCTTTCCGCCGCTTTCTTCAACGCCCCGCGCCACCTCGCCCATAATTCCGCTGCCGTAGCCGCCGTAGACCAAATCGTGGCCGCGCCGCGCCAGGGTACGGCCGAAATCGCGCCCCAACCGGTAATAGCGCTCGTTTAAACTCTTTGAAGACGAACAGTAAACGCAGATTTTCATTGTCACTCCCCTACGCTCAAAAGCTCTTTTTTGCGCCTGCAAAGCGCACCGCCGCCATGAAATTTCAGTTTTTCTTCAAAAACCGTCCCCAAAAGCCGCGCTTCGGTGAAAACTTTTGCCGGCGCCGTGCATCGACGACGGCGCCCTTTGAGAAAAAGACGGAGCCTCCCTCCGAAAACTCCGTTCTTTTTTTTTGGGGGGGGCGAAAAACCCCGCTCCCCTGAAAGCTCCAAAACGCGAAAAGCCCCATGAGAGCAACGGACGGATTCGCCGCGCTGCAGTGACGAAAAAAAACAGCCGCTTCGCACGCGGTGCGCGAAAGCAGCCTTTTAAAAAGAACATGGGATGTTCCTACGACAACATTGAGGCCCCGCAGTTTTCGCGACGCCTGTGACAGCCGAACCTTTCGCCGTTTTTTCCGCGCCGCCCGGACTGCGACGAAGCGCGACAAAACCGTCGGCGGCGTTCCGCTCTGCCGCCTCGACAGGCGGAACGTCACCGGACCGTAAAGTTCACAATGTCCTCTTTTATTTTCCGCCTTCGGCAGGTGCCGTGTCGGAATCGTCTTTCTTTTCAACGGAGTCGGGACGGATAAAATACTTGATGCAGGGACGTCCGCCCGTCTCGTAGTCCACCGAGCTGTCGATTTCGCCGATTTCAGCGAGGAAGTTCAGATAGCGGCGCACGGTGACCTTTGACAGGCCGATGACGCCGGCAAGGGTATCGCAGGTGCAGGTTTCGCCTTTCATCTTGGCGAGATGGGAACGGATCATGTCCAGAGTTCTCTGCTGAAGTCCCTTTTTCAAATCGCGCGCGGGCGCCTGAGGCTGAGGCGTGCCCACGTTGACCAGCGCGTCGATGGCGTCCTGATTGAGTGTGGAGGAATCCTTCAGAGCGTGAGCTTTTTTGCGGTACTTTTCAATGGCCTCCATAAAGCGTTCGTACTCAAAGGGCTTGACGAGATAGTCCACAATGCCCAGACGCAGCGCTTCTTCAACGTTTTTGACGTCGTTGGCCGCGGTGACCATAATCACGTCGGACTGAATGTCCTCCTTGCGGATCTCCCGGAGCAGCTCCAGGCCGTTCATGACGGGCATATAGACGTCGAGGATAATCAGATCGGGCTCTTCGTCCTCGACGTAGGCAAGAGCATCCTTGCCGTTATCAAACACGGCCGCTACCTGAATGTCGTTGGCCGTATCGAGATAGCGCCTGTTAATCTGCGCAACCATAGGATCGTCTTCCACAATAATCGTTTTAATCACAGGTATTCCTCCTTGTAAAACACACCGTAACCGATGTTCCCGCTTCCAATTCCGAATCTATCTGCATCTCGCCACTGTTGGACTCCACCACCGCTCTGACCAGGCGAAGGCCTGTGCTGCGGTGACGCGCCTTCACGATGTTTTCCCCCCTGAGGAGCTGTTCCGTTTCTTCCGTCGTGTAGCCTTCGCCCGTGTCGTCCACGGTGATCATCAGACCTCGCTGATCTTCGTAGATCAGCAGGGAAACTTCCCGATCGCCGTCGGACTTGGCTTTTGAATTGACGGTTTCAATGGCGTTTTCCACAAGATTTTCCACGATGGCCTCAATGTCGTTTCCGCTGACAAATTCGCTGCTCGAGGGGACGTAGCTGCTTTTGTCCAGCTTGAAATTAATATTCAGCTCACGGCAGTGAGACATTTTGCCCAAAATCAAAGCGCCCAGATTTTTGTTCTCGATCTTCTGCAAAACCGGCGATATGACATTGGCCTGCTCTCTGGATATGTTCACGATGTACTTCTCGGCTTCTTTGGGGTCGCCCACGCGCAGCAGGCCCAAGATGACTTGAAGTCTGTTCATAAACTCGTGGGTGTTGCTTCGCAGCGCGTCAATCATGTGATTGACCCCTGTCAGCTCCTCGGCGAGGCGCGTCACTTCGGTGCGGTTATGCAGAATGGCCACCCCGCCCATGATGACGTTGTCCTCTTTCAGAGGAATTCTGTTGCAGATAATGCTGATCTCGCCCAGGGAAATGCCGTGATTGTACAGAGACTGACCCGAGGCCAGCACTTCGCCGATGCGAATTTGCGGGTAGAGGTCGTCGAGGCGCCTGGTGCCGATGTCGTCGAAGAGCAAATGCAGCATGGTGGTGGCGGCGCGGTTTGCCAGGATGATATAGCCTTCGGCGTCTACGGCGATAATGCCTTCTTCAATGGAATTCAACACTTCCACGCGCTCGAGAAAGTACTCCGAAAGCTGCCCGGGCTCAAACCCCAGCAGCGTTTTTTTGATGCGCTGAGAGCCCAGCCACGTGGCGAGAAGCGAAATTCCCAGAACGAACAGCATCACGCGAAAATGTGAGGCATAGATCTCGTTTCTCTGAGAGTTGATGGTGGACATTAACGCGCTGACCATCACAAACCCCAGCTGCTTCTCGCTGAGAGGATCAAAAACGGGACAGAAATAGCGCATCTGTTCTCCCAGAGTTCCTGAAGCGCGGGAGAAATAACTTTCTCCTTTGAGAGCGGCGCGTTCATCGCCGCCCACAAAATCTTCGCCGATGTACCGCGGATTTTCGTGGTAAATTCTTTTGGCGTTCATGTCCGCCAAGGTGACCACATCGATGTCGTGGAGATTGAGGACCAGCTTGCCCAGATATTTCTCCACGTCGGGCGTGGCCTGGCCGGTGCGGAAGGACTCCACCACCAGAGGGTTGACCGCCACCATCTCGCCGAGCTCGTGCAAAGTGGTTTCAGTGCGGCGCCTTTGCAGTCTCAAATTCAGACGAAGCACCATGAACATCGTCAGGCCCACGGTCATGATGACGATCACCGCCGCCGTGAGCATCATTTTTTGCGACAGAAGCCACGCGCCGGGCTTATTGCGCCGGAATGCCGGCTTTGCCGAGGGAGGGCCGACCGGATTGTTTCTTTTCATCAGATCCGCTCCATTGTGCTTAAAGATTTATAACTTGGGAGAGATTGTCATATCAAGATTTTCTATTGACAAACTGCGACTCGTATTGTACACCATTTTGTATTTTTGGGAAAGTTCTTTATCGTTGCACCGCCTTCTTTCTTTGCGCAGAAAAAAATAGAATTTTTTCGCTTGAAAACTTTGATTACCGACTTATAGACAAATTGATACTTATGAATAGGCATATCATATCACTCTTCCCGGAAGTTGAGCAACAGGGAAGAGTGATTTTTCTCACCCCGCGCTCACGGGCAAGGCGCCGTAAAGGAGCTCCGCCCATGAGCGCCAGCGGAAGCGGTTCATGAAAGACCGGCGCGGCGGCATAAAAACGTCCGTAGCGGAGCCTCACGGCCAGCCCTCCGCCGCCGGGCACTTTTTATTGCGCACCGCGCCATCCTCTGCGGCAAAGTTTCGGCACCGAAAAGGCCGTTGCCGCTTCCGTTTTTTGGCAAAAACGGCCCTTCCCCTCAGCCTTTCAACAGGCGTCCCACGGCGAAATCGTCGCGGAATTTTGTCTTTCATGCGTCGAACAACGCCACATTCATCGTTTTTCGTTTTTTCTTGCTGAGCGGGATGGAGCGCAGGCAGAGGCGAGTGCGAAGAGCGAAAAGGGTGCTGAAAACGCCCTTTCCGACGTTTCGGCACCCTTTGTTTTCACAGTCCCCGATCGGAGACCGGACCTTTAAGGCAAAATACCCGCAGGCAGCACCGACGTGACGCCGGGGCCGATGGGGAAACCCGTGTACTGCCACAGGATGAAGAACAAAATCCACGCGAACTGCAGGATAAAGGCGATGGGCACAAGGTTGGCGATGAGCGTGCCGATCTTGAGATCCTTCATGTACTTGGCCTGGGCCACGCTAAGCACCATCCAGATGTAGGGGCTCATGGGCGTGAAGCAGTTGGTGGGCGAATCGCCGAGGCGGTACAGCATCTGGGTGAAGCCGGGATGATAGCCCAGCAGCATGAACATGGGCACAAAGATGGGAGCGAAAATGGCCCATTTCGCCGATCCGGAAGCCACGAACAGATTGACCACCATGCTCAGCAGAATGAACGCCACGCACATGGACGTGCCCGTAAATCCGATGCTCTTCAGGAAGTCGGCTCCCCCGATGGCCAGCATGGTTCCCAGTTTCGTCCAGTTGAACAGCATGTTGAACTGTCCGGCGAAGAAGCAGAACACCACATACCCGCCCATGGCGCTCATCTGTTTCACCATGCCGCGGTTCAGATCGCCGCTTTTGGTGATCGAGCCCGAGGTATAACCGTACACAACGCCGGGAATGGAAAAGAAGAAGAACAAAATGGGAATAAGTCCCTTGAGCAGCGGCGACCCCACGAAAATTCGGGAGCCGTCGGCGCCGATTTTTGCCAGCGGCCCGAAGAAGAACAGCGCCGCAATGGCGATCACGTAGAGCAGAGCCGACAGGCCTGCCCGGTGAAGTCCCTTCTGCTGAAGAGGCGTGATTTCCGTCACCGTTTCATTGCCGACCTCGCCCTCGTACTTGCCGAGGCGCGGCTCAATGAGCTTCGTACAGGTCATACCGATAACCAGAGAGCACAGGAACGTTGAGGCGAACATAAAATACCAGTTGCAGGTCACGTCGACGGTAAACGTGCTGGTGGGAATAAAGCCCTTGATGGCCTGATTGGTCAGTCCCTGAAGCAGCGAGTCCGTGCCGGCCACCATGAGGTTGGCGGTAAAGCCGGCCTGGGCGCCCGCATAGCCGTTGATCATGCCGACGAGAGGATGTTTTCCCACGCCGATGTAGACAATGGCGGCCAGCGGCGGAATGACCACCATGGCCGTGTCCGACGCGATATTGCCCACCGTGCCGATAAAGGCGATGACATAGGGCACCAAAGCGGGCGGCACGTTGCGAAGGCTTCGGTGGAGCATGGCCAGCAACAGCCCCGATTCCTCGCACATGCCGATGGCAAGCGACATGGTCAGCACAAGGCCCAGAGGGGCAAATCCCGTAAAGTTCTTGATCATGTGGTCAAGAAGCCACTGCAGTCCCTTTGACGAGAAAAGGTTCTGGGACACCACGGCCTCGCCCGTCGCGGGATTGATCATGCTGAAGCCCGTAAGGGTGAAAATGCAACCGATCACCGCCACAATGACGAAAAGCCAGCAGAACAAAATCGAAGGCGGCGGCAGCTTGTTGCATACCCGCTCGATTCCGTCGAGGAACCGATCAACCCATGTTCGTTTTACAGCCCTATCGCTCATAACCGAATCCCCCCTAAAAAACTTTTGCGCACTTTGCAACTCCCCAAATGCGCTTTAATAAAATTGCAAACAACCGTATTATAACATTTAAAAATATTTTGCGTCAATCATCATTCACTTTTATTTTGAGCCTGCCCCATGATACAATGTCCATGGCCTTTTTGAGTTCTTTCACTGCGCCCTTCGCTGCGGCATTCATTTTAAAAAGTCCCGTGACCCGCGCCTAAAAAAGGCTTTGTCGAAGCCGACGAAAGCAGAGGAAATCCGCCTCGGACAATAAACCCGCGAGGTGCCCGGCGGACTTGGAGGCCTTTCACCCGGCTATTTTTCGTACCGGCGAAGATCAAGCGTTCTTAAATTCCGGGAGGTCTGCACCGATGAACCTGTGGGAAAATTTCAAACTCTGGAAGCTACACACCGCCGGAGATTATGCCTATTTCGCCGCCGTGCTGCTGGCGGGAGCCATTTTCTTCGTGGTCTGGAGCCGCCGCATTGCCCGGGGCCGCTGCGACGAAGCCGCAGCCAAACGGGTGAGGCGAAAGCTCTCGCGCCTCGCCCGCCGCGGGCACGTGCTCAATGCCGCCCCATGGGGTCTGCCCGGAGCCGACCTCCTGCTCCTGTGCCCCGGCGGCGCCTACGCCGTTCGCTGTATCGGCTGGGGAATGGAAGTGTACGGCAGCCTTCGTTCGCCCACGTGGCGCCTTAAGTCATCGGACGAATGGCGCAGCATCCCCAATCCGCTGACTCAGCTCGCTCCCGCCGTGGAAGAGCTCCGGCGCCGCATGGACGCGGCGGGGCTGAATTCCGTTCCCGCCGAACCCCTTGTCCTGTTCGCCGACCCCTTCGGCGAACCGCAGCTGTACCTCGAAGGAGGAGCTCAGGCCATCACTTTAAGCGGCTTGAAAAAGTGGTACCGTCAGCTGCCCGCCCACGCCGGCAGCGCGGAAGAACTTATGGGCTCCGTGACCGAAGGAGGGCATAAACAGTGATCAACGGCAAACGTCTTCTTGAAAACTTTCTGAACTGCGTGAAAATCGACAGCGAATCGGGCAACGAACGCGCCATGACCGACTTTCTGGTCCGCCGGCTCACCGAACTGGGCTGCGAGGTGAAAACCGACGACGCCGCAAAGAAAATCGGTTCCGACGGCAGCAACGTTTACGCCTGCTTCGAGGGCACCCTTCCGGGGGAGCCGCTGATCTTTTCCGCTCACATGGATACCGTCATCCCCGGCCGCGGCATTGAGCCCGAAGTGCGCGGCGGCGTCATCTCTTCAAAGGGAAATACCATCCTGGGCGGCGACGACAAATCCGGCATCGCCGCGGTGATGGAAGCGCTGACGGTTCTGCGCGAAAGCCGGCTGCCCTGCCGCAGCGCCGAAATGGTCATCACCGTCGGCGAAGAGCAGGGAATGCTGGGCGCCAAAGTTTTCGACTACCGTGCGCTGAAAGGACGGGAGGCCGTCGTACTCGACGGCGCCGGCCCCGTGGGCACCGTGGTTCCCAACGGTCCCGGACAGATGACTCTCACCGCGACCGTTTTAGGCAAGGCCGCCCACGCGGGACTGGCGCCCGAAAAGGGCATCAGCTCCGTACAGGTGGCCGCCAAAGCCGTCGCCGCCATGAATCTTCTGCGCATTGACGACGAGACGACCTGCAACATCGGCACATTCAAAAGCGAAGGCCCCACCAATATCGTGCCCTCGCGCACCGACATCGTTGCGGAAATCCGCAGCCGCAGCGCCGCAAAGCTACAGGCTCAGGCCGACCACATGGTCACCTGTCTCAAAAAAGCCTGCGACGACGCCGGAGCTCAGCTTCAGTACAGCCTTGACATGAAATACGAGGCGTTCAGCTGCCCCACCGATCATCCGCTCATGAAAAAACTGACCGACGCGCTCTTTGCCATCGGGCGCCCCCCCAAGGTTGTCAACGGCGGCGGCGGAAGCGATGCCAACATCATGGCTCTCGCGGGCATAACTCCCGTGGTGGTCAGCACGGGCATGTGCGACGTCCACACCACTCGTGAGACTTTGCCCGTCAAAGACCTGGAGGACTCCGCCCGATTGGTGCTGCAGCTGCTCACCCGCTGATTTCTTTTTGATGAACTGAACGATGCCCGCAACACACTGGGGTCGAAACGCCGCGGACGCGGCGCTTCGACCCCAGTGTTTCACAAAGAGACGGCTCTCAGGTTCACCGTCCGTCTTTGATTTCGTTATAGAATTTTGTCAGATAGCGACCGTAGATGTTATTGCTGTCCGCTTCGCCGTACTGTCTGATTTTTTCGGCTTCAAGCCATCCCTCGCGGTAAGCCGCTTCCTCGGGGCAGCAAATCATGTGTCCCTTTTCGCGCTCCACCCTGGCCACGTAGTTTGAGGCTTCAAGGAGGCTGTCGTGGGTTCCCGTGTCAAGCCAGACAAATCCCTGGGGCAGCACTTCAAGGGTCAGCTCCCGACGCTCCATGTAGCGGCGGTTCACGTCGGTGATGGAGACTTCACGATCGGCGGGAGTGGCGCGGCGAAGCTCGCGGGCGTAGTCCATGACCTTGCCGTCAAAGAAATACAATCCCACCACGGCGCAGTTGGATTTGGGGCGGCCCGGCTTTTCCTCCAGACTTACCACCTTGCCCGTTTCGTCCACTTCGGCCACGCCGAAGCGTTCGGGATCGGGCACACAAGCGCCGAAAACCGTCGCTCCCCGCTCCGCCGACGACGCCTTTTGAAGCAGCGCCGGAAATCCCGGACCGTAAAAAACGTTGTCGCCCAGGATGAGCACGCAGGGATCGCCGGCCACAAAGTCCTCAGCCGTCATAAAGGCGTCCACCAGACCGAGGGGAGACCGCTGAACTTCGTAGCTCACGCGGATGCCGAGACGTGAACCGTCGCCCAGCAAATTGCGAAACGAGGGAATATCCCGCTCCGACGAAACCAGCAGGATGTCGCGCACTCCCGCTTTCATCAGCGCCCAGAGAGGATAATACACCATAGGTTTATCGTAAATGGGAATCAGCTGCTTGTTCACGGCAAGCGTCACCGGATGAAGGCGCGTCCCCAGTCCCGCCGTGAGAATAATGCCTTTTCTGGCCATGGCCAGACCTCCTTTTTTCGTTTCAATGAAATCAACTCCGTTTATCTTTATTTATTATTATATCTTCTTTAGCGATAAATTTCACCTGCCGTCCCACTCAAAACCGAAAAAAATGTGTCGTTTTTCCGACACATTCCCCCAAGCGTCTTTTCATGACAGGGCGCCTGAACAACGAAACAGGAAAACATTTTTTCCAAAGGGCGCGCAGGACGTCGCAGGCCGCCCTCAGTGATTGGGGGCGGCCTGCGACGTCCTTTCTCCATCGGGAGAATTTCCGCGTCCCGATGGGCGCCCGGCGGCGGTTTATTTTTTCTCAAAAATTTTCGGCGAAGGGCGATGCGGGACTAACGCTCGAGGCGACGTTCTTCAAAGACGACCTTCCAACCTCCCGCCCCGCGGGAAAAAAGCGTGGTTCCGGCGGGTAATGCACCTTCATCCATGGAAAGAATTTTGCGGGGGCCCAGGGAAAGGGCTTCGATGAGCCGTTCCATGCGGCAAGGGCGATTCTGCGCTTCCCAGGCGTTCAGCAGGCTTTCCGGAAGGTGGGCGAGGCGCTCGCTGCCGAAGGGAATTTTTTCGAAGGGAAGAGCCAAATCGTCGGCGCTCCGCGGACGGTAGCCGCTGACCACGGCGTCGATGACGCCGGCGTCAAGAGCGTTCCACAACAGAGCGCGGTCTTCGGCGCTCCTCACCACCGGCCACAGTTTGTACTTTCCCTTCAGGTTTTCCACGGTGTAGACGGAGTCGTCCAGCATGAGATTGGCGGCGGCCACGTCGCAGGTCACGTCCTGTCCGGCTTCTTTGGCGCGGGCGACGGCCTCCAGCGATCGGCGGCACGTGAGGAAGCGCAGATGAATGGGCGTATGCCGTTCGTCGGCGAGTTGCAGGGCGATTTCCACCGCCAGCGATTCGCCCACCGACGGCAGTCCCTTCATGCCCAGACGGTCGGCATAAAAGCCTTGGTGAATAGAGCCCGTACCGCAGAGCTCCTTCAGACAGGGAACCAGGGCAATGCGGCAGTGAAAGTCCGAGGCGTACCACAGCAGATTTCTCATTTGCCGCAGATTGGAAAATCCGTCGGACAGACAGAAAAGTTTTTCACCGCCGCGCGCCATCGTTCCGATTTCCGCCATGGCTCCGTCGCTTCCGGCCGCCGAAGGCAGCGTCAGCAGGACATGAGATTGAGGTGTCTGCAACCGCGCGGCCTGAAGCTCCCGGGAGGTGCAGATGGGCTTTTCGGGATAAAGAGCCGCGGCGCCGTAGCCGGCCGCGCGGACTTTGCGCGACACCCCTTCGGCGTCCTCGGCGCCGCAGCAGGCAAAAAGATCAACGGCCGCCGGAAAACGCCGGGCTTCTATAATTCCGTCACCGCCGGACAACGTGGCCACGTCGACTTTGTAATCGGTCATTGGGCGCTCCCTCCCAGACAGATGTCCATCAAGGCCATGCGCGCCAAGACGCCGCACTTGACCTGCTCGCGAATGAGACTGCGCGGCCCGTCGGCCGCTTCTGACGACACTTCCACGCCGCGGTTGATGGGCGCGGGGTGAATGATCACGCTGCCGGGACGCGCCAGAGACAGCAGATCCTCCCGCGCGCCGTAGAGGCGATGGTATTCCTTCACCGAAGGAAACAGCCCCGCTTCCTCGCGCTCCTGCTGAACTCGCAGCAGTGCGATAATGTCGGCCTGAGCCACCGCTTTTCCGGCATCGGGTTCATAACCGTCGGCACCCAGCGCTTCGGGAAAATCGGGCATGAGCGTGCGGGGACCGCAGAGGACCACCCTGGCGCCCATGCCGTGAAAGGCTTTGATGTCGCTGCGAGCCACGCGACTGTACCGAATGTCGCCGAGAATGGTCACCGTGACGCCGCTCAGGCTGCCGAAATGTTCAGCGGCGGCACAGATATCCAAAAGCCCCTGGGTCGGATGGCTTCTGGCGCCGTCTCCTGCGTTGAACACCGGAATGTGAGGCACTAGGTTTTGGATGTAATAGGGCATGCCCGTGTCGGTATGGCGCACCACAATGCCGTCGATGCCCATTTCGCACAGCGTCCAAACGGTGTCGCGCAGACTTTCGCCCTTTGACATGCTCGATCCCGCCGCGCTCCAGTTCAGCACCCAAGCGCCGCACATTTCCTCCGCCACGGCGAAGGAATTGCGGGTGCGCGTCGAATTCTCAAAAAAGAGGTTGGCCACGCGCTTGCCCTTCAAACGGCTCAGAGGACGTTTGGGCACGCTGTCAAGGCGGGGCTTCAGCGACAGCGCGTAGGAAACGAACTCCCGAAAATCGCCGCGCTCCCAGTCGTTCAGGTCGAGAAGATTTTTTCTGTTCCAGCTCATGATGACTCCCCTTTCATGGACGCTCCTGTTTTCTCGGAGAGATTGTACGTCTTGATTTCATTTTGCGCAACCGATTGCGCAAATATTTTAACGTTTTTATCCCGTCCCCGTAACGTAGGACCCATGAGAGATGGTACAATGCAAGGGATTTCATGAGAGGGGTGAACCTATGAAATTTCGTTTTCTCCACACCAACTTCAACGTACTCGACCTCGAAAAAAGCATGGCCTTCTACGAAAAAGCTCTGAGACTGAAGGAAGTCCGCCGCATTGAAACCTCCGACTTCACCATTGTGTACATGGGAGACGGCGCCACGGACTTTCAGCTTGAGCTGACGTGGATGAAAAACCGCACCGCCCCCTATGATCTGGGTGAGCAGGAATTCCATCTGGCCTTCCGCACCGACGATTTCGAGGCGGCTCACCGGCTCCACGACGAAATGGGATGTATCTGTTACGAAAACCCCGACATGGGCATTTATTTCATACAGGATCCCGATCAGTACTGGCTGGAAGTCCTTCCGCCAAAAAAGTAAAGAGTTCACGGACCACGTGGGCTTTTCACGGCAAAAAAACGCGTCGAGGCGTCTCAGAGCTGTTCTGAGACGCCTCGACGCGTTTTTCATTCCGAGCGGACCGGCCGCTCTTCCGGGGAAACGCCCTCGGCGCGGAAGATGCTGCGCTGCAGCCACCGCCCTTTCCAACAGTAGAGCAAAAAGAAAGCCGACGTCAGCGCCCAGCTGACGGGATAGCTGACAAAGACGGTGAAAACGTCACGGCGCAGCGGCACCACAAAGCCGATCCACAGCAGACGAAACCCGCAGATGCCCAATGCGGTCATGACCGTCGGCACCGCGGTGTCGCCGGTGCCGCGCATGCCGCTGGCGAGAATTGCAACGGGCACGTACAGCAAGTACCACGGAGCAACGTAACGGACAATTTTCAGGCCCAGCGAGATCACCGCCGGATCGTCGGTGAAAATTCGATAAAGCGGCCGGCACCACGTCATAAAAACCGCACCGCAAAGCACCGAGAGCGCGCCGGCCAGCGCCGCGCTGACATGGATGCTTCTCACGACCCGGTCGTACCGGCGGGCGCCGAAGTTTTGTCCCGAAAATGTGGACAGAGCGATGCCCAGGGCGTTGAGCGTCAGCCAATAGGTTCGTTCCACTTTGTTGCACACCGTCCAGGCAGCCACGGTGTCGACACCGAAGCCGTTGATCGTCGACTGGATGACCATGTTGGACAACGTGTACATGGTGGACTGGAGGCCCGACGGCAGCCCCACGCGAACCATGGCCGAAAGGATGGTTCCGTCCAGGCGAAACAGCCGCGAAACGCGAAGTTTGAACACGCTGTCTTCGCGAGCCAGCAAAATCCACACGCCCGCGGCACTGACCAGCTGAGACGCCACCGTTGCCCACGCCGCGCCGGCCACGCCTTTTTTCATCACCGCCACGAAGAGCACGTCGCCGGCGATATTGACGGCCGTGGCCAGCACCAGCATGTAGAAGGGGCGCCGCGAGTCGCCCTTGGCGCGCAGCACCGCCGTTCCCATATTGTAGACGAACATGAAAAGAACTCCGCCGAAGTAGATCTTCAAATAGCCGACGGCGTGAGGCAGCACCTCCGGCGGCGTGTCCATAAGCTTCAGCGCCGTTTCGGCGGTCAGGACGCCGCAGACGGACATCAGCGTTCCGGCAGTGAGAGACAGCATCATGGCCGTATGTACGGCGCGGGAGGTCCGCTCTCTGTCGCCGGCGCCAAAAAGCTGCGCCACCGCCACCGTTGCGCCGGAACACAGGCCGATGAAAAACCCCACCAGCAGGTTGACCAGGTAGCCCGAAGGTCCGCCCACAGCCGCCAGAGCTTCTTTGCCGACGCAGCGGCCGACGATGACGGCGTCCACAGTGTTGTACAGCTGTTGAAAGAAGGCCCCCAGCATAATCGGGAAGAAAAAGATCAGCAACTGCTTCCAGATGACGCCCTCGATGATTTGCCTGTTTTCTCTGCCCATTGCGCCACATCGCCTTCGTGCTGTTGTCGGCGTCGCCCGCCGAAAGTCGATCGCGCCCGCCGTTTTCCCTTAAAGATCCGCCGCTGCAGCGGATTCGTCCGTTCTCCTGAAAACACAGCTTTTCAGAAGAGGACAGCCACCGCAGTCCTCCGCCGGCGGCCATGGTCCCGTCACGGCCCGTTCGGCCTGTTCCAGTAGCTTTTTTTTCATCAGTTCCTCTTCTTCGGGCGTCAGCGGCGGCACGCGCAGCTCGCGCCCGCTTCGCAGGCTCCACAGCGCAAGGTCGGCTTCCAGCGATCTATAGCCGGGATTTTGCAGTTTCAGCGCCAAAGCGTAGAAGTTGAGCTGGCGCGCATAATAGCTCTGCGTCCAACGGGCGCTTCTGCCCGTCATGCGCGTGGTTTTGTAATCCCTGACGCAGAGGCGAACGGGAGCTCCCGTGCTGTCCTTTTCGATCCAGAACGCGTCAACAACGCCCGTGAGGTCGACGGCGCCCAGAGGAGCCCGGAAGGGAGCTTCGCGCTCCAGCGTTCCGGCGTTCATCGCCTCTTTCAGCCGGCGCAGCAGTTCTTCTCCTTCGACGGTGTGGAACTTTTGAAGGAAAAATTCAAGCTCTTTTTTCACGGCTTCATCGCGCCAGGCGCTACGAAACTCAGGTTTCAACGAGCCGTCGGGAAGAGCCAAAATTCTGCGGTAGTCACCGTCGGTAAAATTCCAGACGGACAGCACCCAATGAGCCACCATGCCGAAATTCACGCCGCCGGCGGACAGGTCGCCGGCATCGCTGTCGCTGTTCCAGCCGGCGTTGAGCCTCTGGCGGTACAGCATTCGCCACGCCGCGGGACAGAGGTTCCACCGCGCCCACGACGAAGCGCTGATTTCCCTGAGAGCGCGCACCCGGGCGACCATAACGGGCACGTCTTCGCCGCGCTTTTCCCCGCTTGGTACGCCGGTAACGTTGAACTGTCGCAGCTTTTGCGCCTTTTCAGGATCGACGATCTGTCCGTCGGGAGCCGGCATTTGAGTTTGCGATTCAATGGACAAAAAGGACCGATCCCTTTCCGCATCGTACCGGCGCGGCACAATGCCGCACAAAATCAGTCCGTCCCGTGCGCGGGTCAGCGCCACGTAGTAGAGCCGCTGGCGTTCTTCATATTCCGCCTGTTCCTCCAGCAGAGCGTCAACCTTTCCCAGCAGGCATGGATTTTCCGGCTCCCATGAGTCGGGAAAACTGGACGCGGCGGCAATCAGCGCCCGCGACGGTGTCAGAGGCTGCGGGCGCCCCGTTCTCGACGACCCGTGTTCCAGACCGTAAAGGACCACCAGAGGGAATTCCAGCCCCTTGGAGGCGTGAACGGTCATGACGTGCAGAGCATCGGCGTCGGACTCCGCCGACGCTTCGGGATCGGCGGTTCCCTGTTTCAAAGCGCGCTGAAGGTAGGACGCCGCGCCCAACGGCGACGGACCGACGCTGTGAGAGTATTCATCCAGCAAAGTTACGGCGCGGCGAAGATTGGCCAAAACGGATGCACGCTTGGCGGGATGAATGTTTTTCAACAAATCCCCCCGCTTCAGCAAAGAGGCCAAAGCCGGCGACGGACCCTGGAGAAGGGCGCGCCGCGCAAGAAATTCAAGCCGTTGCGCCAAGCCGCAACGTTTCGCTTCCCCCACATCATGAATTTCCCGCAAAGATCCCAGGGGATCATCGGACGACAGCCGCGGAAGAATGTCCTGAGCCTGTCGCTGCGTCAGCCCCGAAAAGGGAGAGCAGAGAAACCCCGCCAGAGCACTGCGGTCACGGGGGTTGGCAAGAAAGGCCGCCAGAGCACAGACGTCTCGAATTTCCGGGCGCGCGTAGAAGCTCCGGCTGTCCGTGAACACCGCCGGCACCGCCATTTTCGAGAACGCCCGCCGGAGGCCCTCATAGGACGTACGCGCCGGCGTCAGAACCGCCATGTCGCTCCATCGAAGGGGTCGCAGATCTTTGCCGTCCCACACCGTGGCGGAGCCTTCGCGAAGCTCGGAAAGTCTCACGGCCAGCCGCTCAGCCAATCGTCCGCGCACGTCCTCCATGAGCTCCGTCGCTTTTCCCTCACCGTCCACGGCGGGACTCTCGTAGAGCGTCTCGCAGACGGGCACGCCCGTCTGCTGCCGTTTGTCGATCCACGACGCGGCGCGGTCAAGGCCGCGGGGAGACTGCAGCGGCTCGTAGGGCACGTTGAGACCTTCGCCGAGACGGTCTTTCCACAGCGGCTCGAACCGTCCGTTGACAGCCCGGAGGATTTTTTCGCCGCTGCGGAAGGACACCGACAGACTGACATAGCGCCCGCCGGCCCCGTGCGCTTCGGCGATATAGCGCTCAAAAAGCGCCGGTTCGGCGTGGCGGAAGCGATAGATGGACTGTTTCAGATCGCCCACAATAAACAACCGCGGCGACGCCGCCCTGCGAACTGTGCGCAGCAGGCCGTCCTGCTGATCGTTGGTGTCCTGAAATTCGTCCACCAGAACTTCTTTGAAGCGGGAGGCGTAGCCTCGGTCGGCATCCAACGCCTCTTTGGCCAGTAAAATCATGTCGCCGAAGGACAGCGCGCCGCGCGTTTCCTTAAAAGCGTTCCATTTCTTCCAGCACAGCCTCGCCAGAGCGATCAGCAAAAAACGAAGCCGCGTTTCGTCGGCGCTCCAACCGTGGGCGGTCAGGCGAATGAAATCTTCACAGGAAAGGGCGGCGTCGCGCCAGTCCTTGAGCTTCATGCCCAGGCGTTGGGCCAGCGCGTCGGCCAGCTTTCCTCTGGCCCCTTTTACGGCTTCGGCCGCCGCGGGAACAAAGGCCAGAGCCTTTTCAGGCATGGTGAGATCGACATTGCTCCAGCTTCTGCGCAGGTTTTCGTACTGCTCTGCCAGTTTTCCCGGCTTGCCGTAGGCCGCGGCGTCGAGATTGAGCGCCGAAGTCCAGCGCGCGGCAAGCTTCAGGCTCCGGTCCTCCATGATTTTTTTCAACAGAGACAACGCGCGGCTGTCAGGTTCAGAGCCTTTTTGGAGGGTTGTCTCGGGTGTTTCGCCGAAGTCGCTCATGGTCTCGGCGAAATCTCTCGCAAAACCCGCAATTCGCGCGGGCCCCCATTGATTGACGATATCGACGACGCCGTTGTCGGAAAGGAGTTTTCGGGCTTCTTCTTTGAAGGCTGAATTCATGGAGCGTGAAAACCATGCCGCGTCGAGGCGGTCAAGGGCTCCCGCCGCTTCGCTCCAGAACTCGTCGGCCTCGGGGTTGGCAATCACCCGCAACGACGGTTCCGCGGCCAGAGACAGCCCCGCCTCGGAAATGACGCGCATGCTGAAGCCGTGCATGGTGGAGATGTACGCCTGGTCGAGCTGCATGAGCGCCGCCGCACGGCGCCGCGAAAGTTCCGCCGAAGGAGAGAGCGGCTTTTCGAGGGAGATCAGCAGCGAAGCGATTCGGCTTCGCATTTCCGATGCCGCCTTTTCGGTGAAGGTGAGCGTCAGAATTCGGCGAACGTCCTGACGGGTCAGAGCCGTCCACACAAAGCGCCACGCCAGCGTCCAGGTTTTTCCCGTGCCGGCTCCGGCGCTGACCACCGTCAGAGGCGCGTCGCAGGTGATGGCTTCCACCTGCGAGGGGAGTCCCTGTTCTTCCACAAAGCGCCGCAGCAGAGCGAGATCACTTTCCGAAAGGGGCGGGAGCTCCGATGAAGGGCTGCTGTTATTCGTCTGAAGGTCCTTCGCCATTTTCATCATCCTCGATTTCTCCCGTCAGTTCGCCCCGCCGGCACAGCCCCGAATAAGAACAATAGCGGCAGGCGTCGCTGTTGAAATTCGGCGGAAATTCACCGCGCTTCAGCGACGCGGCGATGTCCTCCAGAAGCTGCCGCGCCGAAGGGATTGCCGCCTGGGGCCGCTGATCGTCCCTGAGACGCTTCAGCCCCAGAGCTTCCTCGAGATCGCCGCTCCACGCGCCTGTCCACGATCCGTCTTTCAGGGTCAAATAGGCCCATCCGGCGCAGCGTCCTTCGCTTTTTTCAAGCGCCAAGGCATAGGATGCCAGCTGCATGGAACCTCGAAAGCTCGACGCCGCTCCCGACTTGTAATCCCAGAGAAAAAAACGGCCGTCGGACAGACGATCGAGACGGTCGCACCGCCCCGAAAAGATCACGCCGTCCACCGTCAGAGACGGCAGATCGTATTCGCACAACGACTGTCGACGCAACGGCCGAAAACGGGTTTCAAGGTCATCCTGAAAGGCGGCGCAGCGGCTCACGGAGCGGCGCAGTTCCAGGAGACTGCGACGCAGTGACGGCAAAGTCAGCACCTCGGGGTAGATTTCCCCGAAGGCGTCGTCAAAACAACGCGCCGCCAGAGCGGACACCGACGTCTCCGGCGACGTTCCCACCCGCGGATTTTGCCAGACGGCCTGCCACAACCGGTGCAGCGCCGTGCCGCCGCGCGCTGCGTCGTATTCGCCCTCCCGGGAAGCTTCGTCATAATTCAAGACGTGACGCAGTGCAAACATATAGGGGCAGACGGCATAGTCGTCGACGGAACTGAGGCTGACGCGCGCCGCAGCCGCCGCCAGTTTCCCCGGCGTGCCGCGCTGAGGCGGCAGCGTGTTTTCAAACCGCAGGTCGGGGCGGCGGTCTTCCACGGGCGTCAAAACGTCTTCACCGGAAGACTGAAGAATGTCGGCGAGCGCCCGCGAAATTTTCGCCTCCACTCTGACCCATCGGTCGGCTTCGGCGGCTTTCAGCAGCGGCGTCACTTCCTGAGGATGCCGGCGGTCATCCTCGGTGCTGAAGCACAGAGCGGTAAATTCGTCGCCGCAGGCCGCAAGTCGGCGAAACAGGAACTCGCGCTGCTGTCTCTTCTCCGACAACAGGGGCAAATGGCTGCGGTCAAGTCCCAGAGAAGCCGTGTCGTGAAGGCGCTGTTTCAGCTCTTCACTGAGAAGCGGCGATTCTCTCAGTCCTCCCGGCCACGCGGCGGCATCGGCTCCCGCGAAAAACCAGCAGCGCGCGTGAAACAGCGTCGGAGGCGTGTCGGCAAAGACGGTCATGGAGTGCGCTTCGCTTTCCATCTGCGCCACCGTGGTGCCTTCCGCCCAGGCGCTCAAAAAAGCCCGCGCATCGTCGTCGGCCAGCCGCTGGGGGTCATAGGCTCCCAGATCGCGCACCACTTCTTTGACGAAAAGAATTTTCCGATCGAGCTCTTCCACCGCCGAGGAAAACAGCGCCAGCGCCTCGTCGGCCTCGGGAACGCCGACGATCTTTCGCGCCGCCGAAAAGGCGCGCCGCCCGGCAAGGCGGCGCAGAGCCTGAAGCAGCTCAAGCGCCGTGCCGCCCCGTTTCACCGCGGCGGCGTAGGCCGCACAGCTCTCGAAATCGGCCGCGGCTTCGGGGCTTTCTCTTTTCAGCACTTCAAGCCACCGCCCCCGTTCGCGGGGATGAAGCGCCCGAAGGCTTCGGGCGTCGATTTCAAAGCCCCGGAGCCAGGGCAGGCTGAGAAGCCGAAGGACGGGCTCGGTCTGCCAGCCGCCGGCAGCCGCGTCAAGACAGGCGCATGAAAGGTGCCACAACGGCGTCTCCGAAACTTTCAATCGAAAATTCCAGCGGCACGGCAGGCGGTAGCGCGAAAAGACTTCGCGCGCCTGAGCCAGGCGTCCCCGAGGCACCGTAACGGCCACGGCCTCCCACCCCGGCCACGGCGAAGAAGCCAGAGGGCCCCTTCCGCGCTCCCACAGGGCCAAACTTCGGGCGACCGTCTCAAGTTCCTGGCGCGGATCTCCGCTTTCCATGAGGATCACGGAAAAGGGCGACTGGCCTCCCAGCGTTTGCCCGTCCTCGCCGAACTGCTGCGCCGCGCCGTAAGAACCGGCCATTCCCCCCTCGGGAGAAAAGCACCGCACCTGCGCACCGCCTCTCACCAGCCTTCTCAGCAGGCGGAGCTGCGAATGGGTGAAGCTGAAAAAGCCCACGAGGTTGAGCTCCAGCGCCGAACAAAGCTTTTTGACGGCGTTCAGATCTCCCCTTTCAAGAAGCTCGGTGGCCTCGGTGGCGATACCGGCGCTGTCGGAAAGGTTATTCTCGTTCAACGCCCGACGGTACAGCCGGTACAGCTCCGCAAAAGCGCGCCCCGAAGGGTCGTCTTCGGCGTAAAGAGCGTCAAGGCTTTCGGGCGAGATCTCTTCGCGGATCAGTTCGCGAATTTGCTCTCCCAGGACCTTGAGAAAGCGCGGTCCGCCCGCCCCCGAAGGCAGATGTCCGCCGGAGCGGACGTAACGCGAGAGGATGCCGAAAAGCAGCAGCCAATGGTCGGGCGGATCAATCTGGATTTTAGGTCGCTCCACGCCCAGCTCAACGGCGAAACTGCGGTAGAGTTCGTCCCAGCGCCGAATTCTGAAAGGAACGTTTTCTCCGTCCGTTCCCCTTTGGGAGCGCAAAACGGCGCTCAGCAGGTCGCGGTCGCCCGAATCGGCCACGAGAAAAATACGTCCGCGGGAACCGGACAGATTATGCAGCGATTTTTCAAGGTCGTCGATGCGGCGATAGCGATACATCTCAAAGGGCACGGTGAGCACGCTCCTCTTGCGGCCGTCGGACGACGGGACTTTCGCGCAAAAGCTCCAACGTGGTCTGCGGCAGCAGCGCCTTCAGTTCGGGCGCACGGAGGCCGCGCTCTTCAATGATCCGGCGCACCTCCGTAGCGCTGACGGCTTTTCCGCCGCTTTCGAAACGGGGAATTTCCCTGACTTCGATGCCCAGCGGCGGCAGAAAGGTTTTCATGACTTCATTGTACTTTTTCGTTACGGCACTGTACGGCTCGGTGCCCACGTACCGCCTCACGATGTGCAACGGCGCGGCGAAGCACTGAGCGAAAACCGTCAGATCAAGCCGACATTTCACGTCTTCGGCTTTGACCTTGTCCTTGAGAAAATAATCGGGAAAAGTGGCGGCGGAAATCAAATAGTCGCCGGTGGGATGAACGGCACAGTTTTTGATGTCCGCCGTTCCCCGTTTCACCATTTCCAGCCTCAGCGCCGCGGGGAACAGACTTTTCTCCGCCGACAGAACAAAGACGTGGAGAAAGTCGCACTGCGAGGCCGCCAACGCGATCAACGCCCGGTGTCCCTTCGTGAAGGGATTGCAGTTGGCCACCACGGCGCCGATGACTCCGTCGGTGACAGGCGCTTCAAGGCTTTTCACGAAGCGGCCGATTCCGTCCCGCCGATTTTCCATCAGCAGCATGTCCTCCGTTTCGGCCACGGCGAAAAAACCGAGATCGACGAAAATACGCCGATGAGAGGGCTTTGTAAACAGGAAAAGATGGCTCAACCCCGCGTTGACGGCGTCAATGACAGCCTCAGTCACCACCGATGCCGCCAGTCCTTCTCCTTCGCGGCGGGGATCCACGGCCACGCACTTCAGCACCGGCCCCTGCCGTGACGCCGTGGCTATAATTTCGCCGTATTCATCGCAGGTACAGCACGACATTTCCACGCCGTCGTCGTAGTCCAGCCCCAGCGAGGCGAGAAATCGACGAAGGCGCAGCAGCGTGCCTCCCGTCAAAGGACGTCCGATGATCATGTGCATGGCTTCCGATGCCTCCTCTAAAGATTTTTTCCATTTTACATGATTTGGCCGCCGCGGCACAATGAGGCCGCCACAGGCGGATTATTCCGCGGCTGTTTCATGGCAAACCGTGAAAACGTCCCGTACCGTTTCAGGTTCCACGGGCGGCTTCGCCATGAATTCGAGGGCTTTGACCGCCGCGGCGCCTCACCGCAGACCGCCGTCGAAGCGCCCCGCCTCCCATGGAATGGCGTCTCGCCTCCTCAGTCCCGTGATACAACGGCGCCATGAAATCCCACAACCAAGCTGAACCGGCGACCTTTCCCGGACAACTTCATCCACAGTTTTTCACTTCGAAAGCCGCCGTCCTCCGTTTTTGAAGGCGGCGGCTTTGTTATAAGCCCTGGGCCAGCAGTCTTTCGATCACTTGTCCCACGCCGGCTTCGCCGTTGGGCGGCGCGATCAGGTCGGCACAAGCTTTCAGCTCATCGTCGCCGTTGCTCATGGCCACCCGAAGTCCCGCCGCTTTGAAGAGCTCAAGGTCGTTCAGATTGTCACCGAAAGCCGCAATTTCAGCCCGCGCGATGCCCCAACGCCGAGCCAACAACTCCAGGGCGCGTCCTTTGGTTGCCCCGGGAGCGAGGACTTCCACCTGACAATTTCCCGATCGAGTCACATAGAGCCGCCCGCCAAGCCGCTCTTCCAGACGCCTTTGGAGGGCCTTCGCCCTGTGGGGCGACAGCACGGCGATGATCTTTTCGGGCCCTTCCGCCAGAAGATCCTCCAGGCGGTGCGTCAAAACCACTTCGGCGCCGGTGCGCGCTTTTAAGTTCTCCAGCTCCGGGGTGATCTCCTCGGC
>CABTYW010000004.1 GCA_902489135.1 uncultured Synergistaceae bacterium
CGCACGGCATCGCCCGCGGTCCTGTCGCGGTAACGCAGGGCTTCGGCCGTTTTTGAAGGAAGAGCTTTTCGGGAGTTTCCACGTTTCCTCGCCGGGAGCGTCTTGCCTTTTCATGGGCTTCGGCACTTTGTTATCTAGACATTTCACTGGGCTTTGTCTGTACGTAATGCCATAATATCACATTTTATTCCTTTGACAAGTCCCCATTTTGAGCCGGTATCAGCAAAAAAAGCTGCCGTTTCGACTTCATGGGACCATCGCCGCGAAAAGGCGGAGCTTTTTCTTTTAAAGGTTTGAAAAAACGCACCGCCGCTGAAAAACGCCGTCTCGGCACGATTCCGTAAAAGCTCCCGCGGATTTTGCCCCGAGGCGAGCCACGCCTTAAAAACAAGAGAATGTGGAGCTTGGCGGCAGATATGGGGGCGCCGTGCGGCAACCTTATGTCTGCGGGATTAAGGATGGGGGGCTTTTACGGCAAATATGAGCGCGCCTACAAAAATCCGCCTTACCACGTCGCCATAGTCCCCGTCTTGGCGATTTCGCCCCGCATCGGCGCGCAAAAAGCCGCAGGTCGTCGGAGCGTCGCTCCGGCGGCCTGCGGCCGAAAATTCTTCATTGATTATGATTTTGGCGGCTTCTTAAAAAACGCGCCCTCAAAGCCCGCGGAACAAAAATTTTACGGGACGGCGCGCGCCCGGCACTTTCCTTCAAAACCGCCTAAAAGGAAATCATGGTTCTGACGCGAACTTTTCTGTCGGTGTAATCGGGGTTGTCCAGGGCACCGTCCTGATCGCTCAGCGATACTTCCATGTAAAGACCCGGCCTGTAGCGGTAGCCCAGTCCCACGGCCCAGCTTCTGGAGTACTGCGACGGGCCGCTTTCGTAGCGCGCATAGCTCTGGAAGGTGCTGAAGTTTTCTCCCCACTGTTGGCGCGCCGTCAAATAGAGCACGTCGGTGTCCTCCATGAACCACGCAGTGCCGCCGCGGCTGAAGGGGCGGGCGAAACTCTCGGAAAAGCCTTCGCCGCCGGGAAGATAAAATCCCGCGTCCATGCGGGCGTATTCCACCCACAGGTCGGTAAAGCGCAGTTTCTGCCGGCTGAGCCGCAACGCCACCGTCCAGGCTTCGGGATTGTCGGTGAAGGCCTGCGAGCGCCGATTCCACGGGGCGATGTCCTGCACCATGTAAGTTCCGCTCACCGAGGCGCCGTCGCCCACATCCCAGCCCATGCCGGCGCGGTAGGTTCGAAAATCCCAGTCATCGGAAGGACCGAACTCCCGGGCGCCGAAGGTCATCCAGTTTCGACGGCCCAGCGACACCCGCGGCCCCTCGTGTTGGGCTCCCATAAAAAGCGGAGCTTCCTCGGGCGACCGTACGGCCTCCTGAGTCGTTTTTTCCGTCAGAGGTTCACCGGCGGCGGGAAGAGCGCACAGCCATGCCGTCGTCACCAGAAAAGCCGTCAATTTTTTCAGCAGTTTCACAGCGCTCCCCTCCTTCACGCCCAAATCGCGGCGAATTTTTCGCCCCGCCCCGGGGGCGGCCACGGGCGACCATGCTTTGTCGTCCTGCCCGAAGATTTTTCTTCTTTAATGAACATCATAGCAGATTTTCTCCGTTCTGTGGAGAAAATCTCGCCATATTTTTCACTTTGCCATGTTGTTTTATTTTTGAAGCGCGCGCAGGCTTTTTGCACGCCGCTGCGGCGACAACCATAAGGGGTCGTTATCAATATCGGCGAATAACAAAACTTTTAAGAATAATTATAATAATTGTTGCGTTTTTTGACAAAATCTCAAACAAATTCCAACGTTTATTTGGAGCGGAGACCTTCTTTTTGATTTATAGTAGACAGTGCAGTATTGGTTATGAAATTCATAAAAAATCAGGAGTGGATATCCCATGAAAAAAGCATTGACTGCTGTACTGGCTGTGTTGGCTTTTGCGGCGGCGGCGACGGCCGCCCCCCTTGATTCCTTCAAGGGTCTTTCGGGCAAAATGGACATCGCCGGCGGCACGGCGCACATTCCGGTGATGAAAGAAGCGGCAAAACGCATTATGACCGTCAACCCCAAAATCAGCATCACCGTGGCCGGCGGCGGCTCCGGCGTGGGCGTCAAGCAGGTGGGCGAAGGACTGGTGCATATCGGCAACACGGGACGCGCTCTGAAGGACGCCGAGGTGCAGCAGTACGGGTTGAAAACGTTCCCCTTCGCTGTTGACGGCGTGGCGCTGGTGATCAACCCCGCCAACAAAATCGACGATCTCACGGCCCAACAGGTGGCGGCCATTTACGCGGGAACCATCACCGATTGGTCGGAGGTGGGCGGCGATGCGGGCAAGATCAACGTCTTCGGCAGAGAGGACGGCTCGGGCACGCGCGATACCTTCACCGACAAGGTGCTTCACAAGGGCGCTCTGGCCCCTGACGTCAACGTGGTCAACTCCAACGGCGCCATGAAAACCACCGTGGCCGGCGACGTGCGCGCCATGGGCTACGTGGGCATCGGCCACATCGACGAAACGGTGAAGGCTCCCCGGCTGGACGGTATGACGGCCAATCAGCAGAATGCCGCCGACGGCAGCTATACGGTGGTACGTCAGCTGTACATGAACACCAAGGGCGAGCCCGAAGGCCTGACGAAAGCCTTCATCGACTACATCTACAGCGAAGAGGGCGCCGAAATCATCAAAAAGAGCGGCTACATTCCTCTGCCTCGAAAGTAAGTCCGCGCTGAAAAGTCGGCGCACGGAAATCCTCCGGGGCTCTCCCGCGCCGTGCTGCAAGCTCTCCGCCGAAAATCGCGGAGAGTTTTTTTCTTGAGTTCCGGCTTCGGCGGCTTTGAAAAGCGGCTATCATTGAAGTGCGCCCCGCCGCGGGGTAAAGGCGGCGGGAGGTGCGCGGACGGAACTTTTCCGTTCAAAGGCCGTGCGGCGTTGCGCCGGCTCCTGCACAAGGGCGCGCGCCGAAAATTTTTTTCGAAAGAAGTTGATGTGATGTCTCGGCAGGGAGCGCCCGCATGGCTTGCCGCTTCGGCGGCCTGTGTGGGGGCGCTGATGGCTTCGGTATTCGGCTTTATCATTCTCTGCGCTCTCGGTGCGCTGCGGGATGCCGACGTCTCCATGGTGTTCGGCTCCGTCTGGCGCCCCGACGCGCAGCGGTACGGCATTTTGCCCATGATCTGCGCCACGCTGCAGCTCTCGCTGTCGGCGCTGGCGCTGGGATGGGCGCTGGCATTGGGATGCGCCTGTTTTATCAACGGTCTGGGGCCTCGGCGGGCCGCCGCTTTTCTGGAGGGGCTCATTCGTCTCATGACCGCCGTTCCCACGGTGGTTTACAGTTTCGTGTCGGTCTTTCTTCTGGTGCCGCTGGTGCGAAATCACCTGGGCGGAACGGGGCTCTGCTGGCTTTCGGCGGCGACGGTGCTGAGCCTTCAAATTCTCCCTTCCATGACTCTGGTGCTCGACGGCGCCATAAAAAACGCGGCCGCACACGTGTCGCTCACCTGTGAGGCGCTGGGGTTGACGGCGTCGCAGACGCTGGCGCGGGTCGTCCTTCCGGCGTCGAAAAAAGCTTTGTGCAGCGCCGCCATGCTGGGCTTCGGCCGTGCCGCGGGCGACACCCTCATTCCCGTCATGCTGGCGGGCAACGCCGTGCAGTATGCGAAAACGCCCATCGACGCCATGCGCACGCTGACGGCTCACATCAGTCTCGTGACGTCGTCGGAGGTGACGGGACAGGCTTACAGTTCGCTGTACATCGCCGGCGGCATTCTGCTGGCTTTCAGCGCGGCGGCCAGTCTCATCATCCGCCGCCTCAGGAAGGGGGCCGAAAAATGAGGGACCGCCTGCTGACTCTTTTGTCGTGGATTTCGGCGCTGGCCGTCCCGTCGGCCATGGGGGTGCTGCTGTGGAAACTGCTTTTCAGCGGCGCGCCGACGCTGGGAACGTCGCTGTTTTTCGGCGACACGCCGCCGCTGAGGGCGATTTTCGCCAGGGCGCCGGTGTGGGACGGCATCTGGCCGGCCGCGGCGGGAACGCTGACGCTGCTGGCGCTCACCATGGTGCTGGCGGTGGTCCCGGGCATAGGCTGCGGCATTTATTTGGCCTGCTTCGCGGGGGAAGGGACGCGTCGCCGTCTGGGTTTGGCCGTTGATCTGCTGGCGGGCGTGCCGTCCATTGTCATGGGGCTTTTCGGTTTCGTGCTGATTTTGACGCTGCGGCGTTTTTTCGCTCCCCGGGCCACCACCTGTCTGCTTCTTTCGGCCTTCTGTCTGGCGCTGCTGGTGCTGCCGTCGCTGGTCATTACCACGCAGAGTGTCCTTGAAAGTCTGCCCGACGGGCTGAAGCTCACGGGCGAGGCGCTGGGATTTACGCCGTGGCAAACCGTGCGGCATCTGCTGCTTCCCGCGGCGGGACGGGGCGTGCTGGGAGGCGTCATGCTGGCTTTGGGACGCGCCGCCGAGGACACGGCGGTCATTATGGTGACGGGGGCCGTGGCCAACGCGGGGCTTCCCGCGGGGCTGGGCGCCAAATACGAAGCGTTGCCTTTTTTTATCTTCTACATTTCGTCGCAGTACACAAGCCCCGACGAGCTTCAGCGCGGTTTCGGCGCGGCGCTGGTGCTGCTCATGCTCTCGGGAGCTCTTCTGCTGGGCGCCTGGGCGCTCCAGCGCAGTCTTGAAAGAAAATGGAAGGGAGTGCGCCCATGAGTCTCTGCGCCGTCGTTGAAAATCTTCGCGTGTCCGCCGGCGGGCACGCCATTTTAAAGGACATCTCTCTGGACTGTCCCGACAAGGCCATCACGGTGCTGGTGGGACGATCGGGATCGGGCAAGACGACGCTGCTGCGCTCCATCAACCGCCTCAATGAGCATTTTCCGGCACTGCATACCTGCGGGAAGGTCGCTTTGAAAGTGAACGGCCGGCTCAGAGACGTTTTTCAGATGCCGCTGACGGAATTGCGTCGACGGGCGGGCATGGTCTTTCAGTCGCCCAATCCTTTGCCTCTCAGCGTTGAGCGCAACATGCTTCTGCCGCTGAAGCTGGTGATGGGGGTCGTCGGATCGGAAGCCTCGGACCGCGCCGAAAAAGCGCTGCGCGAGGTGGGGCTCATGAACGAAATCTCCGGGCGCCTGACGACGGATGCCCTGACGCTGTCGGGCGGACAGCAGCAGCGCCTTTGTCTGGCGCGTACGCTGGCGCTGGAGCCCGACGTGCTGCTTCTCGACGAGCCCACGGCCTCGCTGGACCGCCACGCCGCCGAAATTGTGGAAAATCTCATGCTCTCGCTGCGGGAGCGCTACCCTATCGTCATGGTCTCTCACAGCCTTCAGCAGGCTCACAGGACGGCATCGCAGCTGGCGGTGCTTCGGGACGGGGTCCTGACGGGGACGTTCAGCGCCTCGGAACTTCCCCAGGGCGACGAGGGAGAACGGTTCATCAAAAATCTGCTGTAAAAAAAAGTTCCCGCCCCGCAAAGGGGCGAGAACCGCGGAAGGTCTCGCTATTCCTTTCCCGCCAGAGCGCGGGCCGTTCGCTCGCAGAACTCCACGCCTTTGCCGCGCGCGGTCAGCAGAACCGTCATGACGGCGGCCGCAATGGGCGCCTCGCTTTCGGGAAAGAAAATCCCCGCGTCGTACTCGCAGCCCGGCATAGATGCCGCAAGATGCGCCGTCGGCACGCCGGCCGCGGCGAATTTGCCCATTTCGGCGTTGTCGGAAAAGGCTTTGACGAGTCGCGCACAGCTCTCTTCCGAAAGACCTTCCCGCCTGATCAGCTTTCTGAAAAAGACGGCGGCGTCGGAGGCGCAGGTGAGATTGGACTTTTCGGCGCCCGGGGCGCCCACGGGCAAGACGATCTCCGTGTCCGCCATTCCCGCGCGCTTCGCCGCGGCGGAAACGCCTTCAAAGCCCAGAAAACCCATGAGTGCGTTGAGAGTGTCGGCGCTGCCGGCGATGATCTCCGCGGCCGCCTCGTCAAAGGTTTTGCCGAAGGGGAGTTTTTCTTCCGCCGAAAGCTCGCCCGACTCCACGCGTTCGCAGAGATTCCAGAGCGCCGGAAGCGCTGCGAACTGCCCCGCGGGGATGAGACGCCCGCTGTTGTAAAAAAGTTTCTGATCCGCTGAATCGTCATAGATGGCCACGGAAGGCGCTCCGCCTTCAATTGCGGCGACAGCGCGCAGCACGCGACCCTTCCAAAGGTGCGGCACGGTCATTCCTCCTCGAAATTCGTTCTTCGAAAAAAGTGTACGCGCCGGGCGCCGAGATGTCAAATGAAGAGCGTTTTTTCAGCCCCTTTTAAATGACGAAACATTGAAAAACTAAAATATTTCTCTTCAAGCGCTTGCAATTTTTCGTTCTCCATGTACAATGAAACTGTCAAATAGACTAATTCAGTCATAATTAAACACCCCGGCAAAAAATCTTATCGGTTCTCAAAGAAGGAGGCTGTTTATCATGCAGGAAAGAAAAGACGTCGTAACCATGGGCGGCAAGCCCGTCACCCTTGTGGGCAACGAGCTGAAAGTCGGCGACAAGGCGCCGGATTTCAAAGTTCTCGACACGGCCATGGCCGAGAAGTCACTGAAGGATTACACAGGAAAGATCAAGGTCATCTCCGTGACGCCTTCGCTGGACACGCCCGTGTGCGACCTTCAGGCCACGTGGTTCAACGAGGACGTGGACAAGCTGGGCGACGTTTACGTGCTCAACGTCAGCATGGATCTTCCCTTCGCCCTGAAACGCTACTGCGCCGCCAAGGGCTTTGACAAAGTGGCCACGCTGTCCGACCACCGCGACGCGTCCTTCGGTACGGCCTACGGCGTGCTGATCAAAGAGCGCCGCCTGCTGGCCCGCGCCGTCTTCGTGCTGGACCGCGATGACGTGATCCGCTACGTTGAACTGGTTCCCGAAGTGACGCACGCCATCAACTATGACGCGCTGCTCGAGGCCGTCACCAAAATCGCCAAGTAACTTTTTAAAATGTACAAAAAAAGCTCTTCCTCGAAAGAACCTTCGGGGAAGAGCTTTTTTTCATCCCACGCGAGACTCCCCGACAAGTTTTTTTGCAATTTACCGCAAAGGACTTATAATAGGCTGAACTGAGCTTTTGAGATGCGCTCCATGGCGCGGCTTTTGAAATTTTTCCGCGAAATGCAAAAAAACCGGGAGCGCGCGTCAACGGGACGGATTTTCAGGGAGGTCTTCGTCATGGGCGACAAGAGAATTCTTCTGTCCTATCCGCACATGAGCGGCGATGAGTTGGAATGTGTCAGGCAGGCTTTCCAGTCGAACTGGATCGCCCCTCTGGGCCCCATGGTGGAACTTTTCGAAAGGGAATGTGCGCACCGCTGCGCCATGCCCTTCGCTTTGGCGCTGTCCAGCGGCACGGCGGCGCTGCATCTGGCCGTGAAGCTGCTGGGCGTGAAACGGGGCGACTGCGTGTTCTGCTCGGATTTCACCTTTATCGCCTCGGCGGCGCCGGCCTTTCACGAGGGCGCACAGCTGACTTTTATCGACTCGGCGCCCGACAGCTGGAACATGTCGCCCGCCGCGCTGGAAAAAGCCCTGCAACGGGCCCGCAGGGCGGGAAAGCTTCCCAAAGCCGTCATCGTCGCCGAGCTCTACGGCCTCTGCCCCGACATGGACGCCATCGCCGAACTGTGCCGCGCCTACGGCGTGCCTCTGGTGGAAGACGCCGCGGAAGCTCTGGGTTCCACGTGGCGCGATCACCCCTGCGGTTCGCTGGGCGATTTGAGCGCGCTGTCTTTCAACGGCAACAAGATCATTACTACCTCGGGCGGCGGAATGCTTTTAACCCGCGAAAAGTCGCTGCGCGACAGAGCTTTTTTTCTGGCGACGCAGGCGCGCGACGCGGCGCCGTGGTACCAGCACTCGCAGGCGGGCTACAATTACCGCATGAGCAACATCGCCGCGGCCATCGGCGTGGGACAGATCAAACATCTGGATGAGCGCGTGACGCGCCGCCGCGCCGTTTACCATCGCTACTGCCGCGAGCTGGCCGATCTGCCCGTGACCATGATGCCCGTACCCGACGGATGCCGCACCAGCGCGTGGCTTTCCTGTCTCACCATCGACCGGGGACAGCGCGTCACTTTCATGGACCTGTACAACGCGCTGAACGACGCCGGCATCGAGACGCGCCCGCTGTGGAAGCCCATGCACCTGCAGCCGGTTTTTTCGGGGTGCCCCTGCTTCAACCACGGCGGCTCAAGCGTCTGCGAGGATCTGTTCGGCCGCGGACTGTGCCTGCCCTCGGCATCGGCCATGTCCGACGACGAACAGTCCCGGGTCATTGAAGCGCTGAAGATCGCGTTTTAGATGGGCATGAAGGGATATCGCCGCCTCAAACGGTGCGCCGACGTGCTTCTCAGCGCCGCCGGAATGATCCTTCTGTCCCCGCTGCTGGCGCTGATTGCCCTGAAAGTGCGCCGACGCCTGGGATCTCCCGTGATCTTCGCCCAACGGCGCGCCGGACTGCACGGACGGGTGTTCAAGCTGTACAAGTTCCGTTCCATGAGCGATGCCGTCGATGGGGAGGGGCGTCTTCTCCCCGACGCGCAGCGGCTGACGCCCTTCGGCCTCAAACTGCGCCGTTCCAGCCTCGACGAACTTCCCGAGCTGTGGAACGTTTTCAAAGGCGACATGAGCCTTGTGGGGCCGCGGCCTCTGCTGGTGGAGTATCTGCCGCTTTACAGCGAATTTCAGCGCCGCCGCCATGACGTACGCCCCGGCATCACCGGCTGGGCTCAGGTCAACGGGCGCAACGCCCTGACCTGGGAGGAGAAATTCGCCCGCGACGTCTGGTACACGGAGCACGAAAGTCTTTGGCTGGACGTGAAAATTCTTTGGATGACCCTCCGCGCCGTCCTTCGCCGCGAGGGCATCAGCGCCGACGGGGAAGCCACCATGCCGCCCTTTACGGGAACAAAGGAGTGTCATTAGAACATGCGACAGGATCTGCTGATCTACGGCGCCGGAAATTTCGGACGCGAGGCGCGCCGCCTGGCCCAGCTGCTGGACCGATGGAATATTATCGGTTTCAGCGACGACGACCCAACCGTCGGCGATGAAGTGGACGGATTGCCCGTCCTCGCGCCGGCGGAACTTTTAAAGCGCCGCATTACGCCGCTACACGTCGTCTTCGGTTTTGCCGATCCCCGCGGCAAAGCCGCCCTGTGGGAACGGCTGCGCGGACTTTCGCATCTCGCCTTCCCCACGCTCATCGCTCCCGACGCCTATGTGGAACGGGACGCAACTCTGGGCGAGGGCTGCTACGTGGGACATTTTTGCTTCGTGTCCGCCAAGGCCGCACTGGGGCGTTTCGTCATGCTCAACACCGCTGCCCAAATCGGACACGATTGTCGCATCGGCGATTTTTGCAGCTTCATGCCCATGGCCGACATTTCAGGACACGTCGTTATGGGCGAAAAGAGTTTTGCCGGAGCGCAAAGCTTTGTGCTGCAGGGGCTGAGCGTCGGGCGCAATGTTCTCATCGCCGCGGGCGCAAAAGCCTTCGATCCCGTGCCCGACGATGTCACCATTTTCGGCAATCCCGCAAAAATCACCAAACGCCATGCGAGGCAATAAACGCCATGCCTAAATTGCTTATGGTTTCCACCGTGGGCATCACGCTGAAAAGTTTTCTCGTTCCCTACGCCCGATTCTTTCGTTCGCTGGGCTGGACCGTGGACGCGCTGGCGCGCGGCGCCGGAGAATACGCCGAAAACCGCGACCGCTTCCATCATCTCCATGAGATCGACTGGAGCCGAAATCCCCTGGATCCCCGAAACTTCGCCGAGGCTCCCCGCTTCATCGTCGATCTGGTAAAACGCGAGAAATACGACATCGTTCACGTCCACACGCCCGTCGCGGCCTTCGTCACCCGCTTTGCCCTGCGCAGCCTGCGCGCGGAGGGACGAGTCAAAGTCGTCTACACCGCCCACGGCTTCCATTTCTACAGAGGCAACTCAAAAATGAAAAACGGCCTGTTCATCGCCCTGGAAAAGCTCGCCGGACGCTGGACAGACCGTCTGATTGTCATCAACAATGAAGATTACGAGGCCGCTCTGAAGCACCGCATCGTCCCGCGGGAAAAGCTCACGCTGATGCCGGGCATCGGCATTGACCTGACGCAGTACAGCCGCAGCGCCGTCGACGACGCGCAGGTCGCCGCCGTCCGCAAAGAAATGGGATTAACGCCCGAAGACCGCTATATTCTGATGGTCGCCGAGTTCAATGCCGGCAAGCGACACCGCGACGCCGTAAACGCCCTTGCACAGGTCAACGTCCCATCGCTTCACCTGGTCTTCGCCGGCCAAGGGACGCTGTTGGACGCGACCAGGGAACTGGCCCGCCGACGGGGCGTGGAAAAACGCTGTCACTTCCCGGGTCAGCGCACCGACATTCCCGCGCTGCTCAAAGGCGCGGCGGCCGCGGTGCTGCCGTCGCAGCGCGAGGGCCTGCCCCGATCGGTGCTGGAAGCCATGGCCATGGGAACGCCCGTCATCGGCGCCGACGCCCGGGGCACGCGCGACCTGCTCGCCGACGGCTGCGGCATCCTCGTTCCCGTGGGCGACACCGACGCACTGGCAAGAGCCTTCCGGAGCGTGGCGGAACAGAGCGGCGAACTGAGGGAAGTTGTACAACGAGCGCATGAAAAAGTCGGGAAATACGACATCAATAATCTCCTGAACATGCACAACGCCCTGTACTCACAGCTGCTTCGCCGCTGAAAATTCAAAATCTGCAAAGGAGTTTCGCCAATGCCTGCTCCCGTTCGTGTTCTTCAAGTGGTGACCGTTATGAACCGCGGCGGCCTTGAAACCATGCTGATGAACTATTACCGCCACGTCGATCGCAGCAAGGTCCAGTTCGATTTCATGGTTCACCGCCCTGAGCGAGGCGTCTACGACGATGAAATCGAAGAGCTGGGCGGGAAAATCTATCGGATGCCGCCCATTCACCCGCGCTGCTTCCTCCGATACCATCGGGAACTTGACCAATTTTTCACGTCTCATCGGGAATACCGTGTCGTCCACTCGCACCTCGACGTGCTCAGCACGTTGGTTCTTCACGCCGCCAAAGGGCATGGCGTCCCGACGCGAATTGCGCACAGCCACAACACCTCTTTCGCCGACCGGGGGCTCAGAAAAGTTTTCAAGCTCTGGTCCAGAGCCCATCTCACTGCCCAATGCACCCACCTTTTCGCGTGCAGCCGGGCGGCAGGCGTTTTTCAGTACGGCCGGGCGCGCGTTAAATCCGGCAAAGTCGCGGTGATCAACAATGCCATAGACACCCGAAACTTCGCGTTCCGGCAGGAAACTCGCGATCGCCTTCGCCGCCGGATGCAACTTGAAAACGGCCCGGTTATAGGCCACGTCGGCCGCTTTACCTTGCAGAAAAATCACAAACTTCTGCTTGAAATCTTTGCAGAACTGCTGAAACGCCGCCCTGCGGCTCATTTGCTGCTCGTCGGCGACGGAGAGCTGCGCCCTCGCGTCGAGGCCCAAGCCCTTCAGCTGGGAATTAAGGATCAAATCATTTTTACGGGGCTTCGCTCCGACGTGAACGAATTGATGGCGGCTATGGACCTGTTTCTTCTTCCGTCGCTCTTCGAAGGTTTTCCCGTGGTCGCCATTGAAGCTCAGGCCACGGGGTTGCCCCTGCTGTGCTCCGACAGCATAACAAACGAAGTGGCGCTGACGCCGCAAGTCCGTTTCCTGCCGTTGTCGGCACCGGCTTCGGCGTGGGCACGGGAAGCGCTCGATCTGTTGAAAAACGGCGCTTCACTTCGACGGGAAAACTCGGCGCAAAGCGTTGCCGAACAAGGATATGACATTGAGGATTGCGCTCGCCGGCTCCAAAATTTTTATCTTCAATGCTGCCGGGAAAACTGACGTTTTTTCTAAAAAACATGAGCGAAATGTCCGATGCCCGCTGATGCCGTGCGAAACTGATTGAAAGATAAAGCACGTTGCCTTCGCAAACCTCGTTTCTTTTGGCGGAGGCAATCCCTTTGTTGCCGAAATTCACCAAGGAACCTTCTGTCGCAAATCGAGAGCTTTCGAAAGCGCACAAAAAATCCAGGCCGCCTGTGCATTTTTGCAAAGGCGGCCTGTATTGTGTCATACCACTTGGAACAAATAGAATTTAAGGTACTCCGTCTCGGGAACGCCCCACAGGATGGGGTGGTCGGGTGCCTGTTTTCCCGAAGCGGCCTGCCGCAGCGAAACTCCGGCGTCGGCAGCGGCCTCGGCCAGCATCTTCCTGAAAAGTCCGTCGGTCATAAAGGACGAGCAGGACGCCGTGGCGAGAAATCCTCCGCGGGGCAGAGCCCGCATGGCGCGATAATTGATGTCCTTGTAGCCGGCGTAGGCACCGCTTACGCTGCGCCGCGACTTGGTGAAGGCGGGCGGGTCGAGGACGATGAGGTCATAATCGCTTTTGCCGCGCGAGGCCAAATGGGTTAAAAGGTCGAACACGTCGGCAGTCACGAACTCCATTTTTTCGCCGAAGCCGTTGAGTTGGGCATTGTGACGGGCCATGTCGACGGCCGCAGAAGAGATGTCCACGGCGGTGACGTGACGCGCGCCGCCTCTGACGGCGTTGAGCGCGAAGGAGCCCGTGTGAGTGAAGCAGTCCAAAACCTTCATGCCGTCGCTCACCGAAGCCACCATGCGGCGGTTCAGCTTCTGGTCGAGAAAAAATCCCGTCTTTTGCCCTTCAACGAAATCCACGTCGCAGAGCACGCCGTTTTCGCAAATTCTCGCCGTGCGGCGTCCCGCCAGGGAACAGCCTTCCAACGCATATTCGCCGCTTCGGCGAGGCAGGCCTTCCAGGTCGCGGATGGACGATTCGCTGCGCTCCCAGAGGCCGCCGATGCGCTGGCCGTCGTCGCGGAGCAGGCGCAGCAGCAGCGGGAAAATCACGTCCCGGCGCAACTCCATGCCCAGCGACAGCACCTCCGCCACGAGAACGTCGTCAAAACGGTCCACGGTGAGGCCGGGGAATCCGTCGGAATCGCCGAAGATCAGCCGGCAACAGCGGTAATGCTCGCCCATGACGCTCTTGCGGTATTGCAGGGCGTAGCGCAGGCGGCGTTCAAAGAAGGCGCGGTCGAAACTGTCGTTGGCATTGCGGGAAACAATGCGCACGCGGATTTTGGAGTGGTCGTTGACAAATCCCGTGCCCAGGTAGTTCCCCTCTCGCCCGGTCACGTCAACCCAATCGCCGGGGCGGTATGAACCGTCCACGTCGGTGACCTCTTCGCCGTAAACCCAGGGATGACCTTTTTTTATGCTGCGCTCCGCCTTGACCGTCACCGTCAGGCGCGGGTACTGTCGGTTCTGTTTCATGGAAAAACTCCTCGCAGGCCGCTGAACGGCCGTAATTTTGACGCCATTATATCACCGCCGCGGCTTTCCGCGCTTCCTTTTCTCTTCTTTCCACGTCGTGGGCGGCGGCGATTTTCTGACAGGCAAAATTTAATTTTTCTGTTATAATTACATTGCCCAAAAGGAAATTTTCGGCCGTTTCAGGCGGCGGAAAGGCTCCGCGCGAAGGGGCGGCACAGGCGTCGGTTTTCATCGCCGCGCAAAATATTACGCACAAAGGAGATCGAATTCATGAAAAAGAACGTGCTGGCTTTGTTGGCGGTATTGGTGATGGCGGGAGCGGCGTTCGCCGCCGAGGCGGTTCCTTCGGGCGCCACTTTTTATACGCTGCGTCTCGTCCCGGGAATGGACCTTGTGCAGGAAGTCCGCAAGTTCGCCGACGAAAACCATCTGCAGGCGGCCTCGGTGGTGTCCGCCGTGGGCAGCCTCAGCCAAGCCAATATCCGCTACGCTGACCGCAGCGACGGTACGCTCCTCAAAGGAGTCTTCGAGGTCATTTATTTTGGCGGCACCATTGACGCCAAAAAGCAGCATCTCCACATTTCCATCGCCGACGAAAACGGCAAAATGGTGGGCGGACATCTGATGAAGAGCGGTTCCGTCACGCGCACGACCATGGAAATCGTGCTGATGGAGCTCAATGACGTGGTCTATACCCGCGAGAAGTGCCCTCTGTCCACCTATAACGAGCTCGTCGTCCGTCGGCGCGAAAACGCTTCCGCGCCAAAGTAATTTTTCCTCCCGCGCGGGATCAGGGCGCTTCAAAACCTTCGAGTCTTTTTCGTCGGCGCCGTGATGCGAGAGCGTCGCGCCCTATCCGCAAAAGCGGCGTCGCACTGCCTCGGCGCCCATGCCTGAATTTACGCCGTCGAACCGGGACTGCCGCACGATTTTCCCTTTCCTCGCTTTCTCGGTCACGGCAAGGACGGCGAGAAACTGTGGGGCGGTCAAAAAAATTCGGCTTTTCTCCGTCGAAAAAAAACGCTGAAAGGGCCTGCCGTCAGGCGCGGCAGGCCCTTTCAGCGTTTTCGGCGTTCACGCGGCGCTGTGGCCCCCTTTCGGCGTCGCAGCGAACCTTGTCCGCGCCGCTCACCCCGTCGGAGGCGAGACCTTCACAAAGGGGCGCCCCCCCCTTGCCCGCCGGCGACCAAGGGGCCGCCAAAAAACATCTCCATCCCGCGGGACTTTTTGACTGAAGCCTAGCCCGCCGTGGAGGCCAGGCCGATAATGGCGCCCGACCAGCGGCGCATTTCCGCCATGCCCGTGCCGCGCAGCTCCACGGTGCGTCCGCCGATGCGTTTCAGCAGGGGGATTTGACAGGCGGCGTCGCACTGCGCCGTGGTGTGGAAGGTAATTCTCAACTCGAAGGCGCCCGTACCGATGTTCATTTGAGACGCGCGGCCGTCAGCGATGAGCCTCACCGCCTCTTCGGCCTTTGCGCGGATCAGTTCAAAGGCGTTGACGGGGGCTCCCGGCACCGCCGAAACGCGAGGTTCTCCGCCGGGAACCAGGCAATCGGCGGCGTAACGGCCTTTGGCTTTTTTCACGCAGGCATAGACCGCGTCCTCGCCTAAAAGCTCTCGGACTTCGCGCTCCAGAGCATCGTCGCCTTCCACGAGCGCCACGGGAACGCCCAGTTCCGACGCCACGGCGGCGTTGAGCCCCAGTTCGCCCACTTCACGTCCGTTGAGCGAGACGGAATACACCGTGCGCCCCGAAACGGTGTGATCCAGCACGGCACCGGGCGTCCCGGCCATGGCATGGTACCCGATGAAGAAAACGCCGTCAAAACTTTCGTCAAGGCCTTCCATCATGCCCAGAGGCTTGGGCGTGCCGCTCAGCAGGCGCACGGCGCCGTTTCCGCCCAACGCGGCGATGTCGATGTTGATTTTCCTGCCGTGGGCGTCGTTGACGAGAATTTCGTCGGCGCCGGCCTTGAGGGCGCCCAGAGCGGCGGCTCTCACGTCGTGGGCCATCATTCGGCACCCGAAGGCGTATTCCGAGCGGCTTTCCATGGTCTGGACGACGTCGGTGACTCCCGTGGCGCCTTCCATGTCCGCGCTGATATAAATTTTCATGAGACATTCCTCCTTCATTTCGACCGACTGACGGGCACGCGGCTCTCGAATATCTTCACATTATTTTAGCGCGGAGCCGCCCTCGGGGAAAGACGCTTTCGGCCCAAGGCCATGGCCTCTCCATTTCGCCCTGGATTTTCAAGACGGCGGATGTATAATGAGACAAAATTGTTTATTCACTCCATTTTTCTGAAAAATTTTTTTCAAGTCGTTATCTTCATTGTCTTAAGGAGCGAGTCCCATGGTGAAAAATACCATTCTCGGCGTGTTCGGCGGCCTCGGCCCCGCGGCTTCGGCGGAATTCATGCGGCTTCTGGCGGAGCTGGCGCCGGCAAAATGCGACCAGGAACATCCCAAAATCTACGTTTACGACAATCCCCAGATCCCCGACCGCAGCACCGCCATTATGGGCAACGGGCCCAGTCCGGAGCCGCAGCTCAAAGAGGGTCTGCTGAAGCTGTGTTCCTGGGGAGCGCAGCTTCTGGCGGTGCCCTGCAACACGGCGCATTACTTCATCGACCATTTCCGCCATGAACTGCCCGTGCCGCTGGTTCACATCGTCGAAGTCTCCGTGGCCGACGCGCTGAAAATCAGCCCCGAAGGCTGCTGGATCATTGCCACGGGCGGCACGCTGTACAGCGGCATTTACGATCGTGAAGCGCAGCGCCGGGGACTGAAACTTTTCAAGCCCGACGAAGCCGTGCTCCCCCGGCTCATTGAGACCATTGGTCTGGTCAAAGCGGGAAAGCTGAAACAGAGCGCCGATGTGCTGCGCCCTCTGGTGGAAGGGCTGTGGAAGACGCGCGACGTGCCCGTTCTGTGCGCCTGCACTGAACTGCCTCTGGCCTACGAAGCCTCGGGACTGCCCCGGTCACGCGCCGTCTCGACGCTGCGCAGTCTGGCGCGGGCCTGTATTGAGCGGCTCTACGAGTGACGGATTTTGAGGAACCGCCGTGCCGGCTGATCTCGGCACGGCGGTTCCTGTGCAGTTAAAAGTTCACTTCAACCTCTGAGGTTCCAGTTTTGCCATCTCCGTGAGGTACACCAGATTTTCGAACACGGAAGGCGCTTTCCCCGGGGCGTGAAGAAGCCCCTCCCGCCCGGTGCCGTAGGTTTCTTCCAGCGCGGAAAAAACTTGACGGGCTTCGGCAGTATAGCCCGAACGGAAAAGCACATAGCCGCCGATGGCCGAAGCCTCCAGGGAGCCCTCTCCTTCTTCGGCGAGAAAGCGGGGATTTTCGTGCAGCCGCGCCGTCAGGCGTTCCATGGAACGTCGCGGCACCAGACCGCCGTCCACCAGGTTCTCCATGATCTTGAGCGCCGCCAGTGAATCGTCTTTGTAGACATAACTCTGCTTGTCCACGTCATAGCACCGCTGATTTTCCAAGGTGCCGCTGCCTGCCAGAAGGATGCCCAGACACCGCTGCGCCACGCTTTCCCAGCGGTGGGGCATTTCGTTTTTCAGGAGCTGAAGCGCCAGCACGTCCACACTGCACAAATTCAGCACGTGACTGGGCTCGTAGATCGAATAAATCCCCGACGGCCGTTCTTTCCACTGAGCGCTGTTGATGAGCACGTCGCGGTATACGTTGTAACGCAGCAGCCGGCCGGCCTTTTTGATGGCGCAGTCATAATATTCGGGCACCTTCCAGCGCTGATTTGCCTCAAGCAATACGCGGCAAACCTGAAGCTCCACGGCGATATCGTTCTCGTAGGCCGCAGGCTTCAGCGACGCGTCAAGGCGGCAGTAGAGCAGCAGCATGGGCGACTGAAAATATTTCACCATCAGCCGGTACAGTTTGTGGAAAGCTTCCGGCTGCTCCAGCAGCAGACGCAGCTTCATCTCCGCCGCAAGGGTTTTTGAGGAATAGCCGTCTCCCGGCGCATCGGGCAGCAGACCGATTTCAGTGCGGCAGGCCTCAAGGGCGTCGATCACCGAGGCCCCCGCAGGCACGCCCGACACCAAAAACAGAATGAGCAGCAGCACCTTTTTCACGGCTCGTTCCTCCTTCTTTAAAGCTTTAAAGTTACAGGTCTCTGAGCCTCTTCATGATCAGCGGCACCAAAATCAACGCGATGACCATATTGATGCTCATAAAACTTCCGTTGTAGGCCAAAGAATACAGAAAAGGATTCATGCCTTCCGGCGCGTAGGACGCGAAAAAAATGACGCCCGACGCCACGTGACAGGCGATGCGGAACAAACAGGCCACCACGACGCCGATCCAATCTCTGCCGGGAACGATGGCCGCCAGTCCCATGACGGCATAGGCCAGGGGATAATCAAGAATTCCCTGCATCGGGTGAACCACATAGCCGCCGAGAATCCATTGAAGGATGCCGGCCACGGCGCCCGCCGCAATGCCCCTCCACAGCCCCCAGCGCAGCGCCAAAATGAGAAGCGGCACGATTTCCAGGGTAATGGAGCCGCCTTGCGGCAGTCGATAGAGCCTGATCCTCGAAAAAACCACGGCCAGCGCGATGGTCAGCGCGGCCTCCGCCAAAAAACGTGAAGAACTGTTCCTTTCCATCATTCGGACCTCCCGAAAATATTTTAGAGAGGGCGGAAACACTCCGCCTTTCCTGCCCCGCCCTGCGACGGAACAAGTACCAAGGGTCGAGACTGATGCGTCTCCTCTCATCCGGCGTACCGGCTCCCCCAGTCCCCGAAGTTATTGTACCATTTTCAGCGCTGAATTGCGCCGACAAACGCCGACATGGTAAACTCATAAAGCAAAATATCATTCTTGAAGGAGAGAAAATCATGAAGCCCGTTCTCTTTTTTGGAGAAGCGCTGTATGACTGCTTCATCGGCCCCGACGGCGCGCAGAAGGAAGAGCTGCCCGGCGGTTCAGTTCTCAACGCCGCCGTCGGCACGGCGCGCCTTCAAATTCCCGCCGCTTTTTCGGGCGGCATCGGCAGCGACGCTCGCGGCCGCGCGCTTTTGCATCTCATGGACCGCGAGAAAATCGACCGTCGGCACGTTTTCTACAAAAAAAGCCTGCCCACCGCCCTTTCGCAGGTTCGTCACCCCCCCCAGGGAACGCCCGACTTCGCCTTTCACCGCTCAGGCTGCGCCGATGAAACGGTGACCATCGAAGAAGCGGCATCCATTGATCCCCGCGCCTTTGCCGCCCTTCACTGCGCCGGCGTCATGCTGACCTCCGAACCGGGCGCCTCGGCGCAGGAAGCTTTGGCGCAAAAATTTTACCATGCGGGAGTGCCCGTTTCCTTCGACCTGAACGCCCGTCCCGCACTGGTAACGGAAAAACAGAGCTACTGCGAGAGGGCGTTGAAGTTCATGCTCAAGCCCCGATTGGTCAAGTTCAGCACCGACGATCTGCTCTGGTTTTTTCCCGGCGAAGACGTGAACACCGCCTTCGCGGCGCTCTGCCAGGCCCGTCAGGGCGCACTCACCGTCATGACCGCCGGAATTCAGGGATCGCTCATCGCCTCCGGCCCGACCTGCGAGCGCCTCTATGCCTACTCAGTGGAAGTGCGGGACACCACAGGCTGCGGCGACGGCTACGCCGCAGGGTTGCTGCACGGCCTTTTCAGCCTGCCGAAAGACACTCCCTGGGACGCACTGACACCGGAACAGGTGCGCTGGATCGGCTCCGGCGCCTCGGCCGTCGCCGCCCGCGTCTGCGAAAAACATGGCGGCGCCGCCGCCATGCCCCGCCTGCACGACGTGTTCAGCTCTCAGGGAACCTCCCAATAAATTTCAGCGGCGCATCGCACGTACCTTGCCACGCTTCAAAGACGTGAGGAACGAGAACGGTGCGGACTCGTCGTTTGCGAGTCCGCACCGTTCTCGTTCCGCGGCAGGATGTTATGACAAAAGGCGTGTGATTAGACAAATGCCTCCGTCAATATAGCAGATTACGCCGAGCGCCATAGTTCGTTTTTTTCTCCGCACGGAGACAAAAATTTTTACACGTTCATTCGGGTAAACGTACCGCACTCCCCTGAAGAATCGTCCGTTAGGAATACTTTCGAACCGTTGTTCACGGTAAAGAGAGGCGGCAGCCGCTGCGCCCTTTCGTCGGGCATCCGACGCAGTCAGCGCTTTCTGAAATCCAGGAGGCGAAGGCGCTCAGCCATCGTTAAAATTTTTCCCGCGCATTTGCAGCCGGTCTCCATCTTCAGGCTGACGCCATATTCTCTCCGCGGTGAGCCAGCGGGAAAAGTGTTTTGTTGAAAGATCATGCATGCACAGGAAAGACGGACGACAATGAAAACGGAGAAAGCGTCATCATCCCTGCCGTTTTCGCTTTACAAAAAACAGGCATCTTCTCTTAAAGCACATTGAAAAATAAAAAAATGACATTCGGTCAATGTGCCGCAATTCCAAGGACATTTCAATACCGTGGAAGCGCTCAATCCCATGCTTACTTTTCTCCGCTTATTTTCGACGTTTCAAGGGTTTGCTTTATAAATGCAGCGCACTGGCCGCCGTGTCGCTTTTCAACGTTTTGAAGATGGCGAGGGCAACCGCAAAAATTGCCGCATTTTTCAAGTCCCGAGGATCAAGACACGTCAGCTTGTGGATACGTCGCAGCTTGTACTGCACGGTGTTTTTATGCAAACACAACTCCTTCGCAACCGCTTGAATCGAACCATTGCAGTGAAAATACACAGACAGAAAACTCATGATTTCACTGAAGTCACGTTCGGGACACTCCATAAAAAGACGCGTGATGAATTCCTGCCGCGTTTTTAGAGGTATTTCGCCGGCAATAAATTCGATATCAACCCCATTATAAAAAGCATAGCGCTCTCCGTTTTGCACGGCGGCCCGAAGGGCCTTGCCGGCGCGGTCGTAAGCGCTGCGAACTTGTCGACAGTCAACAGATTCGGTATCAATGCCCACAAAGGCACGGAAACCGCATCGTTCTATATTTTCATAAACGCGGTCGGCCATGTGGCGTAGTTTTGCTTCACTGGCAGGAGAAACAAAACAGACATAGCGAAAGGGTAATTTATAGTAAAAACCTCCTGTGGCCTCCCGGAGAGCTTGACGAACCGCCGCCTCAATGCGACCGAGACACTCCGGCCCTTCTGCCGCGCTGTGTTGTTCCAGAGCGACTACAAAAATCTGGAAAGGCTTGCGGATGTCGATGCCCAGCTCAAGTCCTCGCTCAACAAAACGGTCAGTAATCGATTCAGCAGAAGAGAAAAGCCATTCCTCCATGAATTGACTCCACATGGCAGCACGAAGCTGCTTTTGACGCTCGCCCCAGGAATCCATCAACAGGATCTCGGTCATTTTCTTGATGATCTGACTATATTGCTGAACCTCACTCCCTCTGCCGGTAATACCGATCACGCCCACCGTTGCACCTTCGAAACGAATAGGCAGATTAATGCCCCGGCGCGCCCCCGGATATTCATCGTCGTTCACAACCGTCAGTTCATCAAGCCCTTGCCGAAGCAATTCACAGGCTCCGCCGTGGAACGTACCAAAACGCTCCGGGTCAGTACTTGCGATGATAATACCCCTTTCATCCATCATGTTGACGTCATGTCCGATGATGGAGCTCATTTCAGTGACAATGCGCATGGCGCTGTCATGAGAGATATTCATCTCAAAAAGCCTCCTCCGCTGCGTCGTGCCTCCTCCCTCGCTTTTTCTCGACGTGTATCGAAGGTGCGGAGACCATATTGAAAAAACGCACGTGCACAAGCACAGTGTTTTCCATAACAGTATTATACATAAAACTTTGTCTTGAAATACATAGCCATGACATGCGAATTTTTTTATAATTGTTTTACAGAACTTGAACATCCCGACTTGAAGGAGACGATCAGCGTGAAGATTGTGGTGGCGCCGGATTCATTTAAAGGATGTTGTACCGCCGTCGCTGCCGCTTGCGCGTTTGCGCAAGGAATTACGACCGTTTTTCCGCAGGCCGAGGTTGTGCGCCTGCCCGTGGCCGACGGCGGCGAGGGCACCGTGGAAGCGTTGCTGTCGGCTCTGGGGGGCGTAAAAAAAACGGCGACTGTCACAGGCCCCTTGAGCGAGTCTGTCACGGCCGAGTTTGCGATACTGCCCGACGGAACGGCAGCTATCGAGGTGGCGTCGGCATCGGGGCTGCCATTGACGCCTCGTCAAAAGCTGGATCCGTTAATCGCGACAAGTCGCGGTACTGGAGAACTGATACGAGCGGCGTTGGACGGTGGTTGCCGAAAGTTTCTGATTGGCCTCGGCGGATCGGCAACAAACGACGGGGGCATAGGCATGGCGCAAGCTCTGGGGGTTTCATTTTTGGACGCCGCAGGGCAGGAGCTCGGCCCGGGCGGCGCAGGGCTTGAACGACTGGTTCGAATTGACGCATCACACATCGATGCACGTCTGACGGAATGCCGTTTTACAGCAGCCTGCGACGTGAGAAACCCGCTCTGCGGTCCCAACGGGGCGTCGGCGGTTTACGGGCCTCAAAAGGGCGCGACCCCCGAAATGATCGCCCGACTTGATGCGGCGCTGCATCGCTTTGCACAGATCGTTCAACGTGACCTGAGACGCGACGTGTTAGACGTTCCCGGCTACGGCGCAGCCGGCGGATTGGGAGCAGCACTGTCACTGTTCTGCGGTGCGCAGATCCAGTCGGGCATTGATACCGTGCTTGGCTTAGTCCGCTTCGACGCGCACATGATCGGCTGCGATTTGGTCATCACAGGTGAAGGCAGCATAGACGGTCAGTCAGCCTACGGCAAAGTCCCCGTCGGCGTGGCCGTAAGAGCCAAGCGTCACGGGCCAATCCCCGTGGCAGCCATCGTCGGTGCCGTGAAACCGGGCGCTGACAAAGTATATGAATATGGCATCGACGTGATCATGCCGACAGCAACAGGCCCGATGACGCTCGACGAGTCAATCGCCCGCGCTCCTGAACTGCTGGCCGGCGCGGCGGAACGACTGATGCGCATCGTCAAAATAACGCTAAAATGCGCCCACTCAAGCAAAGAACAATGAGGTGACACCAATGAAATTTTTAAGGAAAATCCACATGCCAGTTGCCTTCTCTCTGCTGTTGATCAGCGTTGCACTTTCGCTGGCCACAGGATACGGAGTGCCGTATCGACAGTTCGTTGAAGGCGAGTTTGGTTATTTGAACATTGTCGTGGTCATTTTGACAGGTGTCATGTTCCTCCGCGTTTATGAGGCGAGTGGTGCAATAGACTTGTTAATGCAACACTTGACCCGCATGATGAATTATCAGCCGTTGTTTTTCTTGTTTACTGTCATGGCCCTGCTTTATATACCCGGCATGTTTACCGGCTTAGGCGTTCCAGCAGTGCTTATCATCGGTGGTCTGACCTATCCGTTGCTCATGAAAATGGGCTTCGCTCCCGAAAAAGCGGTGGCTTTTATATCTCTTGGCGCTATGTTAGGCAGCGTTACCGGGCCGCTCAATATCCCTGTCATGATTATTGCCTGCGCGATTAATATGCCCTATGAAGGGTTTGGACTCGTCCTGCCGGCAATTACAGTCCCAATGGGAATTATTACTGTATTGTGTATGGGAACTCAGACAGCCCGGCGTTTTAAAACATCCGAGAATCATGAGCTGTCGAACGTTTCGCTCCCGAGCGCCCTAAAGCCTGTCGTATACCTTCCTGTCATTGTACTCCTTGCGCTTATTGGTCTGCCCCGTGCATTCCCCAAGTACATTCCCGATCTTGGTACGCCTTTGGCATTCACGGCAGCCATGTTATGCGTATTACTCACAGGACATGTCAAAGGGATGGGATCAGTGTTGCTCAGATCCATCGACAATCCCGTGCTCGACACAGCCGCACTGCTCCTGAGCGTCGGCGTTCTGGTACAGATTGCGACGTTAACCGGCATCAAGGGCGACATCATTACCGCTTGTATGAGCCTACCGACGTTTGGAATTTACCTGGTTTTGCTGGTTGCGTTGCCGATGTTGGGCGGCGCTGTTTCCATGCTGGGCGGCGCCGCGCTTTTCGGACTGCCATTGGTTCTGGCTCTGTTGGGACATAACACGATCGTTGTTACGGCCGGCTGCTCAGTGCTGTGTGCGTTGAGCCAACTTATTCCGCCTACGGCCATCGTGAGCAAGGTCGCCGGTGAAGTGCTGGGAGTTTATGATTACCATAAGACCTTACGTTCCATGATGCCCTATATGATCATGATCGCTTCGTTCTCGCTGCTTTTCGTGATTTTTTCCAACACGATTGTCCGTATATTCACATAGGTGGCGGTTAAAGATGAATGTTTATAACGGAATAACATGGTGCTATCGTCTTATTTTCGGCCTGATCGCTATGTTGCTCGTCATTAATATCTTCAGGCATGAGCCGCTGACGAAAAAAATTCTCGGCGTTATCGTCCTATTGCCATTGTTGTTACGGTTATTCAACATTAAATAGGTGGCAGAGACCATGGATAAGAAAATCTTTTCATCCGGCAATCTCATGAAATCGCTCTGCGCATTTGTTCTTCTCGGCGGACTGTTCGCCGCCAGTCGGAAGACCTTTATTGAATCGCGACAGCAACTCCCTATTTATCCCAGTGCTGGTCTGAGCCGTACCGCCCGTCTCGGCGAATATTTCGACGGCGTCCGAGGGACAGCAGCCGATGGTGAGGTCTATGTATTCGACAGCGGGATGCCTGGAGCTTCTATGATGATTTTCGGTGGCACGCATAATGACGAACCCTCAGGTCACGTCGCCGCAATTGCGATGATTGAAAATCTTCACGTGAAAAAAGGACGCATTTTTATAGTGCCTCGGGCCAACGCCAGCGGCCTGACACATACGACGCCATTGGAAGGTTTCCTTGACCGCTATTACGTTGATACGCCGAATGGCAAACGCTGGTTCAAGTTCGGTTCACGCTACACCAACCCAATTTACCAGTGGCCAGATCCCGATATTTTTGTGCATCACCAGTCGTTACAGCGCATGGCTGGCGAAGAATCGCGCAACCTGAACCGCTGTTGGCCCGGCCGACCTGACGGTACCTATACGGAAAAACTGGCATATGCTTACATGGAACTGATGCGCAAGGAAAAAATTGATCTTGCCGTCGATTTTCACGAAGCGCCGTTGGAATACTTCTTAATCAACGCCATCTGCTACCCAAAGAAGAGCAATAAAGTGGCGCTGGGCGCCGAGTTCAACCTCTCAATGGAAGACCTGCAGTACACCATGGAAGCCTCCCCAAGCAACCTCCATGGCTTCTTTCATCGCGAAGTCGGCGATTACTCCCCTGCAACCATGCCGTTCTTGATGGAAACACCCAATCCATCACAGGGGCGTTTTCACGGCAAAACGACAAACGAGCTGATTGTACTCGGTCGGGATATAAACTATATCAAAGCCGACAAACTGAAACGCCTGTTCGTCGATATGGACGAAAACGGTTGGCCTTTGTCATTGCGCGTTGCACGCCAGATCAAGAGCGCTGAAGAAATTATCAATTCCTTTAATGAGCTTTATCCGGATCGCGCCATTGAAGCGGAGGGCATCCCGCCATATAAGGAAGTGCTGGAAAAAGGTGTGGGAGCTTTCCTTCATGCCCCGGAGAGATAAAACGATATCGTAAGGAGGAATTATTGTGAAAACGCTGAAATTTTCCATATTTGTTCTTCTGACAACAATACTCATGGCAGGTTCTGCCACTGCCCAGAACACCTTTGAGGTGCCTGTGCTTATTACGTCAGCTGGGCAAAGCATCGAAGCCGCTACCGTAAATTTTCACTTTGAAAAAGCCAACATCAGAGCCGTTCTGGAAAATCTCGCCCGACCCGCCAAGCTTCAAGGCATAAAAACGCTTGTTATCGTTCCCGGACACAGTTTGAAAGGCCTCGGCAGCGCCGGCATCGATGAAACGTCCGAACTGGCTCGCGTCAACGAACTAGTTGAGGCCGCCCATACTGCCGACATCCCCATCATTTGCATCCACATTGGAGGCAAAGCCCGACGCGGGGCCACCTCTCAACCTTTTATCGAAGCGAGTATGAAATACGCGGCCACTTGCATCGTTTACGCCCCGGGCGATGAAGATGGCTATTTCACCGATACCTGTGCAAAAAATGGTATGCCTCTGATCACTATGCCCAAGACCGCCTTCCTTGCCAACAGCCTTAAGAAACTGTTCCCCAATCAGTAACACGCCGCAAAAGCATGTGCAACAGGCACCGTCGCAACATGCGCCCAGCGCCTTCAGTTAAATCGTTAAACGTCGTTCAATTTATGAAAGGAGAATGTTCTATGTGTAAGAAGCTCATGAAGTTAAGCGTCGCTCTTGCTGTTATTTCTCTGGTTGCCAATGTGGCCGCAGCCTGCGACATGGTCGTCGTTACCCCCAAGGGCAGCGCCGATGGCAACATGATGTGGGCAAAAAACAGCAATCGTAACAACGAGGAATGCATGACTTTCAAGTTTCACCAAGGTGGCAACCATGCCACTGGCGAGACTGTCAAAGTCAGCCACTGCGAAATTCCACAAGCTCCTGTCACTTACTCCGTGATCGGCGCAGAACCTTATTGGGGCTGGGGTGGCGAGATCGAAATAAATGAAAAAGGTGTCTGCTGCGGCAATGAACTTATTCTTACGAAAGACCCTGTTCATCATGAGGAAGAGGGCATGAATGGCCATGACCTGAATCGTCTTGCTGTCGAGCGCGGCGCCACAGCTTACGAAGCCATGCATGTCATTATCGACATGATCGAAAAGTACGGTCAGGGAGGCAATGCCAATCCTCCCAGTGCTTCCGATTTGTACGTGTACTGGAATTCCTTCCTGATTGTCGATCCCCATGAGGCGTGGGTGCTGGAGACATCAGACCGCCGCTGGATCGCCCGCAAGATTGCCCCTAATGAAGGCGTTTTCGCCCTCACCAATATGTGCTCCATCGGCTCTGTTTACGATGAGTGCAGCGAAGATCTGATTCAGCACGCCATCGACAAAGGCTGGCATGCAGAAGGAGACGAATTCAACTTCTTTAAAGTCTACAGTCAGCTCTCCCCTCGCCCCAACTTTGAGACGAAAGGTCGTCGTGCGTATGATATGCTTGCCCCCAAAATGGGCAAGATCGTGCCTTCTGACATCATGGAAGTTATGAGAGACAACAAACTGGCCGGTTCATTCCTTGAGTCACGCTTTGGTATGGCTAAGGTCACCCGTGCCCTTAGCGAACACATGATTGGCAACAGCGTTGCCGGCAGCGCCGTGGTTCAGATGCGTACAAATCCCGAGATCCCCGAAGCGATGCGTACTTTGATCTGGGCCGCCATGGCCTCACCAGACTGCTCCGGTTATCGTCCGTTCTATTTTTGCGCCAAGGTTCCCGAAGAACTTTCCGTTGGCGAAAACATCTATGACATCAAATCCCCCTGGTGGTGCTTCGATATGCTCGATCGCATGGCTCGCACCAATGAAGATTGCTACTTTGATGTGCTTAAGGCTATCTGGATGCCTTACGAGAACCGGATGTTCAACGAGAACAAAATGATGGAAAAGCAGGCTATCAAACTGTTCAACGCGGGCAAAGACAAGGAAGCCAAGAGACTTATCAGCGACTTCGTTCAAGCCTATTGTGACAAGAGCTGGGACATCGCTAAGGGACTTCAGGGCGTATTCAAAGAGCTCAATAAGGTCGTCCCCGGTCCAAAGGTTAATCTGATCGATCCCGAAGGCGTCAGCAACAAGAACGCCAAGGTTGTTCTGTTCCAATAACATCCAAACGTTACACTGATTCTTGAAGGGCGCCATCAAGGACAGCGGTAAGGCGATTTCCTCTCGCGCTCCGCGCTTCTTCGCAATAAAATCATTACTGCTGCCTGCCTATGGACAGACTTCTGAAAAAATGTCGCCCGTCGGGGAAATTTCCTCGACGGGCGACATTTTGTAAAGAATTTGCATAGGTCAATTAACTATTCAAAAGTGTTTTCGGCCAACACGCGCTCTGGCGACAAGCGTCTGAAGGGTGCGGTCTTTGTCCATGATGTCGACGTCGCAGCCTTTTTCAAGGCGGCTTTTGCCCGGAAGCTTGAGCCACTTGGCGAGATTAGTGCTGGCACAGGCGAAGATGCTTTCCAGCGGAGCGTCGCTTACGCTCAGGCCCGAAAAATTTTCTGCCGCGTCAAAACGCAGTTATACTGTCGTTGCTGTAAATATTCGACAACTTTGCGGCTGAGATGATTCCAGCGTTCCCCAAGGACACGATTTAGATCTATGCGAAAGCTCAAGGTGCTTTGCCTCTAAAATTATTACTTACTTCCTTTAAGGTCTTCATAAAGAGTGTCCGTCCATGCCGCGTCAATATGCTTGAGCATCGCGGCCCGCGCAGCCTCTGGACGATGCTCCTTCACCATTTCGTAAATTTCACTGTGCTCCTGGCTGTACGTCGTGAGAATCTCTTTGGGCAGCAGTCCGTATTTTTTCCGCAGTAAATTTAATTCGGTTTTAACTGAGGTGAAAATCTCGGACAGAAGCTGATTGCCGGCAATATCCATCAGCATTCTGTGAAAATTCTGATGCGCTACCGTAATGTCCGCCCCCGGCGGCGGCTCAAGCGCATCATGCAGCTGCTTAATCTGCTCGGGCGTGGCGCGCTTCGCCGCCAAATAGGCCACGTGCCCTTCCAGCAAATCGCGCATTTCCTTCAGTTCCCACAAAGAATTGCTGCCAAAGGCAGTCGAAGCCAACTGCGGTCCCTCAATATTCTGCAATGCATTCTCAGTTACGAAGGTGCCGCTGCCAGGGTAGGCTTTGACAATGTTCGCCAGCGCCATGGCTTTCAAAACTTCTCGGATACAGTTACGGCTCACCTGAAACTGCTGAGCCAGAACCATTTCGCCCGGCAGCCGTTCGCCAGGTTTCCACTGTCCGCTTTTTATTCCGGCAATCAGCTGAGCAAGAACATTGTCATGCAGAGACGTCCGATTAGCTGGCTTTATCATGCCATTCGTCACTCTTTCCTGATTGATTATTTGTATTATTTTTGATTATAACATTCTTCTCATGACACTCCAAATATTTAATACTGAAAATCAAATAAAATGGCATCTTATTGCTCGAAATAAAATTCTGAAATAATGCAGGAACTTTTTTAAATAATATTTTGTTAGCCTATAACATACTTCCAAATAATTCATGGATTATTCATGATTTATTGTGCTTACAAACCAATATAATTAGATGTTTATCTGCTATTTCGTCTAGTCAATACTATAGAATGAATAAAAAATCAATGTATTATATTTTATAATAATAAACATTCCTATTAAGCGATTGACTTCTTTTTAGCTAAATGATAGTGTTCTATTGTTGAACATGTTCAATAGCTTATTCGCTTAGCGTATGGGTTTTTAATAGCATTATTGCTATAAGAATAAAAATCTAAGCTTATTAGAGGTGCTGACATGAAGGGTTTAGAAACACATGGGGCATTAAGACACGCTGCCGATAAACTGCAGGACGTTCTTCTCGTCCTGCTGATAACGATCGTGGCTTCGCTTGTGTTCATTCAAGTCGTCCTGCGTTACATTTTCCACGCGCCGCTGATGGGCATTGAAGAGCTGCTGCTGTTTCCGACAACATGGCTTTTTATGATTGGCGCTGTCAAGGCATCGTCCGAAAAAACTCAAATCGTCGCCCGAGTGCTGGAGGTTTTTCTGAAGACGCCTCGTTCCATAAGCGCTGTCCGTGCTGTCGCATCGTTCTTTACCTGCTCTGTGCTTATCTGGCTGGCTCGTTGGGGATATGACTACTTTAAATATCTGATTCGTATGGAGAAAGAGAGTCCTACGCTCTATCTACCGACGATTTGGTATGAAGGGCTTGTTTTTGTCGCGCTCATTCTCATGTTTGCCTATTCCGTTGTCGAAATGTGCGAGCATATTGGTCATTTAAGGCATGGCACTGTAGCCAGTCTGCGTCAGGAGGGTGAGTAATTATGGTCAGTCTTGCTCTGGCGTCGCTGGGAGTTCTCGTCTTTCTGCTGACTTTCGGCGTGCCGCTCCCGTTTTGCTTTGGCGGGGCGCTGGCTTATATGAGCATTGTCGGCGGCGTCTCCATGAAGGGAATGCTCATGTGGGGACTGCAGCAGATTCTCAGCCCAACACTGCTTTGCGTGCCATTGTTTATCTTCGCCGGCGGTCTTATGGGAATCAGCGGTATTGCCAAGTATCTGCTTGATTTTGTCGACGGTTTCGTAGGACGCAAGAAAGGCGGATTGGGCGTGGTGGCAACGGTCACCTGCGCAATCATCGGGGCCATTTCCGGCAGCGGTTTTACCGGTGTGGCAGCAACAGGGCCTCTCCTGATCCCCAGAATGGTGGAACGCGGTTATCCGCGCGGCTATGCGACCGCTCTGATTACCGATTCGTCCATTCTTGGTCTGTTAATTCCGCCAAGCGTGATTATGATCGTTTTCGGCTGGGTCACGGAGACGTCAATTTTGGCTTGTTTCCTTTCCACGGTCATTCCCGGATTGCTGGTAACTTTGCTGTTCTCGATCATTAATCTAGTTTGGTCGCGTCGCTTCCCTCTAGTGCTCGAACCAAAGACCAGCAAATCTGAGCACCGCAAGGAAATCATGCGCCGCGGGTGGAAGGCCTTGCCCGCCTTGATGATGCCAGTCATCATCCTTGGTGGAATTTACGGCGGTGTGATGACGCCAACCGAAGCTGCATCCGCTGCCATTATCTACTCAATTCCCGTCGGCATTTGGGTCTACGGCGGCCTCAAAGGTAGGGATTATTTCCGCATCGCCAAGGATTCCGCCGTCTCCGTCGGTTCGATCATGCTGATGATCATGTGCAGCATGATGCTGAGCCAAACGTATGTCATGCTTCAGATTCCCCAAAGTATCGTCAAAACGGTTTTCGGCATCACGCAAAACAAGACGCTTCTTTTGATTCTGATTAATTTGCTGCTTCTGTTTGTGGGTATGATCGTTAATGATTTGACTGGAGTCATTCTTGTGGCACCGCTGCTTCTTCCGTTGGTAAAAGCCATCGGCATCGATCCCATTCACTTCGCCGCGATTATGGGAGTGAACCTGGCGATCGGCGGCGTCACTCCGCCCTACGCAAGCATTCTCTACTTGGGCATGCGCGTCGGCAACGTTGAATTCACCGAGATCCTTGGCCCCGCTATGATATTTGTACTTCTAGGCTACCTCCCGGTCATGATCATAACGTCGTTCTGGCCCACGCTGTCCCTATGGCTCCCCAGTCTGCTGGGGTATGTTGTTCTCCCTTAAGGTTCTGTTGCCAAAGGCAATAAGATTGATTTGATGTTCTAAATTATTCAGGAGGCGATGGTTATGAAGAAGTTTGGTATTGTCGTACTTGCCGCACTGTTCTGCTGTTCCAGCGTCTGCGCCGCGGAAAAGACCTATACGTGGAAGATTTCTACGATTCGCCCGGCCGGCACCGCCATTGACAATGATGTGAAAGCTTTCATCGAAGAAATCAAAAACAAGTCCAACGGCCGAATCAACATCGAGATTTACCCCAACGCTCAGCTCGGCGACTACACAGTGGTGCAGGAGCGTATCAGCGTCGGTTCCGTAGAGATGGCCGTGCAGTCCATCAGCACGTCGGTGGACCGTCAGTTACAGATGGTCAACCTGCCCTATCTCGTCAAAGACTGGAACGGCATCCGCAAGAATTTCCGCACCGGTTCGCCCTTTATGAACTGGCTTGCAGGACGTCTTGCCAAACAAGACATCAAGCTCTTAGCTATGTGGCCCTCTTATTTCGGCGGTGTTGCGCTCGCCAAAGAACCGCCCAGTCCCGGCGATCCTTCCGTAAACAAAAACTTGAAGGTTCGTGTCATGCCTCAGAAGTCCTACGAACTGCTCGGCGAATCTCAAGGCTACATGGCTACACCTTTGCCCTTGGCTGAAACCTTCACAGCTTTGCAGACTGGCATTGTCGACGGCATTTTTGGGGCCGGCGCCGAAGGCTATTATACCAATTACCGTGATCTGATAAAGTTCTATATTCCTTCCAATACCCATGTGGAAGCGTGGCCTATGATTATGAACATGGAGCTGTGGGAGTCTCTTTCCGACGGAGACAAGAAGATCATCGCCGAGGCCGCCAAGCACCTCGAAGATCATCGCATGGAAGTCGGCGAAGCGGATACCGCGTACAACGAAAAACGTCTTGAGGACTACGGTGCGAAGATCATCCGCCTTACTCCGGAGCAGCTGACCGCATGCGCCGAGGCCGCCCGCAAAGTTATTTTCCCCGCGATTCGCGAAGCCATTGGTCCCAAAAATTTTGACGCCGTCGTCAATATGATCGAAGAGTAATCTGTCTGCCTTATGGAAAAGAGTTATTCTCTTTTCCATTTTTTTCCAATCTCAAACTTGTTCAACAGCTTACATTTCCAGCATAACATTTCAATCGATCTGTGGAGGTGCAGGAGTTATGGAACTCTTTCATTTAAGAAGGATCAAGATCACCGATATCATACTGTCAAATCGAAACGCCGTAGAAAAGGGCACTCTTTATATCAATGAAGCCGAATTGAGAACGATGCTGCTTGAGGACCGCCATCTAAAAGACGTAAAAATTGAAATAGCGCGTTCTGGCGAAAGCGTTCGCATTGTTCCCGTAAAAGACATTCTCGAACCTCGATCGCGCCTGAACGACGACGAGGAATCCTTTATCGGCACCATCACCGACGCCAACTACCAAGCTGGAACCGGCACATCGATCGTGATGGACGGCGTATGTGTCGTTACATCGGGCAATATGGTCAATTTCCAGGAGGGGCTGATTGATATGAGCGGCCCCGGCGCGGAATTTAATCTCTTTTCAAAAAAATGCAATCTCGTCTTGGTCATGGAGCCCGCCGAAGGCATCACCAAGCCAGATCACGAACGCGCCGTCCGTCTCGCCGGCGTTCGTGCCGCCCGCTACATCGGCAACGTCGGCCGCGGCATAAAGGAGTTCAAGGATGTGACCTACCCAATATATACGCTGGAAGAGCGCTTTGAAAAGTTCGCCAAGCTGCCCAAGGTCGTCTACGTCTGCCAGGCTATCGCCGAAGGTCTACTCCACGACAATTATTTCTACGGCGTGAATGCTCAGGGCTGCCTGCCCATGCTCTGCAATCCCACCGAGCTTATGGACGGCGCGGTTATCAGCGGCAACTGCGCCGCGCCCTGCCACAAGCACACAACCTATCACCACCAGAACAATCCGATCATTGAGGATCTGCTCGATGAAGACGGCAAGACGATCAATTTGGTGGGTGTCATTGTCGCACCGGTGAAGACGGCTTTCGCCGAAAAAGAGCGTATCGCACGTCAAATTCTCAAAACCGCCCAGATGCTTGGAGCTACGGCGGCCATCGTCAGCGAAGATGGCGGCGGCAATCCGGAGGCGGATCTGATGATGGCAGCTCGCTACTTTGAAAAAGTCGGCATCAAAACCGTGCTTGTCACCGACGAATACGCCGGTTCCGACGGAGCCTCCGCGGGACTTGCCGACATCACTCCCGAAGCTGACGCAGTGGTTACCAACGGAAACGGCAATCAGCGCGTCATCCTCCCGCCCATGGATAGAGTCATCGGTGTGATTGACGCGGTTGAGCATATCACCGGCGGTCACGTAGGCAGTTTGCGTCCTGACGGTTCTATTGACATGGAAATCGCCGGCATCATGGGTTCGACAAACGAACTCGGTATTGAAAATCTCAAGACTGTGGCCATCTAGGAGGATGAGAAGATGTGTGCAGTAAAAACAATTCACTACATTAACCAGTTCTATGGTCAGATCGGCGGCGAAGAAAAAGCCGGCGTAGGTCCTTCCTTTCTCGATGGAGCCAATAACCTTGGCAAACAGATCGAAAAGGCTTTTAACGGTGAAATTTCCATTGTTAAAACCGTCATCTGCGGTGACAACTACGCTGCCGAGCATTCTGAAGAAATAAAGAATTTTGTTTTTCAGGTGATCAAAGACAATGATGCAGGCTTCTTTATCGCCGGCCCTTCCTTTGCCGCCGGCCGCTATGGCATGGCGTGCGGCACGCTGTGTCAAGCTGTCGCCAAAGAACTGAAACTGCCAGTTATCGCCGCCATGAACGAAGTCAGCCCCGGTATCGATATCGCCAAACGCGACGTATACATCGTAAAAACGAGCGATTCTGCTCGTGACATGAAAAACGCTTTGGCCGGAATGGCGCGCATTGGCACCAAGCTACTAAAAGGCGAACGCATCGGCCTGCCCGCCGAAGAAGGTTACCATCCCCGCGGTATCCGCGTCAATATTCGCGAGAAAAAACGCGGCGCCCGCCGCGCCGTTGACATGCTGATTGCCAAAGCAACCGGCAAACCCTACGTCACGGAGCTGCCCATGCCCACCTACGATCACGTACCGCCTGCTCCAGCAGTGAAAGACATCAAGCACGCACTTCTGGCCATCGGTACCGAAGGCGGCATCGTCCCCCGCGGCAATCCCGACCACATTGAGGCCCACAACGCTTCCAAGTGGAAGAGCTATAGTCTCATCGGCATTGAAACGCTGAAATCCGGCGACTACGAAGTAGCCCATGGCGGTTACGATCCTGTCCCCGGCAACGCCAATCCCAATCGCGTTCTACCGTTGGATGTGGCGCGAGCCTGTCAAAAAGAGCTCGACTTTGGCGCGCTGCTTGATGAATATCCAGTAACCGTCGGTAATGTAACCGCCGTGAAATCCGCTGAGAAATACGGTCACGAAATGGGGCTGATGCTTCAGGAGAAAGGCGTGCAGGGCATCATTTTGACGTCCACCTGAGGCACTGGTACGCGTTGCGGCGCAACGCTTGCCCGTGAGATCGACCGCGTCGGCATTCCTGCTGTTCTGATCACGGCCGTTCCTTCAATCGCTCTGACCGTCGGAGCTAACCGCATTGTTCGCGGCGTCGCCATCCCTACGCCTATCGGCAAGCCCGATGAAGAGCCTAACGATGAGTATATAATCCGCTTGAAGATCTTCAGAAAGGCAATCGAAGCTCTTGCGACTTCGATCGACAAGCAAACGGTCTTCAACGTCGAATAAAAATGTTGGTTCTGTCTAATAATCCTCAGGTCTGGGACTCTTGTCAGCTCGACTGCGAACGGATTGAAGGCACGCCTCGGGAAGTCCTGTACAGAGCGCTTGACCTGGTGGGAAGCGGAGAGTATTCTCTCTTTGCGCACCCCGTCGCAGGGAATGAACGTCTTCTGCGCAATCCTTACCGCACAGTGGTTTTAACTCAAAGCCCGGCGGCGCGCAAACGCATCCCGCAGGATCAACAAACGGCCTTCATCAACAGGGCCCTGAACAAAGTGGAAGACATCGAATACGACGAAATCCCCGCCGGAACTCACGCGGATTACGCAACCGTCGATTTCGAGCTTTTCAAGACAACGATGAACAGCGCTGAAAACGAGGATCGGCAATACCCCTTCCTCTTCGGCAGCAAAAATTCAAAACGAGGCGATTAGCATGAGCATCAAAGAAAGACTGAAAGAACTGGGCATCGAGCTTCCGCCTGCGAACAAGCCCACGGGCTCCTATGTGCCTGCCACGGCTTCGGGGACGCTGTGTTTCTCTTCCGGACAAACGCCGCGCGTCAACGGCGAGGTCGCATATGCCGGCACGATGGGCGCAGAAAACGGTCCCAGCCTCGAGGAAGCTTACGCGGCCGCCCGGATCTGCGTCATCAACTGTCTGGCCGCTGTCGAAATGGCCGCCGGATTGGACAATGTGGCGCGCGTCCTCAAGGTCACGGGCTTTATCAATACCGCTCCGGGCTTTACGCAGACGGCCAAAGTGCTGAACGGAGCCTCCGATCTGCTGCTCGAGGTGTTCGGTCAGAGCGGCCGCCACGCCCGCAGCGCCATTGGCATCCAGGCCCTGCCCAGCAATGCGGTCGTCGAGGTGGAGATCGTCGTCCGCCTTAAGGAACCACGCGAATTCCCCGCGAACTGACTTAACAAGCTCTGCAAAAAATCCCCGCCTTTAAAAAGAACAAGGATTTTTTTGCAGAGCTTTAAAGGAAGAGCCACTTTTATCACTTTTATTCCCATAATAATTCATTGCTGCACTTGCTGATGAGATGCTTTTGAAATGTCGCCGCCCGGCGAGGGAAAATCCCTCGCCGGGCGGCGTTTTGCAAAAATATTCTTCGACGGATTTACTGTTCGAAGGTGCCTTTGACCAACACGTGACGATCGCGCATCATCACGCGGCCGCGGGCGACAAGCGTCTGAAGGGTGCAGTCTTTGTCCAGCAGCATCATGTCGGCGTCGCAGCCTTTTTCAAGGCGGCCTTTGCCCGGAAGCTTGAGCCACTTGGCGGGATTGGTGCTGGCACAGGCGAAGATGCTTTCCAGCGGAGCGTCGCCGGCGCGCGCGCAGTCGCCGATGGCCTGAAGGATGGACGACGGATCGCCTACGCCCATGCCCGCAAAATTTCCTGCGGCGTCAAAGTGCGGCATGCTGCCGTTGCCGTCGGAGCTGAAGCAGATGTGCGAAAGGTCGGCGTCTTCCGCCACGTACCGCGCCACGGCGCCGGGCGTCTTCTCATCGGCCGTAATGTCGGCCACGCCGCCGTCTTTGACCCAGCCGACGGTTTCGGCAAGAAGTTCGGGGCAGCGGGTGGTATGAGTGGGCATAAACTGGCTCAGCGGAATGGAAGTTCCGGCCACGGCTTCGCGCAACGGCTTCAGTCCCGTGGGCTCGCTGCCCATGTGGACGCACACGACGCCGGCCTTGCCGGACAACATTCCGGCGACACGGACCTCGGAAACCAGCGCACGAATCATTTCCGCCGCCGGATGGGAAGATCGGTGATCCGACAGCGCCATTTTGCAACCGATCACCTTGTCGATCCAGGCGATATCGCTGCCGACGCGTCCTGTAATCGTCGGTCCGGGAAGCTGGTAGGAGCCCGTGTACATCCACGTGCTCAGTCCTTCAAGATCGAGGGACCGCGCCTTGGCCAGCACCTCCGTCAGCGAACGGCTGAACCCGTCGGTTCCCAACAGTCCCACGGCTGTGGTGATGCCCGCTTTGACGAAGGTGGAGAGCTGGGCGGGCGGCGTGCGGAAGTTGAAGGCGCCTTCGCCGCCGGCACCGTTAAAGTGGTTGTGATGGTCCACAATGCCGGGTGCGGCAATCAGTCCGTCGGCGTCAATTATTTCAAGATCGGGAACTTTGACGTCAAGTCCCTTCTCCACGGCGGCTATTTTGCCGCCCAGAACGAGCAGATCCGTCATGCCCAGATGCTCGGGGGCATAAAGGTCTGCGTTTTTCACAAGCAGCGGATGATCCATTTTCTTTTTTCTCCTTTAACAAAGAACAAATTCTTCAGATCGGCCGGGCGAAGTGATGCGCTTCTTTGGAGTTTTGTTCGTCGGTGCCGCCCGTCCGAAGCTTAAGCGGAAATGTCCTCCCCGCGCTATTTTTCCTGAGCGGGACGGGCGCGGAAAATGGCCACGTTGCAGAAGCCGTAAATCCACGCAAGGATGGCGCCGCTGTAGCACATAATCGCCCACGGCATATACTCCAGCACCGGCACGTCCAGCACGGACATCATGTAAACGCCGGCGGCCGACCAGGGGATAATGGGCACAATCACCGTACCGGAATCCTCGAGGGTGCGGGACAGCACGTTGCGGCGGATGCCGAACTCGTCAAAGGGCTCGCGGTACATAATGCCGGGCATGATAATGCCGGGCATGATAATGCTCAGATAAGAATTGCCGGTTCCCAAAGCCGTGAGAATTCCCGTAAGCGACGTGGAGAACACCAGACGTCCGATGCTGCTTTTGATGAAACGGGTGCGCAGGGCATCGGTAATGACCTTGATGGTGCCTGTACATTCAAGCTGGCCGGCAAAGATATAGGCAAAAAAGACCACCACCACCGAACCCGACATAAAGGACAGACCGCCGCGGCTGAGCAGGCTGTCGACGACCTTAATTCCAGTGGAAGCCTTGGGGCCGCTGGCCATAATCTTTACAATGGCGGAAAGGGAATGTCCCTGCATCATGGCGAAGGGCACGGCGGTAACCATGGAGGCCCACAGAACGGGAATGGTGGGTTTTCCCATATAGGAAAGCACCAACATGACAAAGGCGGGAAGCAGCACCAGAGGCGTCAGTTTATAGGAGTTCTCGATGGCGCCGACGATTTCGTTGATGCGGGTCATGTCCATCGCGTCGGCGCTGGACGAGCCGACGTAGGCGTACACCGCCAGGCCGATGCAGAACGCCGGCAGCGTCGTCCACATCATCGACTTGATATGGTCCATGATGTCGCACTCGGCGGTCGCGGCCGCCAGAACGGTGGTATCGGAAATGGGGCTGATCTTGTCGCCGAAGTAGCTGCCGGCAACGACAGCGCCCGCCGTGGCCGCCGGGCTGATGCCCAGACCGTGGCCGATGCCCATAAGGGCGACGCCGAAGGTGGCCGCCGAGCCCCAGGAGGTTCCCGTGAGCACCGAAGAGATGGCGCAAATCACCGCTGCGGACACCAGGAAGGTGCGCGGCGTCAAAATCGACAGGCCGATTTTAATGAGATAGGGCACGGTGCCGCCGGCCATCCAGATGGCGATCATGGGCCCGACGATGAGAAGGATCAAAATCGCGCCTGAAGCGCGGGCCACCATGGGAATGACGCCCTCTTTAAACATATAATCCCAGGTAAAACCATAACCGAAGACGTAGACCATCGTCGTCGCCAACGCGACGATGAGGCACAGCATGCCCGTGTCGAAATTCAAAAACAGCTTGCCCACCACCATGATGGCGAGGACCATCGCCATAATCGCCACAGCGGCACCCAGTCCTACTTCGCGGTGCGGTTTTGCGGTTTTTTCAGCCATTTTTCTCGTTCCTCCCCAACGTAAAAAATATTCGCGGCTTTCGGGGGGCCTTCTTCTTGGCGGCAGGAAGCGCAGGGGCCATAAAGCCCCTGCGCCGCGGCGCGAAAGAAGCCGGCCGAAGCCGTGTTATCGCAATTATAGCACAAATTCAAGGATCCATTGTTGAAATTTACATTAAATTATAAAAGTCTTGGGGGCGTGGTTTCTTTGCCCCGCAGAGACCTATTTTTCGCTGCGTCCCGAAAAAAGACCGCGACACGGCGGCGCCGTGCAGAAAAAGCGTGCCCCGGGCAGCTGAAAACGCTTTTACGGCAAAGACGCGCCTCCATTGAACAAACTCAGAAACGACGATTTCTGAAATTATAGACTTTTTCAAGATCCCAGCCGATGCCGTCGGGGATCACAACGTTCATCAACCCCTGCTTGCCCTTGACGGGAAAGGGGTCAATCAGCGCCGCCTGTTTCAAAATCCAGGCGTACCCGTTGATCTCATCGTCGGGCACCACTTCGGGATCTTCGTCGTCGTCAAGGAGCATCGCCGCCCTCAGGTGCTGCCGCGTGAAAGGCACGCAGTCGACCAACGTGACGAAACCGCAGGCGACGCCGTTCTCTTCCGGCATGTCTTTACACAGATCTCTGAGGAGCGGATCGGGACGGGCCGTGCTGCAAATCAGCAGGGGGCCGCGGTATTGCGTCTTCCACGAGCGCCATTCCACCGTTTTCATGCCGGAAGCGATGAAGCCCGCCCAGGGTTGCCGCACCGAAAGTCCTTTGACAATAATGGTCATGCGCGTTCCCTCCATATTCATATGTTTATTTGCGGCCGCGCTTTCGCCATGCCGTAAAAATCGCGTCTCCGCCAGGTGCGGCATCACAATATTTCTTCGGCTTCGAGAACTTCTTTGGCGCTTTCCAGCTGGTCGGAACGTAAGCCGACGCCGTCAACGGTCACTTCGCCCGACTGGTTGTCGTAGGGGTCGCGGCGCCAGCCGGGCCACGGCACGGGGAAGTCGGCCTGAAACGCGCTGTTGGCGGCCATGCGCCAGGGATCCACATTTCCGAAGTAGAACTGGCGGCGCGCCTCGCAGCCTTCGCGGAACGCGGCCCCGCCGAAGGAAGGATCGGCGTAGAGCCAGCCGAAGGGCCGGGCATAAAACATCGCCCAGTCATGGGAGGAGCAAAAATCGGGCCGCGCCATCCATCCGCTCTCCCATCTCGCCGGAATGGCCGAAACGCGGCACAGCGCCATGAACAGCAGCGCCTGAACGCCGCAGTCGCCCGTCAAGCTGCGGGCGCAGCCGGCGGCAATGTCCTCAAGACAGAAATACTCGGGCATAAAGCGATAGCTCACGTTGTGCGTGATAAAGTCATAAAAACGCCGCGCTTTTTCCAAAGCGCCGTGGGCATCTCCCGCGATTTGCCTCGCCAGATCTTTCATGAAGGGCGTAAAAAGCAGATGGGGCGGCAGTTCCGACGTGTCCTCCGGGGTCGGCACGCCGCCGAAGGGTTGGCGGGGCGGATGGGCAAGATCGGCGAAGGTCTGACGCCGCGTAAAGGAAAACTCCACGGAAAAGGTATGATTTTCCGTCATCACTTCGTTCCACAGCGCCACGCGCTGAGGCGATTTCCCGGGCGTCACCGCAGGTGCCCCGGGCGTGCTCCGGCCGATTTCAAGGTCGCTTTGAACCAGGCTGTCACAGGGCAGCGGCAGCGCCGCACACACCTTCGCCCCGGGGCGGAAGGCGCTGTCTTTGATGTGCAGCGAAGCCCGGCAGCGAAAACGCACCGCCAGACTCCCCCGCCGGCGCATCAGACGGGCGGCACGGTCGGTGCGGCGTTCGCCGTCGGCGTCAACCGCCTCTCTCCCTTCCGGAACGATGCCCGCCCGCTCTGCGAATGTGCCGTCAACTTTGCAGAGCGTCTCAAAGAAACGGGCGAAGTAGCGGGGCGCGCCGTCGGCATAAATCCAGCCGATGCGCCCGTCTCTCACCATCTCGTCAAATTCCTCGTCGCTGAAGTCGGCGATATGACGGCGCACCCTGGCCAAAGCTTCGCCGCGGCTGAAAGGGTAGTTCGCCGGCAGGCGGCGGATCATTTCAGCCTGAGCCGTAAGGGCGCGACGAAGCATTTCGGGCGTGGCCGCACAGGCGAGACGGGCGTCGATGGCCGCCAGGGCGCCCTGAAAATCGCCGTGCTCCTTAAGACGTCTGATGTCGTCGGGAAGACCGGCGCTCAGCGCACTGAACGTTCCGTTCAGATTCATAAAATCCCTCCGTTCAAAAGAAACAGCCCTGCCTCGGAGCAGGGCTGTTTTCTCCCCTCATCTCAAGAGAACATCTTCATCAGATACGCGGCACCTAAACCGAGAATATTGCCTGCCGCGGCGCCCACAACGCCCATGACCACGCCGATGGCGGTGTAGCCCGGGTTATAGGCGGCAGCCACGATGGGAGCCGACGCCGCACCGCCGATGTTGGCCAGCGACGCCGTGGAAACCATGCAGAGGTCAAAGTGGAACAGTCTGGAGAAGATCACCATGGCGACAATGTGCACAATGAACACCAGCAGACCCGCAATGAGCCACACCGGCGCGTCCAGCAGCTCATTGAGCCCGGCTCGCGACGCCAGCAGCGAGATCACCGCGTAGAGATACATGGTGGACAGAGCGTCGGCGCCGGAAATGCGTCCCATGGGCGACAGCGCGGCCGCAAGGCCCAGAGCCGTCACAATAAGCATGGTACAGGTGGAACCGTTAAACACGTCGCTGAGCATGGAGGGCATGAGACCGGCGGTGAACTTGCCCGCCGCCTGCGACAGCGCCGAAGCCATAAGAGACAGCCCCAGAAGGATCGTCAGCGTGGCGCCCGACATTTTCGAAGCGCCCTCTTCCGCGGCCTTCTGCGCGTCCTCGGCTTCCTCAAAGGTCACCGTGCGCGCGCCGCAGAAGCGGTTCCATGCCTTTTCCAGCGGGACGGCCATCAACAGCAGCGCGATCCACAGCGAGTAGTAGACCGTATCCACAATGAGCGCGCAGGCATAATCTCCCTCGGGAACGTTGAGCGCCGCCTGAAGCGCCGCCATGTTGGCCGAACCGCCGATCCACGAGGCGCACAGAGCGCCCATGGCGCGCCAGGATTCAACGCCGATTTTCCCCTTGAACACCACATAGGCCGCCACAAAACCCGCCATGATGGTAAAGGCGCAACTGAAGAAAATAGCCAGCATCCGCGGCCCGATCTTCACCATCTTGCGGATGTCGCAGCGCAGCAGCATCACGAAGATCATGCCGTAAAGCAGATTGTTCTTCACCGCCGAATAGGCCGGCGCCGTGGCCTTCATGTCCCACAGGCCCACGGTGCAGAAGAGCATATTGAAAAGGTAAACCATGACAATGGGCGGCATAAAATTAAAAATTTTCCAGCTCGTCGCCTTCTGGCACCACACCAGCAGCCCGGCAAAACACACAAGAAAAGCCAAATAGGTAAATCCGTTGGTGATCAGCATCTTCTCTCCTCCTTGAAAATTTCAAAAAACAAAATCCGCGGACGTTCTGCCGCAGTTGGGCTCGGCACCTTATCCCGGAGGACGGCGTCATCAAAACATTCAAAGTATTGACGCGCGGTGAGCATCACGTCCGCCGCCATCGTCCTTCATAAAAATAAAGACAAAGTTCTCTCGCCCCGCCAGGGCCGCAGGCTCAAAAAACGGCGGAACGAAAATTCTTCCTTCGCCGCAGGGTGCGAGAGCCGCGCGCACGGCGAACGTCGCGGCCTGCGGCAAGCTTAAGGGGGCCCTCATTTTTTAAGGCGCACCGGGCGCGCCGCCATGCGCGCCAAAAATTTTTTCCCCGAACGGAACTAAGCCTTCCACTTCACGCCGGGCACATCCGCAACGCCGAAGCCCGCCCCGCTGCCCGGATGAATGACGGGACCGTCGAACTGCGGGCCGCCCGTTACGGGATCGACGGAGCACAGCGCCGGGCCGTCAAGATCGACGGCGTTCACGTACCGGCAGGCCGAAGTCAAATGGACCGCCGCCGCGCAGGATACCTTGCCTTCAAGCATACTGCCGATCATCACATGGGCGCCCAGCGACTCCGCCACGGCGGTAATGCGTCGCGCCTGTCGCAGGCCGCCGCATTTCATCAGCTTGATGTTGACGCTGTTGGCCGCTCCCGAAGCGAGAATGTTCAGCGCCTGCTCGGGCGACCAGCAGGCCTCGTCGGCCACCACGGGAATGGGCGAGTTGGCCGTCACGTAGGCCAATCCCTTGAGATCGCGGGCTTTGACGGGCTGCTCCACCAGCTCGATATCCAGCCCGGCGTCGGCCATGCGGTTCAGCACGCGCACCGCCTCGGCGGGGTCCCAGCCCTGATTGGCGTCGATGCGGATTTTCAATTCACTGCCCACGGCATCGCGGATCGCCTTCAGGCGCGCAAAGTCGATGTCGGCTCCCACGCCCACTTTTGTTTTCAGACACTTAAAGCCGCGTTTCACCGCCCTGACAGCGTCGCGGGCCATTTCCTCCGGCGGATTGACGCTGACGGTCACGTCAGTCTCGATGTCGCCGCCGGCGCCGCCCAGCAGTTTCCAGACAGGCTGTCCCAGCGTTTTCGCCCAGAGATCGTGCAGAGCGATGTCAAGGGCCGCTTTGGCGCTGGTGTTGCCCACGAGGGCGTTGTCCACGGCATCCAGGCAATCGTTGAGATCTTCTCCGTCGCGTCCCAGCAGAGCGGGACGGAGATGTTCGTCAACGGCGCCGAGAATTGCGCCTATGGTATCGCCCGTCACCTTGCCCGTGGGCGGCGCCGAACCCCAGCCTCTGCGCCCGTCGCTGTCGGTAATGCGCACCAGCACATCGGCCATGGCGTCAACCTGACGCACTGCCGTCTTGAAAGGCGTGATCAGCGGCGTTTCAAGCAGTGCCGTCTCAACAGAAACAATCTTCATGGCTCTCACCTCTTCAAAATAACCGTCATTCTCCAGGCACCATGTCATCAAGAGAGCCTCCCGCCTTCGCCCGTGATCGGAAGAGGCCCGGCACATTTCGCTCCATATCTTGATTTTAATAATTATATCTTTTTAAAGGCAGAAGTACAAGGGCACAAAATGACGCGCTCTCCGCGCTGCGACGGTGACCGATCAACGCCGGAATGCCGGAGCCGCAACTTCTGAGTTCTCCCCGGGGTTCTTCATTGGGTCGTTCTCACCGGCGGGAAAAAGCGCCATGCCGCCAAAAGGTACCTGCACGGGCCGGTGAGGCGGAAAAATGATCGGCGCTTTTTCACTTTGCGCTTCCGTTATTGCGGCCCCCACGAAACAGTTTCGAGACCTGTTCTCTCTTGCAACGCGCCTGGCGCCGTCGTTCCAAAAAACACCGCCTGTATAAATGGCGGCCCCGCGCTTCTTTTGCCCTCGGCTCATCAGATGTACAGCCGAATTTTCGTTTTTCTCCTCTTCCTTATGGAGACCAATACCCGGCGAAACGACGCGGGGAAAAGCCGTCATCAATGGCGCCGCCTGAACTGCTTTTTTCCCAACTCTCCGAAGATCGCCCCCTTTCCGCTTTTTCTCAGGCGTCGCTGAGGCGCAACCGAGAAACCTCGCACCGGAAAGATCATCCATACTCACAAAAAACATTCACTCAAAAAGCTTCCCGCCCCGAAGGGCTTCGACCTGCCGCCGCGGGCACCGGGGAGAAAGAATTTTCTTCGTGAAAAACGGCCGCGCACGTTTTGTGCGGGGCAAAAATCGCAAAAAGCCTTCCCGATGAAGGCAAAAACTTCCGAGGGATCCATTTGCCCGCAACGCAGGCCCTTGTTCGCGAACAGTCCTTGAGGGACATGGCGGGCATAGCGGCGCGCCTCCATGATGACCGGAAATTTTCGCCCTTTGTCGAAAGCGGGCCGACACTTTTTCCTAGGGAACAGAACGCGAAGCGCCGAACTTTTAAAAACGCGCCCGGCGGTGAGCTCCTCGCCCCGCGAACCCCACCGACGTCCTTTCCTGTTGATCGCCATTGGCCCAATCAATGAACGGCAACGCGTTTTTCCGTATTGACAGAGCCTCGTCATTATGGATAAGATTTTACCGGATGGAAAATGCAGGCCGCAGGGGAAGATTGACACAAGGTCGCGGCGTTTGGCGGAGACTGCGGGGCAAACAGCCCCGTCAGGTGCCCTTGACGCTTTTTTCCGATCCTCAAACACCGCACGGCACCATGGGTGTCGGCACGGCGCGCTGCAGCCGCTTTTTGTGCAGCTTTCCCCTCTGTTCCCGTTGATGGAATGCTTTATGGACGCAGGGGGTATGAAGCGCCCTGAACGTGGCCGTATCGCCAATGCGCCGCCTCAAAGAAGCCCGCAAGGCGTTGAATTGGGCTCCGCGCGCCATGGGCGCCGTCACGGCGATGACGCCGGGCTGATTTCTCCCGGCGGTCACGTTTACGGTTCGCATTGTTTATGCCCGCTTCACCGGCTGTTTCGAAAGTCTGGCCGCGGTGATGCTTCACGTTGTTATTCCCTTTGCGCCGGAGACCGAGCGCCCACTGACGTTGCCCCGGCGTTTAAAGCCTTTTTTCGCCGCCCGGGGCGGCCGAAGCCCTTTGTTACCCGGCGCACTGACCGCGTACTGCGATGCCGCAAGGATCCCGACATCCCGACGCGGCGTCACCCCATTGCCCCGCACCTGATCGGCGCGGGAGTTTCTTTCGTTCTCTTTTTGATTGGAGGATTGCGTCATGATTATGGATCGCGTTTTAAAAAGCAGCGCCGTCTTTACGGGGCTCAAAGATGAACCGGAACCTTTGGCCATCGGCATCAAGGGCAACGTTATCCAAAAAGTCTGTTCCCCCGAGGAGATGGAGCCCTGCATCGCCTCTGAAACGGACGTCAGGGATTACGGCGATCAGCTCATTCTGCCGGGGTTCTTCGACGGTCACGAGCACGCCTTTTTGGGCGGCATTTTCGACAGAGCTGTCGACCTGAGCGGCTGCGCCTCGGAGGAGGAAGCGGCGCGGCGCGTCAAGAACTTTGCAGACCAACATCCCGAGCTGTCATGGATTATCGGAACGAATTGGTCGAGCACGGAGTGGAAACGACCCCATCGACCCCGCAAGGAAACTCTCGATGAGCTTGTGCCCCACCGGCCCCTTTATCTCATCAACGCCGAAGGGCATTCCGCCTGGCTCAATTCGGCAGCTATAAAGCTCAGCGGCGTGGCGGAAATTGGCGAGTTCGGAGGCGAGCTTGTGGCGCGCGATCCCGACGGCTCTCCCACGGGATATATCGCAGAAACGCCCATGCCCATGGTCGCCCGTTTGGCTTTTGACATGCCCCTGCCCGTGCAGGAAGTGATTTTCGACGAATTCCAGCGCCGTGCGGCCGCTCTGGGCATCACGTCCGTCAGCAACATCCAGTGTTACCAAGGTTCGGACATCGACCTGGGAAACATCTCCGTGGTAAAACGGTTTGAACAGGAAGGGCGGCTGACGGTCCGCTTCTTCTTCGCCACCGGTTTGACGGGAAATTTGGACCGCGCGCGCCGTCTGCGGCAGGAATACGACAGCGACAAAGTGCGCTTTTCAGGTCTGAAGCACATCGTCGACGGCACGGCCACGGGCTGGACGGCCCTGCTTCTTGAGCCCTACGCCGATAAACCCGGTTTTGTCGGCACCGGCCGAATTCCCGCCGAAGAATTGGCCCGCAGAGTCGTGGAAGCCGACCGCGAAGGCTTCAGAGTGAGAATGCACGCCTGCGGCGACGGATCGGTTCGACGGGCGCTGGACTGCTGCGAACTGGCTCAAAAGCTCAACGGAAAACGGGACTCCCGCCACACCATCGAACATGTTGAAATCATCGCCAGGGAGGACATCGGCCGTTTCGCTCAACTGGGAGTGATCGCGTCCATGCAGCCCGATCATATCGGCACCTGCGCGAAATTCAAGGACAATCCCTACTTTGCGCGACTGGGCGAACGACGAGCCGCACAAACGTGGCCGATCCGCACCATTCTGGAAACAGGCGCGCATATGCAGTTCGGCACCGATTTTCCCATTTACGACAACAATCCCATGCGCGCCCTTTACCGCGGCACAACTCGTCTGTTCGACGACGGACAACCGGAAGGCGGCTGGAATCCCGGCGAAAAAGTGACCATGGCCCAGCTGCTGAAAGGCTATACCGCCGGATCGGCGTACGGCGCTTTCATGGAAGATCGCGTCGGCACTCTGGAAGTGGGAAAGTACGCCGACATCGTCGTGTTAAATCGAAATCTGTTCACTTTAAAAGATTCAAAGGAAATTCTGGACACCGCTCCCGTTCTCACGTTGATGGACGGGCGCATCGTCCATGAAAAATAGCGGCACGCATTTTGTGAACTTCAAAGACCACAACGCGGCGGCCGCCGACCTGATATGTTCATATCAGACCGGCGGCCGCCGCTGCATTGCGCGCCTTTTACGCCCTATTCAACGTACAAATTTCCAAGATAATTCAGGCGCCCGTCAACAAAGTTTTCCGCGCCCACAAGATCTTTGCGAATGCCGTAAATTTCGTTGGGAACCACGAGAGAGACAAAGGGATGCAGCTCGTCAAGGCGGTTCCACACCTTCTGCAGCAGCTCATCGCGTTTTTCAGGATCCACGGTGCTGTTGGCCAGGTCAAGCTGTTTGTCCACTTCGCCGTCTTTCAGCAGCGTCCAGTTGGTGGCGCCGATGCTGGCCGAGTGGAACAGCGACAGCCAGAACTGTCCCGCATCGCGGTTCGTCTGCATTCCCCACTGGCTGATAATCAGATCCTGCTGGTTGTGCATGACCCGATCGTCAAAGATGCCCGACTCCATCACGGAAACGTTGATTTTGATGCCCACTTCGGCAAGCATGGCCTGGATAACGGTCGCTCCGTTAATGTCCTTCTGGTTGCTGGCGACCCAAAGTTCAAGTTCCAGACCGTTTGCATAACCGGCCTCGGCCAGCAAGCGCCGGGCCTCCGCCACGTTCCGCTTGTAGACGTTCACCCGCGCAGGAACGAAGGTGCTGGCAGGAACAAGAGGTCCCGGAGGGACAACGGCTTTGTTCTGATAAACCACTTGAACATAGGCGTCCTTGTCAATGGCGTATTCAATGGCCTTGCGTACCCGCACGTCTTTGAGGGCGCCCTTTTGGGTGTTCATTCCAAGGTAGGTCAGGACAAGTCCCGGCGTTTGAATGGCTTTGGCCTTGCCATCCTCGTTAATGCGCTCCACGTCACTGGCGGGAACGGAATAGATAAGATCAGTACGCCCCGTCTCCAGGGAGATGACGCGGCTGCTGTCGTCGGAAATGACAATAAAGTTTAAATTCCTGAATTTGGCCTTTTCGCCATGATAGTCGTCAAAGGCTTCCAATTCAATCCGTTCACCCTTAACCCATTTTTTGAACTTAAAGGGGCCGGTTCCCACAGGGTTGCGGAAGTACTCTTTTCCGGCACTTTCGACAGCCTTGCGGTTATATATGCTGGCGTAAGGGTGCTTCATCGACTCCAGCCAGCCGCCGACGGGACCGCGTGTCCTCACGATGAGCGTGTATTTGTCGATGATTTCAAAACCTTCAGGGTCAATGTACTTGGCCTTGGACTTGGCGTAAAGAGACTCCGGCGACAGAGCCCGCTTGAAGGAGAAAACCACGTCGTCGGCGGTCAATTCCTCGCCGTTGTGAAATTTTACGCCCTTTTTCAGATAGAATTTATACGTTTGCGGATCAAGAACTTCCCAGCGCTCCGCAAGAACGGGGACGAGCTTCTTCGTGTGGCCGTCGACCGTGACAAGCGTTTCGTTGATCTGCTTCAGCACAGAAAATGAAAGCGTGTCCACCGCCTGAAGAGGATCCAGAGACTTGGCGTCATAACTGAACCCCACATTCAGCGTTTTCAAGTTGCCGGCAAAGGCGGTGCCGGCTAAAAGAAAAAGCATCACACCGATGAGCCAGTACCTCTTCATAGATCAATCCCTCCCTCAAAGATCAGTCCATCGTTCGCACAACTGTCAAAATACCGGTCCGTGGTCAAAAAATCGCCCACCCGTGGCTCTTACCGCACTATCCCCCATGAGACAACTTCGGCACCGCATCGCCCTTTCGTGCAGACTGCTGCGGAACGAAGGGCATTCGCCCCGTCACGGCGCTCTTTTTCGGTGCCGACAAGGGGCATTTCAAGTCATCGTTCCTGCTTGAAAAACGCCCCCGCTCCGATAAAAATGCCCCAACAGCCCCGAAACGGGAAACGAATGTCCCCTCCGCGGGAAAACGCCGCACACCATGCTCCGCAGAGAATTTTTTGAAACCTTTCGGATATTTTCCCCAAAAAAAACATCACAATTCAAACAAATTTCAGGTATAATACCATCCTCACCCGACGTTGTCAATGATTCCCTGTTTCCGTTCCCATGGGCAAAGGGCATTTTTTACGCAGAAGTCAGCGTCGCTTTCAAGCCCCCTCATCACGCCCCGTCGGCTTCCTCTTCCAAAGACTTCAACGTTCTGCCGCGTCGGTCTTTCCAGAGCGCCGGTCCGTTGGAACTCTTTTCGGTCAAAAAGATGGCGGCGTAGGTCGGACTGGAAAACAGCAGGTCTTCAAGCAAACAGCTCTTTTCGTTCAGCGGCGCCGCGGCGCGCAGCTCCTTTACGGATGCCGGAATTCGGCGCCCCCCCACCGGCGACACAGGGCTCCCCTTAAAAACCACAAAACCTTCGGCCGACTGAGCGCCTTCGCCTTCCATGGTGCCGACGTTGCTGACAGCCCTCTTCAGATAGAGCCGCCGTTCCGCCGCCACTTCCCCATCCGCCGGCTGCGTTGTTTGAACAGTCCAATGAGTCAGTGGCTCAAAGAGCTTATGGCCCAAGGTCCCCATCATGACGCGGGCGTTCTCGACAAACTCTTCCATTGCTCACATTTTTTCTTCAGTGGTGCTGCCAAAATTCGGATCATTTCCGTTTTTCACGTCGTAGCGTTTTGCTTCCGGCGCCATGGTGCAGAAACGATGCTCAAGAGAGCTGAGCTCTGTGGCTCCCGGAGAATTATCGGATGCCGTAAACACCGCCGCTTCAGTCCAATAATCTTTTTCAGGATCGCGGCGATGCTCCTGGAGTCGGCTCAAAATCCCCTCGCCGTTTTTCCTCGCGCCGGTTTGCCCGATATACATCGCGCTCCGCCGGTTTCGTCGGACATCCCAAAAGAAAGTACTCCCCGCTTTGTTTCAGTTCATCACGATCTTCGCATTGGTCAAGGGCCGTGCGAGGAATTTTGAAGGCAACACCGGTCCAGGCGGCAAGAGTGCATTTTATCCTTCCCCGGGATTCACCGTCCGTCAAAAGAGCTGTATGTGCTTTCCCCGCGCCCCATGTTTCATCCTCCTTAATTGCGATGAACTTTTCAGCCGGTAGCCGACTGAATTTTTTTCCTGTTAAAACATAAGATAGCAAAAGATCCGTCTTCCTGCAATCCAATACATCCACACTAAACCTGAAATTCGACGGCGAACACTCCTCAACAGTCAATTTCACCTCAAACGGACAAAAAAGGGAAACAAAGTCTTCCCCATTTTAAGAGACGGCACTGTTGCTGCAGAAGTCTCCGGAAACCGTCGTCGGAAGAGGAACTCGGTGCCCTCATTCACCGCAAACGACATGATCAAAAAAAGTAAACGGGCTTTCAGCGCAGTGTGCGCTGAAAGCCCGTATGACATTCTGGCTCCCCGAGCAGGACTTGAACCTGCGACCTAGTGATTAACAGTCACCCGCTCTGCCGACTGAGCTATCGGGGAATTTTATGGAGGCGGCACCCAGATTCGAACTGGGGATAAAGGATTTGCAGTCCTCTGCCTTACCACTTGGCTATGCCGCCGTGAGTAGTGTCGCAAGTGGAGCGGAAGACGGGATTTGAACCCGCGACCCCAACCTTGGCAAGGTTGTGCTCTACC
>CABTYW010000005.1 GCA_902489135.1 uncultured Synergistaceae bacterium
AAGTGAGCAAGAGCAAAAGAGCATCTGAGACCGGCGCAATGCCAATATCTCAGGTGCTCTTTTTTATGTCAAAAAAATCGACTTCAAAAATACTCACTTTTCGTGAAAATAGCCACTGTCCTGCGGATTTTTTCATCTTCATCAAAAGGGAAACGTCTCCTTTAGCGCCTACATCGCCGGCAAAAGCCCGGGGCCTTCGGCGCCTTAGCCGCCGCCGGCGGGCACGCCCGGAGGCAGCGAAAGGGGCACGCGCAGGGCCGCCGTCAGCTCCCGCGGCAGCGGCACGCGAAAGTCCATGGGCATCCCCGTCACGGGATGGACAAAGCCCAGATGCCACGAATGGAGAAAGACGCGGTCTTTCAGGATGTGCTGCGCCGGGTCTTTGGGGCCGTACAGCAAGTCGCCGTCAAGGGGGCAGCCCAGGGCGCGCAGATGAACGCGAATTTGGTGAGTGCGACCGGTATGAAGTCGCAAGCGAAGCAAATTGTAGCGCGCACGGGTCCACAGGACGGCATAGTCCGTCACGGAGTCGCGACCGTCGGGTGAAACGCACATTTTCAGACGGTTACGGGGATCGCGGCCTATGGGGGCGTCCACCCGGCCCTCGCGGGACGGAAGTTTCCCCACCGCCAGCCCGAGGTATTCTTTCAGCACGCGACGCTCCTGAAAGGCACACGTCAGGCGGCGGAAAGCCACATCGCTGCGGGCCACCACCATGAGGCCGGAAGTGCCCGCGTCGAGGCGATGGACGATGCCCGGGCGCACGGCATCTCCGATGAGTCCGATTTCGGGATAGCGGTACATCAGACCGTTGACCAGCGTGCCGTCGGGCCGTCCGGCTCCGGGATGCACCACCACCCCCGCAGGCTTGTTCAGCACGATGACGTGGTCGTCCACGTAGACCGCGTCAAAGGGAACGTTTTGCGGCACGATGACCGAAGGCGCGGGCGCGGGCACTGTCACGAGAAAGCGCATGGCGGGCTGAATTTTGAGAGCGGCCTTGACTTTCACGACGTCGGACGACGTCACGGCGCCCTTGGCGAGAAGCTGCTGCGCCCGGCTGCGCGACACCGACAGCTCGCCGGCCAGAAACAGGTCAAGTCGCGTGCCGCCTTCGCTCTCGGCAACGGTGAGTTCGTAAGTTTCAGCCTCGCGGTTTTCCAAGACCATCACCACACTTTGTGAGTTCGACGGCAAAAACGCGCGCCGTCATGCGGAAAAAATTCGCCCAAAAGGCTCTATCAAGAAGAAGGGAGCGACGAAATTCCGCTCCCTTCCTTCAATCTGCTCGCGACAGCTGCACGGCCGGAGCTTGCGGGACAATTCGAGGCCGGTGGCACGGTGGCGCCCGTTACTTTCCGTCGATGACGGCGCCGCAGCGTTTGCACAGGCCGTCGGGACGGGTGGTCTCCTCGTACTTCCAGCACCTGGGGCATTTGGTCCCCCGCGCCGGGAACACATCCACTTTGATGCCGGCGTCGTCGGTCACAACCTCGTCGGTGAACTCAAATCCCGAGGTGATGCACAGCACATTCCAGAGCTCTTCGGGCAGCGCCGTTCTGTAGAACTCCGGCGCGGCCACCACCACGCGGGCCTCAAGGGACTGGCCGATTTTGCCGGCGGCGCGCTCGTTCTCGAGAGCCTTGCTGACCTGGGCGCGCAATGGTTTGAGTTTCTCCCATTTCCCGAGGAGTTGTTCGTCCTTTTCGACGGGATCGGACTGCGGCCAGCCGGCAAGAAAGACGCTTTCTGAGAAGGAAGGATCGATGCCGCGAAGCTGCTGCCAGATTTCCTCGGCGGTAAAGCTGAGCACCGGCGCCAGAAGGCGCGTCATGGCGGTGATGATTTTCCACATGACCGTCTGACAGGCGCGGCGGTTCAGGCTGTTTTCGCCGTCGGCGTAGAGGCGGTCTTTGGCGGCGTCAAGATAGAATGAACTGAGGTCGTTGGTGCAGAACTGATAGACCGCCGTCACGGGCATATGGAAATCGTAGGTCTCAAAGCCCTCGGTGACGCGGTCAATGACGCGGTTCAGCGAGGCCAGCGCCCAGCGGTCGAATTCGCCCATCTTCTCCCGAGGAACCTGATGCTTCGCAGGGTCAAATCCCTTCAGATTGCCCAAAATGAACCGGGCGGTATTGCGGATGCGGCGGTATTGTTCGGAAAGGCTCCTGATGATGCCGTCGGAGATGTGCACGTCGGCACGGTAATCCGCGGAAGCCACCCACAGTCGCAAAATGTCGGCGCCGTCGCGGTTGGTCACCTTCTCGGGAGCCACGCCGTTTTTGAGGGACTTGGACATTTTGCGTCCCTGTTCGTCAACGATAAATCCGTGAGTCAGCACGGCCCTGTAGGGCGCCTGTCCTTTGACGGCCACTGCGGTGAGCAATGACGTCTGGAACCAGCCGCGATGCTGGTCGGCACCTTCGAGATAGAGATCGGAGGGCCAGCTCAGATAGGGCCGTGTGGGCACGTCCAGTACGGAGAAATGGCTGGCGCCGGAATCGAACCACACGTCAAGGATGTCGTCGCCTTTTTTCAGGCGATGTCCGCCGCAGTGAGGGCAGACGTTGAGGTCGCCCAAAAGCTCCTCGGCGCTGTGCGCCCACCAGGCATCGGAACCTTCTTCGGCCACTTTGCGCGCCACGCGGCGAATTCTCCCGGCGTCAAGGACGGTTTCGCCGCAGTCCTCGCACTCAAAGGCGGGAATGGGAACGCCCCATACGCGCTGTCGGCTGATGCACCAGTCGGAACGCTCGGAAACCATGTTGTAGATGCGGTCGTGTCCCCAGGACGGAATCCACTTCACCTCGTTGTCAATGACTTCAAGGGCGCGCTTTTTGAAGGCCGACACGTCGATAAACCACTGGGGCGTCGAGCGGAAGATGACGGGCTTGTGGCAGCGCCAGCAGTGGGGATAGCTGTGGGTAATCTTTTTCACCGCCAGCAGGCGACCGCTTTCGTTCAATATTTCAAGGGTTTTCTTTCCGCCCTCGTCCAGCGACAGGCCCGCCACGACGGGCGTGTCGGGCTTGTAATGGCCGGTGGCGTCCACGGGATTGTAGGCCTCGATATGGTAGCGCTGCCCCGTCTCGAAGTCGTCGACGCCGTAGGCCGGCGCCGTGTGGACGCAGCCCGTTCCGGCGTCGAGAGTGACGTAGGCCGCCAGCACAAGGGGCGTTTTGCAGGGATAAAGGGGGTGTTCGGCGCTGAGCAGCTCCAGCTCCTTTCCCTTCACCGTGAGCAGGCGCTTGGCGAAGTCCAGCGACGCGTCGCGGGACACGGCCTCGGCCATGCCGTCGGCAATGAGATAGACCTTGTCGCCCACCTCGAAAAAGCTGTAATCCATGCCGGCGTTGAGCGCCACGGCGCGGCTGGCGGGAAGCGTCCAGGGCGTCGTCGTCCAGACCACCACGTTGACGTCGCGCCCCTTCAGCTGAGAGAAGCGCTCCACAACGTCGGCGCCCATCTGATAGGCCACGTAAACCGACGGCGAAGTGACGTCCTGATATTCGATTTCGGCGGCCGCCTCGGCCGTCTGGCAGTCGAGGCACCAATAGACGGGCTTGGTGCCGCGATAGACCAGTCCTTTTTCTACGATGGCGGCCAACGTCTCAAGCTCGCGGGCCTCGAAGACGGGGTCCAGCGTCAAATAAGGCTCGCTCCACAGAGAAAAGCAGCCCAGGCGCTTCATGCCCTCGCGCTGGAGGTCGACGTATTTCAGCGCGTAGTCGTGACAGCGCGACCGCAGTTCAAGGGCGGGGACGGCATCCTTGTTGAGATGCTGGTCCTTGAGGACTTTCAGCTCAATGGGAAGTCCGTGGGTGTCCCAACCGGGCACGTATGGCACATAGTAGCCGCGCATGGACTTGTACTTGACCACGAAGTCCTTCAGAGATTTGTTCAGGGCGTGTCCGATGTGGATGGCCCCGTTGGCGTAGGGCGGTCCGTCGTGAAAAATGAAAGAATGGTGGTCTTTGGCGCTTTCGAGCATTTTTTCGTAAATTCTGTTCTCTTCCCAGAATTTAATGGTTTCGGGCTCCCGTTTGGCCAGCCCCGCCCGCATGGGAAAGGCGGTTTCAGGCAGCTGGAGCGTCGATTTGTAATCAACGGACATTCCGCGTCACCTCACGTCAAAATTTTTATCGCCCGTCAGGGCAAATTCTCCCGCGTCACAAAGGGTTGAACAAAGAACAGGGAGGAAAGAGCATCGCGCTCTGTCCTCCCTGTATTTATGCACGGCCATCAAAGCGTCGTCAGGGGAAGAGACCACGATGCACGGACTGCCGCTATAATAATGGGGCTTTCGACGCGGTTCCGCACTGGATGCATCTTCTCCGTCTCCTCCTCTGAATGGGCACTGCTGAAACACAAAAATTGTAACAGTCTCGAAAGGGTTCGTCAACTTTCTTTTAAGGAACCGCAAAAAAACAGAAATTTTTCAAGCACGTCTTTCGCGCGGCGCCGTTTTTGACGGTGCCGCGCAAAAGACGCGCGTTCAGTCCTCTTGAGCGGGCACGCTGCGCGTGACCACAATGCGGCATGGCACGCCGGCGGGATCGACGGCGGCAATCTGGCCGATGTGCACAGGGGCGCGCAGGACGACGCTCCTCAGCGCCTCGCGGACTTTCATGACGTCCTTCAGCGGAATGGCGTCCGCCGTCTTCACGCTGACGACGGGAAGGGTTCCGCCCTCGAGGAGCAGGTTGGTGGAAATGGTGCGCCGCGGGTCTTCGATTTCCTGCTTCGCCCAGGTGGTGCCGCGGGCACAGAGATTGCCCGTCACGGAAACCAGCCGCGGCCCGTCGGTGCCGGTTTCGCATTGGGCCCGCAAAAGGCAGCCGTTGGGGCACACCACGCAGGTGTATTCCTGAATTGTCTTCAACGCACCGACACCTCCAGAACTTTGCACTGCGGCAGAGATGACCCTTTGACGGTCAGATGCTCCATAACCGCAGGATGCAGGCGGATTTTCTTCCGGCACAGCACCTCGGCGCCGTCGGCGGTGACCACCAGGCTTTTGCCGCGCGAGGGCTCTCTCACGCGGAAGGCCACGGTCACGTCACGGCCAGCCGCCGCGCGGGAGGGTACGATGGAATGCAGGCCCGAACCGGCCCTCACTTCCACGCTTTCGCAAGGTCCCGTTTTGCCCGACGCCCAGAGCGCCGCGTTTCTGCCCGCCTGCGCCGCCTCGAGGGACACCCAATCCACGAGATCGTGGACGTGCAGCGCGTTGCCGCAGGAAAACACGCCGGGCACGCCGGTCATGAAACGGTCGTCAACGACGGCGCCGCCGGTGGCCTCGTCGATTTCAATGCCCGCCATGCGCGTCAATTCGTTTTCGGGGATCAGCCCCACGGAAAGCAGCAGAGTGTCGCAGAGAAAACGCCGTTCCGTCCCGGCAATGGGACGGCGCTCTTCGTCAACGCGGGAGACCACCACGGCTTCGAGGCGGTCCTTTCCGACGATCTCCGTGACGGTGGTGCTGAGGTAAAGGGGAATGTCGTAGTCCCTCAGGCACTGTTGAATGTTTCTGGGCAGGCCGCCGGAATAGGGCAGAAGCTCAAACACTCCCAGCACCTTTGCCCCTTCCAGGGTCATGCGGCGCGCCATAATCAGGCCGATGTCGCCCGAACCGAGGATGCAGACTCGTTTCCCCGGCATGAGGTTTTCCATATTGACGAAGTTCTGGGCGGCGCCGGCGGTGTAAACTCCCGCAGGGCGCGTTCCGGGAATGGAGAGGGCGCCGCGGGGACGCTCGCGGCAGCCCATGGCCAGCACCACGGCGTCGGCCCTGAGGCGAAACAGCCGGCCGCGGCGGCTCACCAGAAGCTCGCGTCTGTCGTTCAGTTCGAGCACCATGGATTGGGTGCTGCTGCGGATTTTCAGTTCGTTGAGACGATCAATGTCGCGCTGGGCATATTCGGGACCGGTGAGCGCCTCGCCGAAGCGGTGCAGGCCAAAGCCGTCATGAATGCACTGATTGAGGATGCCGCCCAAAAGACGGTCGCGCTCGAGAAGCAGCACGTCGGTACAGCCCGCCTCTCTCGCGGCAACGGCGGCGGCCAGTCCGGCGGGGCCGCCGCCGATGACGGCCACGCCGCATTTTCTCTCCTGAATCAACGACGCTCACCGCCTTTCAGCACAACGCCCGTGAACATTTTCGACGAGCCGCCGTGCTGTGTAAAATCTTCCCAGTTCCACCCCAACTCTTCGCGCAGGAGACGCGCGATGCGCGGAACGCAAAATCCGCCCTGGCAGCGTCCCATGGAGACGCGCGAACGGTATTTCAGGCTGGCGAACGTTTTGGCTCCCAGCGGGTTGTTGAGCGCATCCAGCACTTCGCGGCGGCTCACCTGCTCGCAGCGGCAGATGATCTCGCCGTAGTCGGGATCCTCGGCGATGAGCTGGGCGCGCTCTTCGGCGCTTCTCTCGCTGAAAAGCAGCGCACTGCCGGGGCGTTCGGCGCGGAAGTCGGGCTTTTCGTGCAGCGGAAGGTGTTTTTTCACCATGGCGGCCACCATCTCGGCAATGGCCGGAGAGCCGGTCAGCCCCGGACTTTCGATGCCCATGACGTTGATAAATCCCCTGACGTCGGAACGGTCTTCCACCACGAAGTCGGCATTTCCGCCCACTTCAGACGGCGTCTGCTTGGCGCGCAGCCCGGAAAAGCTTCTGATGTAGTCGCTGACGCGGGTGCCCGACAGCAGCTTGACGCCTTCGGCGCGGAGCTGCGCCAGCGTCGGCGCGCAGTTGCCCGTCCAATACGGGGACTCCTGATACTCGGCGCTGGGGCCGATGAGAATGTTGCCGTCCACGGTGGGCGTCAGATGAATTCCCAGCCCCGGATTTCTCGGGTTGGGCGTGGGGTAAATCAGCGTTTTCAAGCGGCCGTCCAACCGCCGGTCCAGCACGTAATACTCGCCGCGGCAGGGATAAATGCGGTACTCGTCGATGCCCGCCATACGGCAGACTTTATCGGCGAAGAGTCCGGCGGCGTTGATGAAAACCTTGCACAGCACTTTCTCGCCGCGGGCGTTTTTCACGGCGAAGCCGCCGCCGTTCAGCCGTTCAAGCCCCGTCACTTCCCAGTTGAGAAGGATGTCGGCACCGTTGGCTTGGGCGTTTTCCGCCAGCGCGATGGTGAGGCCGTAGGGCGAAATGATGGCGCTGGTGGGCGACCACAGCGCCGCGATGCCCTGAACGTCGGGCTGGATGCGGCGCATTTCCCCGGGGCCGATGATCTCCAGTCCCGGCACGCCGTTGGCCTGTCCCTGGGCGTAAATTCTTTCCAGCCCCGGAAGGTCGTCTTCGTTCAAGGCCACCGTCAGCTTGCCGAGTCGCCTGATTTTGACCTTCAGCCGGCGGCACAGGTCGTCCATCAGGGCGTTGCCCCGCACCGACAGTTTAGCTCTCAGCGTCCCCGGCTTGTAATTGATGCCCGAATGGAGCACGCCGCTGTTTCGGCAGCTGGTGCCCATGGACACGTCGGCCTCGCGCTCGACGAGGCACACCGAGGCGTCGTACTTCGAAAGTTCGCGGGCGATGGCGCAGCCCACAACGCCGCCGCCGGCGATAACCGCATCATAGAAATCTCTCATGGCTCTCCCCTGTTTCTTTTTGCACTTCCATAGTTCCCATTCGCCGCTGAGGTGACCGCGGCGGCTTCCGCTTGATCGAAGAAACAGGCGAAGCTACGGGCGATGGTCCTGTTCGTCGGCGTCGCTCCTTTGAGCGGGCCCTGTCATAAGTTCGGGACGGACGGCGGCGTCGAACTCCTCGGCAGACAGAAATCCCAGCTCCAGCGCGGCATCGCGCAACGTGGTGCCCTCGCGGTTGGCTTTTTTGGCTATTTCCGCCGCGCGGTCGTAGCCGATTTTGGGCGTCAGCGCCGTCACCAGCATGAGGCTGCGCTTCAAATTTTCGGCAATGCGCTCTTCGTTGGCCTCGAGGCCCGCCAGACAACGGTGGGTGAAGGAGTTCATGACGTCGCTCAGAAGGCGACAGCTTTGCAGAAAGTTGTAGGCGATGACGGGCAGAAAGACGTTGAGCTCGAAATTGCCCTGCGAGGCCGCAAAGCCCACGGCGGCGTCGTTGCCCATGACCTGCACGGCCACCATAGTCACGGCTTCGCACTGCGTGGGGTTCACCTTGCCCGGCATGATGGAGCTGCCGGGTTCGTTCTCGGGGATGCGCAGCTCGCCCAGTCCGCAGCGCGGTCCCGATGACAACCAGCGCACGTCGTTGGCGATTTTCATCAGGTCGGCGGCCAAAGCTTTCAGAGCGCCGTGCAGCGCCGTTATTTCGTCGCGGCTGGTCAGCGAATGAAATTTGTTGGGCGCCGTGCGAAAATCCACACCGGTGATGTCGCCGATTTCCTGCGCGGCGTACTTTCCGAAAAGGGCGGGAGCGTTGAGCCCCGTACCGACGGCAGTGCCGCCCAGGGCCAAATCCTTCATGTATTCCGTCAAGTTCATGATCATGGCCTGGCAGCGCCGGAGCATTTCCACCCACCCGCTGATTTCCTGTCCCAGGGTGAGCGGCGTGGCATCCTGAAGATGGGTGCGTCCGATCTTCACCAGGTCTTTGTAGCGTTCGCTTTTTTCCTCGAGGCAGCGGCGCATGTTCTCCATGGCGGGAAGAACGCGCCCCCGGACGGCCAGCACGGCGGCAATGTGGAGCGCCGTGGGAAAGGTGTCGTTGCTGCTTTGGCTGCGGTTGACGTGGTCGTTGGGGTGAACGCACTTTCCAAGGCGCTGCGACGCCATGTGCGCCAGCACTTCGTTGACGTTCATGTTGCTCTGGGTGCCGCTGCCCGTCTGCCACACTTTCAGCGGGAACTCGTCGCCGCTTTCGGCCGACAGCAGCCGATCGGCGGAGTCCATAACGGCCCCGGCGATTTCGGGATCCAGCGTTCCGAGGCGCCCGTTGGCGGCGGCCGCCGCCTTTTTGAGAATTAAAAAGGCCTCGATGATCTCGCGGGGCATTCTCTCGGTCCCCACGGGGAAATTTTCCAGACTGCGTTGCGTCTGAGCGCCCCACAGGCGTGCCGCCGGCACTTTGACCTCGCCCATGCTGTCTTTTTCGATGCGGTATTCCATGAAGAGCACGCTCCTCCCTTATTTTTCAATTGGAAAAAGTTTCATGGCTAGTTTATCACGGAAGCGGCGCCGTGACGAACCTCAAAAAGTTTGCGCGCTTCCGGGGCGGCGAATATGGGCGCATCCCTTCGACGAACCGGCGGCCGGAAGATAAATATTTTCCAAAGAGGGCGTGCGGAGACGGTAAAAGCGGGATATAATAACATAACCGGTATCGGTATGAACGGCAAATTTCCGTCTGCAAAAAAGAGGGATCCCTTCATGGCAAGTCTGCCCGCAAAAAAAGCGCTTCCCCTCCCGCCCCTGGAGGAGTTGAGCGCTCACGAAGCCGCCATCGTGGCGGCACGATGGAACGAAAATCCCCTAATTCCCGTTCCCGAAGGCTATCACCTTGAATCCGACGCTTCCGCCTATTTCAAGGCGGCGGATTGTCCCCACTCGCCCTATTTTCCCGCACCCGACTTTTATCACATGTACAGCCGCGGCTCGCTAACCATTTTGCCCTGCTTTCGCACCTATCAGCAGACCCGAAGCTACAGCTGCGGCTCGGCCATTGCGCTGATGACGCTTTACCATTTCGGATGCCACGACTGGAAGGAGCTGGACATCGCCGACCGCATGGCGTCATTTCACGGTCTGCCGCCGGAAACGCGCCGCCCCGTTCCCGTCAAGGACATGGTTCGGTTTTTCCGATCCATCGGCTGGGACGTGGAGTCCAATCTGCCCTTCGCGCGCCGAATTCCCGACGTTGAAGGCCCCTATAACCCGTGGCGCGCCGACGAAGCCAAGACGTTCCCCACGCTCGAGAGCTTTGCCCGATTTGTGCGCAGCACCCTCAAAGACGGCGCTCCCATCATGGTGGAAAACATCGACTGGGGCGCCCACTGGCGCGTCATTATCGGCTACGACGACATGGGAACGGACAAGCCCGAACACGGCGTGCTGATTTTGGCCGACCCCCACGACACGGCCGACCACTGCCAGGACGGCTATGTGATGGAACATATTGACCGATTTTACTGTACGTGGTACGACGTTTTCGTGATGGACCGCGACGAATGCACGCAGCCCTGGCTCGTCGCCCGCCCGCCTCATTTGAAGGAGGAAAAGTCATGCGTCAAAAGCGCGAAAAACTGATGCGCTTCGGCGTCACGGTGCCGCAAAACCTTCTGAGCAGCTTTGACGCGCGGATTAAAACCGCCGGGCTTCCCAGCCGTTCCGAGGCGCTGCGAAAACTCATCCTCGAATACGTCAGTCGCGACACCTGGCAAAAAGGAACGGGAAAGGTCTACGGCACCATCACCATGACCTACAACCATCACAGCAATGAGGTCGTTTCGCGTCTGACGTCCCTTCAGCACGATTTCGGAGGCATTATCGTCTGCACCACCCACATCCACGCCGATCACGAACGCTGCCTCGAAACCGTCATGGTGCGCGGCGACGTGGACAGCGTCAAGCGGTTTATCACCGCGCTGCGCTCGCTCAAGGCCGTAAGCTCCGTCAATCCCGTGATCGCCGTCCTTGTCTGACCGTCGCTTCATCCCGCCGCGAAGCGCCTCGGCGGAATACAGGACGACACCCGAGGTTGACGAACCCTGCACGATTTTTTTTGAGAACTATCAGATCGAAGAGGAGGCATAAAAAATGAAAATCTCTCGCGCGCTCATTCTGGCGCTGCTCGTCGCCGCGGCTTCGGCCGCGGCCGCCGGCGCCGCCACCGTGGCCGAAGTGATCCAGTCGGGAACGGAATATCGGGGAAAGCTCGCCACCATCCTGCTGCCCAAAGGCTGGAAGAAAAAAACCTTCGATAACAGCCGCTGGCTGAACTTTAAAGCCCCGACGGGCAGAATTACCACCGAGACGCTGCGCTTCTCCCAGAAGATTCTCTACTCCGACTCGCTCAAAGACTTCCGGAAAAAGTTGTCCGCGGCCGCGAAAGAAGCCGGCGCGCCGCTGCAGTCGACGTTCATCGACGACATTCCCTTTCAGTTCTACGTCGTCAAGTCCAAATATTCCGACTCTCGCGTCGCCGGCACGCAGTACAACATGTTCCTGTGGGCCGACTGGCCCCGCGACGAACAGCCGGATCAAGGTGATTTCCGCGACGCCATGAACATCTCCATCATTGAACGGCCGCTGCTGGGTCCCGATCCGAAGACGCCTCTGAAACCCGAACAGATCGGCGACCTGCTGGAGCAGGGGCTTCTCCCCGATGCGGAGATCATGGCCATGTTGCAGAGCATCGTTTTTACCGACTGTCCGGCGAAACGCTACTACGCCAACATCGCCGATGCCCGCCGGCAGGCCCGGGAAAAGCGGGACGCCTCCGACGCCGTAACGCGTAAGGTTGCCATGGGAAAACTGGTCGGCACCTGGGTGCCCGCGGAACTGCGCCTGAAAGGACGCACGCTGAAGGGCGTCGAGATGGAAGAAGCCGCGGCCGGACGCCTGCGTACCGTCACCTTCAACGCCGACGGCACCTACCGCTTTGAGCCGCGCGACGAAACGTGGAAGCCCGACGGCAAAGGCGGCTACACGCTGGGAGATTTCAGCGGGAGCCTCTGGGTCGAAAAGGACGGGCTCGTCAACTTCCGCGACGCCGACGGCTACCACTTCGTCTTCCAAAAGCGGCCCGGCGAGGTCCTCAGTGACGCTGAACTGCTGGCCGCCGCCATTGGCGAATGGACGCCGGTGGAAATCATCGCCGACGGCACCGACGCCATGGGGGACGATTTGAAGTGGAGCGCCCGCCAAGCTCACGTGACGCTGCAGCCGCTTTCGGTGCGCCCCGACGGTACGCTGTTCGACGGAGAGAAACTCGGATCGTGGAAGCTGGAAAACAACAACTTCGTCATGACCTTCGAAAACTATCGGTTGAGTCTGCGCGGATCTTACATCGAAAACGTCACCGACGACGGTGCCCGCCTGATCTACGCGCGCCGGGGCGAAGAGGACGGCTTCCAGTCGGTCTTCATGAGCGAGCAGCAGGCCGCCCCATCGACGCCGCCAGAAAGCGAGCTGCCCGAGAGCGAGCTGCCTGTCAACCCCTGAGAGCCCCCACACGTGAACAACGACGACACAACCATGGCAAAAAGAGCCGCCGAAACGAAAACGCGGAGAGCTCAGTTACAGGCCCCACCTTCTTTGGAAAATGCGGCGGGGCAGCGGGGCGGCTCATCCAAAGTTTCGGCGGCGAAGCTCGAAGAGCTTTGCATCTGCGTTGTGAAACCGATGTGCCCCAACGGCACCGCCGATGCAAGAGACGCGCTGAAACGGGCTTTTCCGCCACGGGCGCTCACGGCCGCCGATTTCACCGGTCCCGCAGCCGCGGAACGGGCCTGACATGAACGACGCTTCCGATCTGATGGGCAACGCGCCCATTCCGCGCCTCATCCTGCGCTTTGCCCTGCCGGCCACCACGGGTGTGCTGGCCAACGCGCTTTACAACATCGTCGACCGCGTGTTCATCGGCCACTATACGGGAGCCGACGGGCTGGCGGCCCTTTCGGTGGTGTTCCCCGTTATTCTGCTGGTGGTCGCTTTCAGCGCTCTCATCGGCGTGGGCACCGCTTCGCAAATTTCCCGCGATCTGGGCGCTCAAAATTATGAACGCGCCGAGATCTCGCTGGGAAACGGCATCGCCGCTTCTCTGATCTTTTTGGCCGCGACGCTGCCGCCGCTGCTGTTCAACCTTCCGGCGCTGGTCAGGCTCTGCGGCGCCACGGAGCGCATCGCGCCTCTCACGGAAACCTACTTGAAAATCACGGGAACGGCCATTCCCTTTCAGTTTCTCGGCATGGTCCTCATGGCCGCCATGCGCGCCGAAGGCCATCCGCGCCATGCCATGTGGGCCATGGTACTGGGATCGCTGCTCAACGTGGCGCTGGATTGGTGGTTCATCGCCGGTCTCGGCATGGGCGTTGCCGGTGCCGCCTGGGGAACGGCCGGAGCCCAATTTTTCGCCTTTCTCTGGCTGCTGGCCTTTTACGTCCTCCGCCGGGGCGTGCTGCGCCTTCCCCTTGACCGCTTCAGGCCGCGGCGTCACGTGCTGGCCGAAACCTGCGCCATCGGCGCGTCGCCCTTTCTGATCAACATCTTTTTTTCGGTCATGCTGGTGGCCTTCAATTTGCTGCTGGGGCGTTACGGCGGCGAAACGGCCATCTCCGCCATGGGAATTTTCTTCGGTCTGGACAGCCTACTCTTCATGCCCGTCACCGGCATCGGCGAAGGCGCCATGCCCATCATCGGCTACAACTACGGCGCCCGTCGCTGGGATCGCCTGCGCGAAACGGTGAAAATCGCCCTGATGTTTTCGGCGGGGTACTATATTCTGTCGGAGGCGACAGCCATGCTCCTGGCCGAAGAACTGGCGTCATTTTTCACCGACGGCGACGCGGAGCTCATTGCCACGGCGGCCCGCTGCATGCGCATCGGCTACGCCGCCCTCCCCTTCGGCGCCGCCGCCGTCATCGCGGGCTACACGCTCCAGGCGCTGGGAAGAGCGCGGACGTCTTTTTACTTCAATCTGCTTCGCCAGCTCGTCGCCATCGTCCTGTTGCTTGTCCTCCCCCCTTATCTCGGCGTTGACGGCGTATGGGTTGCCTTTCCCGCCATTGACGTCGTCGGCGGCCTGACCGCCCTGCTGCTGTTGCGCCGCGAGGCGCGAAGACTTCGCCGTATGGAAAACGGCGTTGAAATGGAGAGGCACTTCACAGAGTAAAATACGGGAGGCTCGACGTTCAATACGCCATGCCTCCCGTATTTTGATGCGTTTTTCTTCCGTTTCCGTCAATGGGCTTTCACGCAGTGCCGCCCTTTGCGAGAATTGTCGAACAGAAAAAACCGCCTGAACTCCTCAGGTCAGAAAAACCTTATGAATGTTTCTTCCCGCTCAAAGGGATGTTACTGCGCCCTCCTCAGAACCTTCGGGATAAAAACCGCCGCCACCATGAGCAGGCCCGCAGCGATCATGCCATAACCGATTTTTCTCGAAGTGCGGTCCTCGGACCTGATAGAAGTGATGAACTCTTCTTTTGACATAGTCCCTTCCAGTATATGTTCCTCATCGCTCAATCCCTGTTCCTCATCGAAGACGACGGTATTTCCGATTTGCTTTCCGACAACCGTTATGGGCTCGGCACCTTCCAGCGTCTCATAGGAGAAGTTCACGCACACGTCTCCGATGTCGCTGCCGTTTGAAAGCATACCGAACCCGGCTTTGTTCTTCGTGACTTTAAGATCGAGGCCGCTGTTTTTGATGTACTCCCCGCAGTTTTTTTCCAGTTCTTCGGGCGGGAAGCCCCGAGTCTCCGTCGTAATGAATTTTGCTATATTTTTGTGGGCGCTTATGGTAAATTCACCGAGGTGCAAAGGATTTTTCGTGACGAAAGGTTTTAGGTTCACCGCCGGGGGATTTTCGTATTTGGTCCCTATCCAAGACGCGCTCACAACGGGGTCGCGTTCCCTGTTCGCGAGAATCCAGTCCTTGACAACGTATTTCCGCGTCTCATAATATTCGTCGCCGCTGACGACTTTCTTCACGCGCTCTTCGTGCACCGCATAGACTTTCTGATAGGGAACTCTGCGGTACGAGAGCGCATTGGTCACCTGAAAGCCGCATTCCCCGTCGGCAAGAAGGCCGTCGTTTTCCAAAAAAGGCGTCCCCGAGACGAGCACCATCTTTCCTTCATTTTCAGGCAACACGGCGTTTGTTTCTACGAGAGCCGCTTCTATTTTGTCCGAACGTTCCGCCTGGTTCGCATTCAAAATGGCAATGCCGAATCCGGCTATGGCCGCGCCGATGATCAGACCCTTTTTCATTGACTTAACGCTCTCCTTTCAAGCCCCTTCTGCACACAATCCACCGGCTCATGATGAACCGCTTTCTGTCATGCAAACATTATATTAAAATATTTTTAACTTATCAACATGGAAACGGTCTTGACAACGGACGCTTTCGTGATCACAACCCACGTGCCACGGCTTCGCCTGTTGTAGCAGGCTGGGGCGCCCTTTTCGGCTTTCCGCAATGGGAACGCCAGTGCGCCCATCTGCAGAGAGAAACTCCGTCGAAGCCTCATTCGAAGACGCATCCCCTCGGATTTTTTCAAGGCGGGATGGTCCGACGTCGAAATTTCACCGCAAACACTTCGGGGCATGGGGCGTTTCCGGCGCCCGGGGCGAAGTTTTAGTGCCGGTGTGAGCCCCTTCCCCCATTGCTCCTTGGGATTTTATCGGCTCGATTGTCAACCTGCCTCCTCTTGATCTGAGGAAATGACTTCGCATATCCAAAGATCCCTTCAGCGCCGGATTTCAGCCTCCGTCGGCGCCGACGACGTCTTTTAGGGACACGGGGGACGCGGCGTTAAACGCCGCATCCCCTGAATTTTCCCTCAGATGAAGCGATCTTCTTTGTCGTCGCCGTCGGGGCGCAGGATGCGCACCGTCTCCTCCTGAAACCAGTCGTAAATGGTGTCTTTCGGCTCTTTTTGAGCGCGAAGCCGTTCGATGCTGGTGCCGATGATGAACAGCGGACAGGCGGGGTCGATGAGCGCCCTGCCCCAGCGGCGAAGCTGCAAAACCGTCCGCTTCAGCGCCGCTTCCGTGGGACATACGAGGCACAACAGGGTCCAGCATTCCTGCTCTTCGGCGTCGAGGTCGAAGCGGCCGGGAAGGTACACGCGCCGCTGCGCCATGAGAAACACGTGGAGCTTGCCCAGCAGCGGCAGAAAATCTTTCGGATCGTCGGGACACCTCGTCGCGAAGAGCGGATCGGTGTTGTAAAAGTGAAACCGGTCGGTCTCCGGTTCCTTGAAAGCCTTGTAATGGTTGAAATCCGCCCGGCTGCGCAGCATAAAGTCGACGGTCAGCGTCCCGACAGGCGCTCCGTTTTCCTTCGCCCAGGCGTCGAGAGCGCGCTGTCCCGGCGCCGCGACGCCGCGGGGTAGAGGTCCTGCATGGGGGAAAGCCTTCATGAAGGACCGAACCAGAGGATGCTCTGTCCAAAGAGCCCTGGCTCGTCCGTTCTCAACGGCGAAATAGCCGTCGTCGGGCAACGCGGGCACCACGGGAAAGCTCTCGTGAAGCGTCACCTCTTTGATGCCCCACTGCGTTTTGAAGGCACGGTCCAGCAAAACGCTCATGCGCGCCAGCTCCAGCGCTTCTTGAGCCGCGGCGTCCGTCCCGTCGAAGGCCTCCATGGGAGAAACGGGCACGCACAGTTCGCCGGAAACACGAAGCCGCTCCGACACCCCCGAAGGCGTCAGCACCGAGCCTCCGCCTTTGCACGCCACAAATCCTTTTTCGTGAAGAACCGACAGCGATCGGGGATCGTCGCCGGCCAGACGCACCGTCTCCTCGTCCCAGCAGGGCAGCTCGGGAGAAAACAAAAGAATTGAAGGTTCCATCGCCGTCGCTCCTTTGTTCGGTCAAACAAAATTTCAGCAAGACTTTACAAAACGGACGCCCCTTTCAAACAAAGGCGTCCGTTTTTTCGCACGTTGATTTCAAACAGAAGACTTACAGGCGCCCGCTCTGTTCGTCGGCGTTGAGGGCTTTCCAGAACCCCAAGCAGGAGAAGAACATGATAAAGGCAAAGGGAGGTGCGGTGCACAGCGAGATGGTCTGAATGTTGATGAGACCTCCGGTGGTGAGAAGCACCACCGCCAGAGCGCCCATAAGGATGCCCCAGATGGCCATTTTGCTCCTGGAAGGATCGGCGGTGCCGTGCTGGCAGTAGGCGGCCAGAACGAAGGTGGCCGAGTTGGCCGACGTGACGAAGAAGGTGGTGATCAGCACAATCATGCCGTAGGACATGGCCCTTCCCAGGGGGTAATGCTTGTACAGCTCAAAGGCGCCCACGGAAACGTCCTTGATGACCTCCGCGGCGATCTTGACGTGGGCCACCAGCTCCAGGTGCAACGCCGACGTGCCGAAGATGGCAAACCACATGGCGCTGCCCAGAGCGGGAACAATCAGAACGCCGGCGATGAACTCGCTGATGGTGCGGCCGCGGGAAATGCGCGCCACGAAAGCGCCGACGAAGGGCGCCCAGGCGATCCACCACGCCCAGTAGTAGAGCGTCCAGTTGGCGAGATGGGTCTGGTAGCCGGCGCCGTAGGGATCCATCATGAAACTCTCCTCCACCAGACCGCTGATGAAGTCGCCGATGCCCGTCATGAAGGATTGGACGATGGGCAGCGAAGGGCCGACGATGAACATGAGCGCCATGAGGATGAAGCACACGCGGATGTTGAAGTCGGCCACTTTGGAAATGCCCTTTTTGATGCCCAGCACCGCCGAGCCCGTGTAAAACACGGCAAGAATGACGATGATGCCCACCTGAACCAGGGTGGTTTTGGGCAGGCCGAACACCGTGTTGGCGCCCGAGTTGAGCTGCAGCGTGCCCAGGCCCAGTGACGTGGTGATGCCGCCTAAGGTGGCGAAGGTGGCCAGGATGTCCACCACCTTGCCGAAAGTTCCCTTGACAGTCTTCTCGCCCACCAGCGGAATGAAAATGGAGCTGATGAGGCCGGGGGCGTCATAGCGGAACTGATAATACGCCAAGGGCATGGCGATGACGGCGTAGCCCGCCCAAGGGTGAAGCCCCCAATGGAAGAAGGAAATCCTCAGGGCGTCGCGGGCGGCCTGGACGGACTCCGGCGTCGCGCCCAAGGGCGGCGTCGTGAAGTAAATCAGCGGTTCCGCGGCGCCGTAAAACACCAGCCCCACGCCCATGCCGGCGGAAAACAGCATGGCGAACCACGCCATGTTGCTGTATTCGGGGCGGTCATCGGCCTTGCCCAGGCGAACTTTGCCAAAACGGCCGGCGGCAATGAAAAGACAGAAAATGACGAAAATGTTCATGAAGAACATATAGCCGGCGCCGAAATAAGTGGTAAGGCCGTTGAACAGCCACTTGGCAAAACTTCCGAAGGAATCGGGCGACAGCAGTCCCCAGAGGACCGCCGCGAAGGTGATTAAAATGGAAACGTAATAAACGGTGTTGCTCGTCGTATCGACGCAGCCTGACCAATCGAGGCGGCCGTGGTCGAGAGGATTGCGCGAAACGTTGTCGGACATTCAGGTGACCCCTTTCACAAGTTCGAAGAACGTTTTGAAGAAGGGGCTGAAATTCGCGTTTCGAAAACGTCCTTTCAGCCCCTTGAACTTACTGCCTTGGGTTTCTTTGAGAGAATACCGCCGCGGCGTTGTTGGAATTTAGTACTTGGAGGGGAACACCGTAGGTTCTTTCACGTCGGTCGCCAAAGCGTCAAGCGCGGCGCCCACGCGGCTGGTGCGCAGCTGCCACTCCGCCTCGGGGCTCAGCTCGGGATCTCCCAGAGGATAGGGCACCGACACCGTCTGAACCATGCGGTTGGCGCCGACGGTTTTCGCCACGTCGATGAGGTTGCACATAATGACCACGGGAAGGCCGGAACGCTCGATTTCTCTTGCCATCGTTGACCCGCAACGAGTGCAGGTGCCTCAGGTGGAGGTGAGCACAACGGCATCAACCTTGGCGGCGTGAAGCTCCGCGGCGATCTCACGACCGAACTTGGCGGCAAAGGCCTGAGTGGTCCCCGTGCCGACGGTGACGTAGAAGTAGTCGTGAAGCTTGCCGATTTTACCCTGTTTTTCGAAGTAGCGCATGGCGTCCACGGGAACGCCGCGGTCGGGCACGGCGCACATGGCGGCGGGGTCGAAACCGGCGTGGATCGTCTTGAACACGCCCTCGGGCAAGTTGTCGAGCTTGGAGATGTCGTATTTGCCCCATTTCTGGGCGGAAGCGCTCTGGATGCGGTCAGGATTGTCCACGGGGACGACGCCCGACGAAGAGACCAGCGCCACGGTGGCCTTGCTGAGATCCTTGACGGGAGCTGCCGGCGGGATCCTCTCCATCTTGGGAATGACCAGCTCGGTCTGGAAGGGCTCGCCCTTGATTTTTTTCAGCAGCATGTCCATGACGCGGTCGGCGGCCATGCGGCCGTCGGGCGCGGGAATTTCGGCGCGGATGCCGCGGGGGAAGTAACCTTCCTGCGCCGCCGGCAGAAGCTCTTCGCCGCGGGCGATCTTCCCGGCGAAATTGGCCATGGCCGTGACGTCCTGCTTCATGTAGGTGGCCTTGCGGCCGCCCCTGAAAATGTACGCCGACGCCTTGTACTCTTCGACGCCGGGGTTTTCCTCGTTCATGGAGGTAATCACGGGAACGTTGTAGCGCTCGGCCACGGCTTTGCACACAATACCGCAGCCCACGCCGTAGCGTCCCGCCATAAACGCCGGGCCGGCGAAGAAAATGTCGAATTTTTTGCCGTCGAGCCACTGAAAGATGGCCTTCAGGGCGTCGTCGGTGTGATTGGTGATGTAGTTGTCGCCGCAGACGATGGTGTGAGTGACTTCGATGTCGGGCTTCACCATGGAGTCGATCATGGCGGTGCAGCCCACAACGCCGTCGTGGAAAATCGGCGCAGCGTCGGCGGCAGTCTCGCCGCCCACCTGACCGAAGAACTGATTGATATAGCAAATGGCTTTCATCATTTTCATCCGCCTCCCGGTCTTAGAAATCGGCGCAGCTTCTTCTGGAGTAGCCGCTGATGTGATTGCCGCAGAACAGGCCGTTGTTCTCCATGACGAAGCTGCCGTCAGGATTGATGCAGCCTTCCCAGCCGCCGGAGTTTCCGTCGCGGGCCAGTGCTTCCAGCTCGCCGATGACCTCCATCTTGGGGAACTCGTACATCTGCGACACGTTGCCCGTGGAAACCAGCGCGTCGGTGGCGGGATTCATGGACACCAAGGGCTGGGACGCGCCGTCGCGGCCCGTGCACTCGTCGGAAAGGCCGACGGTCTTGATGCCGAGGCGCTCGAGCTCCACCAGCATGGCGGTGTAATCCACGTCGGGGTTGCCGTAGCCCTCTTCAACGACCACTGCGGCATCGACGCCCAGGGACCGGCAAATCTGCCCCGCCATTTTGACGCAGCGGACTTTCTCGTCCATTTTGACGTTCAGCGTGGACATGACTACGCCCAGGAAGTTGATGGTCTTGCCGTGTTCGGCGTAAAGGCGCTTGATCATGGGGTTGACGGCGAACTCGTAGGTGGAAATCTTGGAGCTGCTGGGCATGAAGGAGCCGGAAACCAGACAGCCGTCCAGCAGTTCGTTGGGGTGCATAAAGGTGGGAAGGATGTGATTGCCGTCCCAGCCGTAAATCAGCGTGTTGTAGCCCATGGCCTCCATTTGGGTCTGGGGCTGAAGCAGATAGACCACGCGGGGCAGCTTGTCCACTTCCGCTCCGCGCTCGTTGATGGGGGGCAGGTCGTAAACTTCGATGTTCTCGGGCTCCATGTCCTTGACGCACTGGCCGATGTACTCGGCGAGGCGCATCCCCGCCCAGCGAAGGGCGTGGTTTTTCTTCTGCTGTTCGCGGCGCTCGAAATCCTCGTCGCTGTCGGCTACCAGAACGAGATTCACCATGTCGCCGAAAATGGTGTGATGCTGATACTTGCCGCCCATGGGAATCAGGCCGTCCTGAAATCCGCCGGCGTGTTCGCCCACCGCCAGCAGCGAGCAGTCCTGAAGGCAATGGGTGCGTCCCGAACCGGCAATCTCCATCTGAGACAGCACGCCGGGGAAGATGCCGTGTCCGCCCGACACCTTGCAGCGCATTTCAACGGCCTCTTTGACGGGGCAGAGGATCACGTTGTCGCCGGGATGAACGATTTTGAGATCCGCCGTGGTGATGTGCTCGTCTTCGTGGACCACCTTCAGCAGCTCTTCTTTGTTGACCGTCAGCACGCCCTTGCTGTAACCGGTGTGGTCGCCGAAGACGATGTCGGTCACATGGAAGGCTCCGATTTCAAGTTTCATAGCTGGAATCACTCCTTTTAGCCTGTCGGGGAACGCAGGTTCCCTCCGCTGCGGGGCGCCGAACGGCGGGATGCCATGGCACCCCCGCTGCATCCATTCCGCATCCTTTTGTTTCTTTGTTCGGATTATAAATACCGAGAATAGAATTGCGCCATAACGAAATGAATGAAAAGGCCGTCGTAATTTTTACGATTCTCCTTTCGTGAAGTCAGGCATCCGCCTCAAAAAATCCTCAAAAAGCAAGGTATTTCATGGATGGAAAGACCTCAGAAAACGCACCGGCGGAATTTGATGCCGCGGACTTTTTTTCGCTCCCGCGACACAGGCGAGGAAAAAGACAGGCGAGAGCGTCCACGCAGCACGGGACGCTCTCGCCTGATTTTCGGCGGTTATTTTTACAATGAAAAGAGACAAAACGCGATGAAAAAACGCCGCCCGCGAAGGAGCGGCACCAAAATGGATTTCGGCCGCGGCGGCAGTTTAATTGAGGTCGAGATAGCCTTCGCGAATGGCGTAGCGCGTCAGCTCGGCCATGCTGTTGCAGCCCAGCTTGTCGAGAATGTGGCGGCGGTGAGTGTCCACGGTGTTCTTGCTGATGCAGAGCTTTTCGGCGATCTGCTTGGCGTTGCATCCCTTGGCCAAAAGCTTGAGCACGCTCAGTTCGCGCTCGGAAAGCGGACAGCCGGCGTTCTCGGCTTCCTGATCCAGCAGCCGCAGATAATCGGCCAGAATGGTGGACACCACCTCGGGCGTCAGATATTTCTGGCCTTTCATCACCGTGCCGATGGCCGTACAAAGTTCGTCGGAAGTGCATTCCTTTAAAACATAGCCGCAGGCGCCGGCCCGAAAGCTCTCGACGATGAAGTTCCTGTCGCTGTGCATGGACAGCACCAGCACCTTCACGTCGGGAAGTTCGGCTTGGATCTGCGCCGTCGCCTGAATTCCGTTGAGCTGCGGCATGGTCATGTCCATGAGAACGATGTCGGGGCGCAGCAAACGCGCCTGTTGGACGGCCTGCAGGCCGTCGCGCGCCGTGCCCGCCAGTTCAATGTCGGGCACCTGTTCCAGCAAGGCTTTCATGCCTTCGAGAAACATTTCATGGTCATCGGCAAGCAACACCCGAACGTTCATTGAAATTCCTCCTTTTTCAAGGCCAGCGGGCAGGTCATGGCAACCGTGGCGCCTTCGCCGGGCTGCGAAATCACCGAGACGGCACCGCCGATGGGTTCAAGGCGCGCCTTGATGCTGAACAGGCCGAAACTTTTGGATGCGCGGCACGGCGCCGGGAAGTTCATGTCGAAGCCCGGCGGAAATCCCCGGCCGTTGTCCTCCACGGCCACCATGATGCGCCCGGGACCGCGGTTGACGATGATGGTGACGCGAGTGGCCTGAGCGTGCTTGATGACGTTGACCAGTAGCTCCCGCGCCATGCGGTACAGCAGGACGCAAACCTTGTCGTCGGCCCAGTAATCGGCTATGGTGCCCGAAGCGCGCATGGTCCAGCGAATGCCGTGAGGCGCCAGAAGATTTTCCGCCAGAGACTCCAGGGCGGGGTTCAACCCCACTTCTCTGAGGATGGGCGGGCTGAGCTCGAAAATAAGACTGCGGCTGACGCTGATGAGGCTTTCGGTATGATGCTCCAGATCTTCCATCTCCCCTCGCAGTTCGGGCGGGCAGCTCGTCTTGACGGCACGGATCCGATTGAGCTGGGAAACCAGATCGTAGCCGATGCGGTCGTGAAGATCGGCGGCAATGGCGCGGCGGGTGTTCTCTTCAATGAGCGTCAGCTGCGTCGCCAGACTGCGAAGTTCTTCCTGTTTACGCTCCAACGCCCGACGGGACTCGCGAAGTTTGGTCTTGTCAAGAAAGACCACCGCCGCCATGTCGGGCGGTATGGGAAAGGCGATGGCCTCAAGGTAGCTGCCCGTTTCCAGGCTGCCGCCTTCGGTATGCACCGTGTGTCCCCGTCTCAGACAATCCACGATGATCTGCGCCCAGCGAGGCTCCGCGTTGGGCCACACTTCCGAGAAACTGCGCCCCACAACGTCGCGGCGACGCACCTTCATGACCTTCTCGTAGGACGAATTGACGTCCACGAAACGGACGACATCGGCCGTAACGGCGGTGCGGCCCAGATGCTCCGGCGTATTGTAAATGGCAATGGCGTTGAAGGTGTGATTGAACAGCACGTCATAGGAAATGTTGAACTTCCGTTTGCCTTCACGTGCGGTTTTGCCGGAAACAAGGCTTTCCTGTTTCATGGTCCTCAACTCCCCTTGGGAAACTTCAATGGATGCCCTGTCCATTATAATAGCAAAAACCCGCGCGGCGTGCTTTTTTGACCGAAGAAGAGGCGTAGCCTAGGCGAGAGCCTCTGTATCAACTATGCTATAATGACGTAGTAAGGCAACCCTTCGTTTTCTCCGCGTCATCGGCGTTTTTTGCGTGAAAGTCGGAACGTGAAAGACAGAAGAAGGAGGTTTTTAAAGAATGAAAAAATTTCTCATCTCTCTTTTTGTCCTGATTGCCGGTGCGGTCATTGCGCTGTGCACTCTGGACATCGGCACGGAATGGATGGCGCGCAAGGGCGCCGAATACGTGGCCAACACCTACAATCTCGGCGTTTCCATCGGCGGCGCCCGGGGCAATCCCGTCAAGGGCTACACCTTCACCGATCTTGAGCTGACGCGCGACGGCACGTCGCTTATCAAAGCGGGAAAGATCTTCGTCGATCCCGCCCTTCTCCCCCTCATCAAGGGGAACTTCGCTCTCGACTGGATTGAACTTTCCCACATCAAAAGCACCGTTCCCCACCTCCTGCAACTGACGGAAATCTTTACGGGGCAAAAGGTCGCTCTGCCTGCGGGAATTTCTCTGAAGGATCTGACGCTCAACTCCGTGGGCGGCCGACTTGACGGCACCGTAGCGGAAGCGGCGCTTGACGTGGTGCTCAACGGTCTGCCGTTGAAAGGCGATTTCAACGTTGACTTGGGCGGCGGAACGACACTTAAAAAGGCCGACATGCAACTCTGCGGCGGAGCGGTCAAGATCTCAGGCGCCGTCATGCCCGCCCTTGACCTGAAGGTGACGGCGAAAAAAATTCAGATCGCCGATCTCAGCGCGCTCATTCCCGAAATCGCAAGCCTGTCCGCCAAGGGACTGGCCGATGCCGACCTGACCGTCCGGGGGACGCCGGAAAATCTCCAGGCGGCAGGAACGGCGACGTTCTCCGACGGCTCCGTCATGGGCTTTCCGCTGTCGGGAAAAACCACGGGCACCTTTAAGGACATGACGCTCACGCTCGATCCTCTGTCGGTGGACGCTCTGGGCATTCCCACCGCCGGCAGTCTTTTCGCCGACCTCAGGGGCAAAACGCCGAAGCTGAAAATCCGCATGAACACGCGCGCCCCGGTGACGGCTGACACGCTGCGCAAAAATCTGCCCTCTCTGCCGACCGAGCTGAGCGGTCAGGTGGAAAGCGTCAGCGTTGCCCTTGAAGGCCCCGCCACGGCGTTAAAGGGATCCGCCAAGCTCCTCGCCGCCAAAATTCTCCTGGCCGGACAGCCCGTTACCGACACTCTTCTGAAAGCCGACTTCAACGGCAAAGGGCTGATCACGCTGTCGGGCGGTTCGAATATGGCGGGTAACCCCGCGACGCTGAAGGGCTCTCTGGACGTGAGCGGAAAGGAACCGGCGGCCGACGTGGCTCTCGGCATCAGCAATTTTGACCTGGCCATGCTGCCCAAGTTCATCCCCTCGGCGCCGCAGAACATTTCAGGAAAAGTCAACGCCGCCTTTACCGTCAAAGGCAAAGGCGCGGCCATCACCGCAGGCGGCAAGGTGAATTCAAAGCGGGTTTCTCTCAACGACATGCACCTCTACGACATCACCGTGCCGCTCGCCTTCAAAGGCGACACGCTGACCTTCAAGGACGCGTCACTGACCTTTATGGATCTTCCTGTCACCAAGGTCAACGGTTCGGTCACCCTCGCGTCGGACAACCTGGCCTTCAAGCAGATGAGCGCCTCGGTCGCCGGCGGCCGTTTCACCATGAATTCCACGCTGAAGTTCGGCAAAAACCTCAACGGCGTCTATGACCTGAAAGCCGCCGACGTCGATCTCGCCAGCGTCATGAAAACCTTCGGCGCCGACGCTCTCCACGCCTCAGGCAAACTGAGCGGCGGCATTCAGGGAACGCTGTCGGACACCGACATTACAGGCACGGGAGCAGCCTCCATTCCGCTGTTCACCATGACGGGGCTCAAATTCGAGCAGGTCAAATCGTCCATCAACCTGTCAAAGATGATCGCCTCGTTCCCCGATTTCAGCTGCCGTTTCGCCCAAGGCACGCTTGCGGGCACCATGAACCTGGACATCAACAAAATGACGTACAGCCTCAAGGCCGCCATGAAGAACAGCGAGCTCAAGAGTATTATCGATCAGGTGATGCCCACGCTGGGCGGCGGTCTGACGGGCACGCTGACCGGCAGCTACAGCGCCTCGGGCAAATTCAGCCCCTTCACGCTTGACGGTGAAGGACTGCTGTCGTCGGCGGGCGGCCGGATGTACGGCTTCAAGAAGTACCAAAAGATCATCGGCATCCTGTCACAACTTCACGGCAACAAAGAAACCGTCACCTACGCCAACGCGTCGGTGCCCTTCTCCACCTCAGCCGCGGAACTGACCTTCAAGGACGGCACCATCATCAACGCGCAGCCCGGCGACGGCATCTACCAATACATCAAAGCTCACGGCACCTTTGCCTATTCCGGCGCTTTGAACATCGACGCCGACGGCTCAATTAACACCATGCTCGTTGACACCGCCGCTTCCGCTCTGAGCGGAGCGGTAACGGCAGGCGGCGCCGCGGCGCTGCTGACGGGCGGCGCGGGAGGCATCGCGGGACTTGCCGTGGGCGCTCTCACCGGAGCTTCCAAGTCCTTCGGCAAGGCCGACTTCCGCAATCTGACGTTCCACGTGGGAGGTACCGCCGACAATCCCAAGCTTGAAAACTTCAAGGTCAACGGCAAGAAATGGACTGAACCCGCTGCACCGCAGGAGGGCCAAGCCCCCTCGTCGGGCGATGCCGGAAACAAGGCGCCTCTCCCGACAACAAAAGACCTTCAGGGAACTCTGGACAAAAAGATCAACGATGAAATCAACCGGGCAACGAACAAGCTGCTGGGCATAAAAGAGAGCCCCGACGCCGCAACGGACGGAGCTGCTCCGGCAGGCGGGAAAACCGACGAGACGAAACAGAACCCCGACCAGGAAAAGCCTCTTACCAAGGAGGACATAAAAAAGCAAATTCAGGACGCCGCAACGGACGCGCTGAACAAAGAGCTTCAAAAACTTTTCGGCGCGCCGGGCAAGTAACTTCTGAAAAGCGGGAGGTCTCGCTGAGCGAGGCTTCCCGCTTTTGTCGTGCCGCCTCTTTTTCCGCCGGCGCACGCCCGCGCGCCGCCCTGCCGAACCGGCGACGGCAGACGCCATGAGTTACTTTGAAAAATCTGTCCGCGCGAAGCGCGTGAATGGCGTGAATGGATTGTTTCGCATGAAACCACGATACCGCTGAACTTTTTCAAGCGATTTTACGAATGACCCGTTGACTTTTTCTGAATTTTTATTACACTCGAAATTGTGTTTCATTATTCCCCATCTTAAGGAGGTTTCGGTTATGAGAAAAACTGTTTTGCCGTGGATTTTGGCAGCCTCGCTGGCCGTATCGGGAGCGGCCTTCGCGGCAGGATCCCGCGACGTCACCATCGGTCTGACCAGCGACGCCTACTCCTTTTATCCCTACGCACTGAACGAAACCATCAACAACGCCCTGATGGATCACGTCTTTGACGCGCTCATACGCCTTGACGGCGACATCAAGTTTCAACCCGAACTGGCTGAAAGCTGGGAGTCCAACGACGACGCTTCGGTCTGGACCTTCCATCTGCGCAAGGGTGTAAAGTTCAGCAACGGCAATGACTTCAACGCCGACGACGTCCTGTTCTCCTTCGGGCGCGCCGCCACGCTGCAGAAATCGGCCTTCGTCTACGCTTTCGCCACCATCGAGAAGACGGAAAAAATCGACGATTACACCGTCAAGGTCACCTGCAAATCGCCCAATGCGTTGCTTCTGGCGCACTTGAAGGACGTCGTCATTCTCGACAAAGAGTCCTGCGAGGGCAAGGACGAGGATTATGTCGCGCTTCACCCCGTGGGAACGGGGCGCTATGTTCTGGCCGAGCACGTTCGCGGCGACCACATTCTGTTTACGCCCAACAAAAACTACTGGGGACAGAAGCCCGAGGCCGAGAAGGTCACCTACAAACCCATCACCAACCCGGGAACCCGTACGGCCAACATGCTTTCCGGCGCCGTTGACATGATCATTGACGTGCCCGTGCGCGACGTGCCCATGATCGAGCGCAACAAGAAGATCTCCATTGTCAAAATGCCCAGTCTGCGCATTATCTACCTCAACCCCTCCTGTGTGGAAAATCCCAGCGTCGACAGCAAGTATCCTCTGGTTTCCCCGACGGGCAAAAATCCCATGGTTGACAAGCGCGTCCGCGAAGCCATGTACCGCGCCATCAACGAGGACGAGATCATCGCCAAGATCATGAACGGCTATGCCATTCCCGCAGCGTCCTACTGCCCCGAGGGCTACAACGGCTACAACCCCGACATCAAACGCCTTGACTTCGATCCCGCTTTGGCGGAAAAGCTTCTCGACGAGGCGGGCTATCCCCGTCAGGCCGACGGCTACCGTTTCCAGGTCACTCTTGACGCTTCCAACGACCGCTACATTAACGACGGTGCCATTGCCACCGCCGTGGCCTCCTATTTTGAGAAGGTGGGCATCAAGGTCGTTCCCAATTTAATGTCGCGCAACGTCTTCTTCTCCTACATCAGCGCCAGCAACAAATCGGGCGACAACACTCACCTGTGCCAGACGGGCTGGGCCGATTCCGGCGGAGAGAGCGCGCTCATCGCTCTTGACATGATCTACTCCATGAAGCCCGGCGAGTACGTCAAGTCCGGCTGGGGCGGCTGCAACCGCGGCTACTATCAAAACCCCGAGGTGGACAAGCTCGTTGAGGAGGCCATGTCCACGGCCGATGTGCAGAAGCGCGACGGATTGATGCGCAAGGCGTGGAAGATGGCCGCCGACGACGTGGCGTACATTCCTCTGCACTTCCAGATGGACGTTTACGCCGTGGGTCCGCGGATCAACTATACGCCGCGCTACAACAAATACGTCTACGCCTGGGATATTACCTTTAAGGACTGACGTTTTGCGCAAGTAAGACTTTTTGCCCGGAAGGTTCTTCCCGATGGGAAAGAACCTTCCGCATTTTCAAAAGAGGGGCCGCTCTCGATGAGCCCCTTTTTTTATTTCGGAGAGGTGAAGCGAGGTGCTCCAATTTATCGTTAAACGGCTGGCACAACTGGTTTTGGTCATGCTGGCCGTTTCGCTCATCGTGTTCGTTCTGACCAGCGTGATGGGCAATCCCGTCTACCTCATGGTGCGCGAGAACGCCACGGCCGAGGAAATCGCCGCGGTCACGGCGGCTTTGGGCCTGGACAAACCGTTGTACGTCCAGTTCATGATCTTCATCAGAAACGCCCTTCACGGCAATTTCGGCCAGTCCTACATGTACCACCTTCCGGCGCTGATGCTCATCGTCGAACGTCTTCCCGCCACGCTGGACATCGTCACGGTGGCCATGCTTCTGACGGTTCTCATGGGCATTCCTCTGGGAGTCTGGTCAGGAGCCTACCCCAAGAGCAAATTCAGCAAGTCCGTGATGGCGCTGTCCATCGCCGGAATTTCCATGCCGTCCTTTTGGATCGGCATGGTGATGATTTATTTCTTCGGGCTTTATTTGGGCGTTTTGCCGGTGTCGGGACGGGGAGAAACGGCAGCGCTTTTCGGCATTACCACCAGTCTGGCGACGGCTGACGGTTGGGCGCACATTGTTCTGCCGTCCATCACTTTGGCGCTGGGCAATGTGGCCACCATTATTCGCCTGACTCGTGCGGGAATGCAGGAGAATATGCGGCAGGACTACGTGAAGTTCGCCCGCGCCAAGGGCGTTCCCGTGCGGACGGTGCTGTTCGGCCACGCTTTGAAAAACACTCTTATTCCCGTGGTCACCGTTTTCGGCCTTCAACTGGGCAATCTCATCGCCTTCACCACCATCACCGAGACCATCTACGCCTGGCCGGGTATCGGCAAGCTGCTCATCGACGCCGTCACCAGCGGCGACCGGCCGATTATCGCCGCTTATATTCTTTTCGTGGCGGTGATGTTCGTGGTCATCAATTTCGTCGTCGATCTGCTCTACGTGTTCATCGACCCGCGCATTGACCTGCAGTAGGAGGAGATCGGAAATGTCAGAAAGAAATCACACCGGGCGCTGGCGCGCCTTTTTCGATTCGGAGCTCTTCTATAACTTTCGCCACTCTCCCACGGCCGTCATCGGCGCGGTCATTGTGGTTCTTGTGGTTCTCATCGCCATTTTCGGCCCCGCCTTCACCGTCCAGAACCCCTACAACATGTCGGAGCTGAACCTGGCCGACGCCTACAAGCCGCCCTTCTGGCTCGAAGGCGGCGATCTGAAGTTTTTGCTGGGCACCGACCAGCAGGGACGGGACATGCTCAGCGCCATGGTCTACGGCAGCCGCATATCGCTCATCATCGGCCTGGCGGGAACGTTTTTCGCCAGCGTCATCGGCATCACTCTGGGTCTCGTTTCGGGCTACTTCGGCGGGAAAACCGATGCCATTATCATGCGCATCGCCGACATTCAGATGTCCTTCCCGTCCATGCTCATCGCTCTGTTTCTCATGTCTCTGCTGGGGCGAAGCATCACCAACATTTTGCTGTCGTTGTCGCTGGTGGGATGGATGCGCTACGCCCGAACGGTGCGCGGCGAAACGCTTCGCGTGAAAAAGTGCGAGTACATCGACGCCGCCCATGTCATCGGTCTGCCGAACCGGCAAATTCTCTACCGCCACGTGCTGCCCAACGTCTTCGCTTCCATCGTGGTGCTTTCCACCATTCAAGTGGGCAGTTTCATTCTCACCGAGGCGACGCTGAGCTTTCTCGGCCTGGGGGTTCCCATCACGCAGCCCTCTCTGGGGATGCTCTGCAATGACGGCTTCACGGTGCTGTACAGCGGTCTGTGGTGGGTTTCCATTCTCCCCGGCCTTTACATTATGATCATCGTTTTCGGCATCAACCTTCTCGGCGACTTTATGCGCGACGAGATGAATCCCAAGCTGAAGTGAGGCGCGCGCCATGAATAATTCTCCTCTCCTCCAAGTCAAGGGCTTGCGCACGTGGTTTGAAACGTTCAAAGGCACGGTCAAAGCAGTGGACGATGTTTCCTTCGAGGTACGCCAGGGTGAAGTGCTCGCCGTGGTCGGCGAATCGGGCGGCGGCAAGTCGGTGACGGGGTTTTCCATCATCCGCCTCATCGACGAGCCGGGACGCATTGAATCGGGCGAGATCATCTTCGACGGCCGCGACATCATGAAGCTGTCGGAGCACGAGATGAACAAGCTTCGCGGGCGCGACATTTCCATGGTGTTCCAAGACCCCATGACCTCGCTGAACCCGGTGTACAGCATCGGCCGTCAGCTCGACGAAATGCTGAAGCTTCACACAACGCTGAACCGCGCGCAACGCCACGCCGAAAGCCTACGGCTGCTGAGCGCCGTAGGTATTTCCAACGCCGAGGCGCGGCTGAAAAACTACCCCCATCAGTTTTCAGGCGGAATGAGGCAGCGCGTAGTTATCGCCATCGCTCTGGCGGCCAAGCCCAAGCTCATTATCGCCGATGAGCCGACCACCGCTCTGGACGTTACCATTCAGGCCCAAATTCTGCGCCTCATGACCTCGCTGATCCGCGAAAAAGGCTGCTCGCTCATGCTCATCACCCACGATCTTGCCGTGGTCTCCGAAATGGCCGACCGCATCAACGTAATGTACTGCGGAAAAATCGTGGAAAGCGGAACAGCCCGCGCGGTCATCGACAACAGTCTGCACCCCTATACGGCAGGATTGATCCGCTCCATTCCCGATCTGGAGCGCTCCCAGGCGCGTCTCGACACCATTCCGGGCATCGTCCCCAATATGTTCAACCTGCCCGAGGGCTGTTACTTCAGTCCGCGCTGCCGCCGGGCGCAGGATCTGTGCCTCCGCCGGGCGCCCCAACTGCGCGAAATTGAGCCCGGACACTGCGCGGCCTGTCATTTTCCTCTGCGCGGCTCCTCAACGGAGGTGAACTAGATGCCCATTCTTCTTTCTGTGAAAAATTTACAGCAGCGTTTTAACCTGGATCGGTCGCTTCTGAGCCGGATCCGCTTCGAACGCGGAAGGTTCGTCTGCCGCAAGCGCATCGTCCACGCCGTCAACGGCATCAGCTTCGACCTCATGGAAGGCCAGGTGTACAGTCTGGTGGGCGAGTCGGGATGCGGCAAATCCACGGCGGCGCGCAGCATTATCCGCCTTATTGAGCCGGCCGGCGGAACGGTGACTTACCGCGGGCAGGACATCACTCACATTTCGCTGAAGGCCATGCTCCCGCTGCGCAAGAAAATGCAGATGATCTTCCAAGATCCCTACGCGTCGCTCAATCCGCGCCAGAGCGTCATGGAAATTCTGACGGAGCCCATGCTTTTCCATGGCGTGGCCACCAATGGGAAGGAAGCCCGGGAGCGCGCACTGGCGCTGCTGAACCGCGTGGGAATTCGGCCCGAGCAGGCCGATCGTTATCCGCACCAGTTTTCCGGCGGACAGCGCCAACGCATCGGCATCGCCCGCGCTCTGGCCGTGGAGCCGGAATTCATCATCGCCGACGAACCCGTATCCGCCCTTGACGTGTCCATTCAGGCGCAAATTCTCAATTTGCTCATGGATTTGAAGGACGAATTTCATTTCTCCTACCTTTTCATCGCTCACAACCTCTCGGTGGTCAAGCACATTTCCAATGAGGTGGCTGTCATGTACCTGGGCTCCATTGTGGAAAAGGGCAGCAAAGAACAGATCTTCTCGTCACCGCAGCACCCCTACACCAAAGCGCTGTTTTCGTCTATTCCCACCCTTTCGGGGCACAATATGCGCGGCGCTCAGGGGCTGGAAGGCGAAATTCCGAGCGCCGTCACTCTGCCCTCGGGCTGCTGCTTCCACACGCGGTGCCGCTGCGCGCTGCCCGTCTGTTCGCGCCTGATCCCCGAGACGCGGGAGATCGAGCCCGGACACTTTACGGCCTGCCACCTCTTCGACCGCTGAAGGGCTTTGACAGAATCGCCGTTTTCTTTACAATGAAATAGATGCGAAGGACGGTTTTCGCGACAAATTTTTACAGAAAAGGGTGCCTTTTATGACAGTACTGCTCTTAGCTTTTGCACTGATTTTGCTGACGTCAGTCTATGCCCGCGCCTGCACGACGGTGGTCATCGGACGGAAAGCTTCCGCCACGGGACACGTCATGGTCGGCCACAACGAAGACGACGGAGGGCGCGTCATCAACCGCCACGGTTTCGTTCCCGCCGCCGATCACGGCGACGGCGAACGGCTTCCCGCCGAACGGGGCTGCGCCTCCATTCCCCAGGTCAAACACACGCTGGGTTTTTACTGGAGCGAAGCCAAAGAGGCCAAGGGCGGAATGTCCACGGCGGATTCCTTCTACAATGAACGGGGCGTTCTCATCGTCAGCAATAGCTGCTGCGACTCCAAAGAGAATGTCGAGGACGGCACACGCCTCAGCGACGGCGGCATCGGCTTCAACCTCCGCAGAATACTGGCCGAGCGCGCCGAAAGCGCCCGCGACGCCGTTCGCATCGCCGCAGAGCTGTTGAGCCGCTACGGTTATGTGTCCTCGGGCAGAACCTACACCGTCGCCGACGCCGACGAAGCGTGGCTCATGGCCGTAGTCAGCGGGAAACACTATGTCGCGCGCCGCGTGGGCGACGACGAAGCGGCATTCATTCCCAACTACTACACCATTCACGACGTGGATCCGACGGACAGCGAAAACTTCGTCGTCTCTCCCGGCCTCGTGGACTACGCCGTGGAAAAGGGATGGTACGACCCCGCCGAGGGCCCCTTCGACTTCGCCGGGGTTTATCAGTCCGACGCGACGCTCAACGCCTCGGGCAACCGTTACCGCAGCGCCGGCGGCTACTCCGTTCTGAGCCACAGCCGATTTTTGCGCCGGAACGGCGAGTGCTATCCCTTCGCCATCGTTCCCCCCGCCGCCGTCTCGGCCAATCAGGTAAAGGAAGTGCTTCGCTGCCATTACGACGGAACCTTCCTCGATCCCCACTGGGCGCGATGCGCCTTCCCGGGCGGAGCGCCCCACGACACGGAGATTCGGCGAATCTGCACCGGCACAACCATCGAATCGTCGGTGACGGTTTTCGGCGAACGCTGTCGCCCTCAGGCCACCGTCATGTGGCTGAGCTGCGGCCGTCCCTGTGAGCTGCCCTTCCTGCCCATTCACCCGTGGTTCGGCGTGCCGGCAGCGATTGACACCATGGGAAGCGAAGCGGCGAAAATGCTTGAAGAACACCTTCTTCCCGACGCCGAACTGGCCTCGTGGCGGAACAACGGCTGGCAAAACATGAGGGACTTTCAAAGCCTCTTCGAACTGGTCTGGCAGGATCACGAAGCCGAACACTCCCGCTGGCTGTGGAGCTTTGAGGCCGAGCTGGCTCACCGCGGCGCGCCGCTGCAGCGGCGCCTTGAAAGCGAAAAACCGTCGTCGGAGCTCTGCGCGGCGGTGCGGCGCCTCGACGACGAAGGGGCAAAAAGCGCCGCGGCGACGCTGAGCGCCATTGAAAAGACTCTCCGGCCGCTGCCTGTGCGTGCCGTTCCCGACCGCTCCGCCATGGACGCCCGGGGAACGGTCACTCTGGTCTTTGAGCTCGACGAAGGCCGTGTCCCCATAGAAAGTTCTCTTCTGGCCGTTTTGGGCGGCACCAACGCCCGCCTCAAGGGCATCTGCGCCGTGAACGGTTCATTGAAGCGCTTCGGCAGCCGATGGAGCTTCGATGTGCCCGTCGCCGAGCTTCAAAAGGCCGACGTGCCCGGCACCTTCGACTACTGGCTGGGCGGACGGGATACCCTGGGCCGTTCCTTCGGCGGACGATTTTTCTTCACCATGGACCCCGCAAAATAACAGCGGCTTTTCAGGATAACAATCGCCGCAGCCCGTCAAGGATGACAGGCTGCGGCGATTTTATTTTTTCCGGCGTTGCGCGAAGGCGAATTACTCAGGACTTGAACATCTGCTCAATTACTTCCTTGAGTTCAGTGCCTTTTTCCATGGAACGGAGAGGAATGTTTTTCTCGGCGCAGAGCCTGGTGAAGTAGCCGTCGGAGTTGCCGTCGGCGCGTACGACCACATAATCGGCTTCGCCGGCAAAGGGCATAAAGGGTTCAGACGTGCGAAGACGGCGTTGCATGCCGCCTAGATGCATGGCCACAACGGGAATGCGACGCTTTTTGGCCTCGTCAAGAATGCGGCGGCAGCGGTCTTCTTCGTCAAGGAGACTGATGCCGCACACCACCTTGCTGACCCTTCCGTCACGGGTCAGAACGGAGCGCACGTCACATCCGAGACTGCAGCAGCACACGCCGTTGCTGCAGCCCAGCACGGCAATGACGGTGCGGCAGGAATTCCAGTCCACCGCCTCGGGGCTGATGTCAAGGCCGTACTGATAGCCTATTCCCAGTCGATGCACGAATATTTTCGCCAAATTGGCGTCGATGCACTGTCCAAATCCCGTGATCAAAACCGGGGCCTGGAATTTCGCCGGCCGATCCACATCGGCGCAGGCCGGTGCCGCACACCCCAGAGCCGCCAGAAAAATCGCCGCGCAAAAAAACTTTTTCATGGAAAGATCTCCTTCGACCCAATCAGGGCGGAAATACGCTTTCGTTTGACAGAAAACCGCCCGCGAGTTATGCTGAGATACAAAAGTTAGCCCCTTATAATACGGGGGCGTCGTCATTATAGCACAGTCTCAAATCACCATCATCATTTCGGAGGCTTCCATGAAGAAAATCGTTCCGCTTCTTGCGGCGTTGCTTTCGACGTTGGGCACGGCCGCCCTCCCCGCTTCCCCGGCTGTGGACTTAACGTCCATGAAGGGCGTCATGCTGTGCGCCGCCGTGCACGACATTAAAACTCATCCTGAAAATTACGTCGGACGCTTCATCACCGTCACGGGGCAATTCTCCATCATTGAAGGAGTTGACGAACAGGGCGCTGAAGATCCCGACAAAATATTCTGCGTCTGTACGGTGGCGCAGGCGCAGGACAGTCTGGAATTCCGTACCGGCGCTGAAATGCCGCATCCTGAAGATTTTATCGATCTCGGAGCCGTTGTTACCGTATCGGGAATCTACGAAGCTTACGAGGACAACGGCAAAGTTTATTACCGCCTCGGCGACGCTTCGGTAAAATTTTGACCGACACCGCCATGGCGCTTTGACTTCGCCCGCTGCGGGAGCACAAAAAGCGGCCGGCCCCTCGGCACTTGGCTTCAACGAGATGCAAAAGGGGCTGACGGTTCGTTGGAACCGTCAGCCCCTTTTTTGACTGCGACAGCCTCTTTTGCCGAGGCGTCGGAGGTGCTTACTGAATTTCGATGAGTCTGCTCTGTGCCGCTTCCTTTTCGGTCTTCTTGGGGAAGGTCAGACGCAGAATGCCGTCTTCCATTTTCGCGCTGATGTCCTTTTTCTTGACGTCGCTGCCCACATAGAAACCGCGGGAGCAGCTCCCTTCATAGCGTTCGCGGCGGATGAAACTGCCTTTTTTGTCCTTCTCGTCCTTGCTGACCTGCTTTGCGGCGCTGATGGTCAGATAGCCGTCCTCAAGCTGAACGTTCACTTCGTCCTTGCGGAAACCGGGAAGATCCACGTCAACTTCATAGCTGTCGGCGGTCTCGCGCACATCGGTTTTCATAATGTTCCGCTCTCTGTGCCCCAATACGGGATTGCCGCGGTAAAAGTTGTCGTTGAACATCGAATCGAACACGTCAAAAAGATTGTCATTCCAAAGCGCAGGTACCATCATTGTTCTTCCTCCTTCGGGGCGGTTTTCGCCGTCGTCTTCGTTGAGATATTTTAAGCCCATCAATCAGTTCTTTTTGCCATTTTTCCGGGCAGTCTTCTTTCGACTTCAATGGTATTATAGCACACTTATTAGCACTGTCAAGTATTGAGTGCTAATTCATTCAACAACATGAAAACACTGATTTTGTGATTCTTCAGGGCTTCATTTCATCAATAAAAGTCAAAACAATCCGTGTCGTCTTTAAAGGGCGTTCATCGTGCCATCGCGGCGAAACACGTCGTTTCTTTTTCACGACACCACCCGCCAACGCTGAGGCGCTGCGGGCAAAATGGGCGATGATGGCGCCCCGCGGCGCGCAGCTCCCCCCCCCGAAATTTTTTCGCGCGCACCGCCGGCGCGAAGCACGTGAAATGCGTCATGGAGAAAACAGCTCCCGATGAAGGAAGAAAGAAGCGACGCAACCCCGTACCGGCGCGTCGTTTTTTTGCACGAGAACCCGGCGCGGCCATTAAAGGAGCCGCACCGGGTTCTCGTGTCAACGGAACAACAGGGCGATGGTACAGGTGCAGAACGCGGCGTGTCAGGCGTTTCCATCAGAGTTCTCCGCCGCGGGGACGCCCTCGGGCGCCGCGGGGGCGGCGTTTAAGATCTCCATGAAGCGCTCGCCCGTAATGGACTCGCTCTCGTAAAGGCACTGCGCCAGCTCGTCAAGCTTTCGGCGGTTCTCGCTGAGGATTTTCACGGCGCGCGCGTGCTGAGCTTTCACCAGCTCGATGACTTTTCGATCCACGAGCCACTGCGTCCTGGGTGCGCAGACGGGCGTGCTGTCGCCGCCGAGATACTGATTGGAAAGCTGTTCCAGAGCCACCATGCCGAAATCGTCGCTCATGCCGTAGCGGGCCACCATGGCGCGCGCCAGTTTCGTGGCCTGCTCTATGTCGTTGCTCGCGCCGGTGGTCACCGAACCGAAAACGACTTCTTCGGCGGCACGGCCTCCCGTCAGCGTGGCGATTTTGCTTTTCAGCTCTTCGCAGCTCATGAGATAGCGGTTGCCCTCCTCAACCTGCATGGTGTAGCCCAAAGCGCCGGAGGTGCGCGGAATGATGGTGATTTTCTGCACGGGCGCCGAATGGCTCTGGAGGGCGGCCACCATGGCGTGTCCGATTTCGTGGTAGGCCACAATCAGTTTTTCCCTGTCGGTGAGGATGGCGTTTTTCTTCTGGTAGCCGGCAATGACCACTTCGATGCTCTCCTCGAGGTCGCTTTGAGCGGCGCGGGGACGGTGATCCCGCACGGCGCGCAGCGCCGCCTCGTTGACGATGTTGGCCAGCTCGGCCCCCGACGCGCCCGAGGCCATCCGGGCAATTTTGTTGAAGTCGATGCCGGGATCGAGCTTGATCTTCTTGGCGTGGACTTTGAGAATTTCCTCGCGTCCTTTGAGGTCGGGAAGCTCCACGGGAATTCGGCGGTCAAAGCGTCCGGGACGGGTCAGCGCGGGATCCAGAGACTCGGGGCGGTTGGTGGCGGCCAGGATGATCACGCCCGTATTGTCTTCAAAGCCGTCCATTTCCGTCAGCAGCTGATTGAGGGTCTGTTCGCGCTCATCGTTGCCCATGACGTTGCCGCTGCGCTTCGTTCCCACGGCGTCGATTTCGTCGATAAAGACGATGCAGGGCGCCTTTTCCTTGGCCTGCTTAAACAGATCACGCACCTTTGACGCGCCCATGCCCACGAACATCTCCACAAATTCCGAACCCGACATGGAGAAAAAGGGTACGTTGGATTCGCCGGCCACGGCCTTGGCAAGCATGGTTTTGCCGGTGCCCGGAGGGCCCACGAGCAAAATGCCCTTGGGCATTTTCGCGCCGATTTCTCTGTACTTTTGAGGATTGTGGAGGTACTCCACGATTTCGGCGAGATTTTCCTTGGCTTCGTCCTCGCCGGCCACGTCGGAAAATTTAATGCCTTCGGTGGACTTGACGTAAATGCGGGCTTTGCTCTTTCCCATGCCGAACATCATGGAGTCCGATCCGCCCATGCGATCCAGCATTTTCTTCTGCATATACCGTCCCAGTCCCCAGAAGAGCAGCAACGGCATCACCCACGACAGCAGGGCGCTGATAATGGGCGACGTCTCCTCCACGATTTCGCTGGAGAATTTGGCGCCCGACTGATAGAGCCGTTCGGTGCGGCGGGAGTCGTCCATGAGTCCCGTACGGTAAATTTTCTTCCCGTCCCGGTCGGTAAAAAGGATCTGGTTGTCCTTGATTTCCACACGGCCGATCTTTTTCTCCTCGGTCATGGTCATGAAGGTGCCGTAGTCCACTTCGGCAATTTGGCTGCGCAGGTACCACGGCTTGGCCAAAAGGTTGAAGAGCATCAGCACGGCCATGGCGACGGCCCAGTAGTAATAGATCGGCTTTTTCGGATTTTTCACTTCATCCACGGGAAATCCTCCTTCATTGAGAAAATGATGATTTACATCGTACCGCGCAGGCAGGTGGAAAACGGGCTGAAGAAAACGCCGCTTTCTTCTGTCCGCGGCGGCGTCAGCCCAAGAGCCCGGGAAGGTCGCTCAGTCCGCAGTCGCGCCAGCACAGGCGATGAGCGGAAAAAGCGGCGGTGTACTTGAGGCCGCCGCCGGTGAGAATCAGCGCGGCGCTCTGCCCTTCGGCGACAAGGCCTTCCCGGCGGGCGTTCCGCAGCGCGCCCAGGGGCACGCAGGAAGCCGGCTGAGCAAAGAATCCGCAGCGGGCCAGATCGGCCTGCGCTTTGACGATGTCATCTTCGGCCACGGCCACGGCCGCGCCGCCCAGACGGCGCAGTTCCGACAGGACACGGTTTCCGCTGGGCGGAAAGGGATTGTCGATGGCGTGAGCGATGGTTCCCATCTCGGGAGCGCGGCTGATTTTATCGCGGCCGCTGCTGAAAGCTTCCACGACGGGCGAGTTGTTCTCCGCCTGAGCGCACAGAACGTCGGGCATTTTTTTCGTCAGCCCCGCGCGGTACAGATCTTCAAAGCCGTTGATGATGCCGCGGAGGTTGCCGCCGGCGCTGACAGGCACCACCACCCAATCGGGAACGCAAAAATCCAGCGCTTCGGCGATTTCATAGGCAATGGTGCGGGATCCCGCCACGCGAAAGGGCACGTCGGAGTTCATAAAGTAGATGCCGCGTTGGGCACCGAGGCGAAGGCTCTCGCTGTACAATTCGTCATAGGGACCGGCGACGCGAAGAAGGTGTGCGCCGTAAATGGCGATGGGCGCCAGTTTTTCATCGGCCACGTTGCCCTTCACCAGGATCCAGGCCTCCAGGCCCGCCGCCGCGGCATAGGCCGCCACCGACGCCGCCATGTTTCCCGAGGAAACGGCGCCCACTTTATCAAATCCCAGCGCCCGGGCATGGGCCAGACAGGATGCCGTGCCGCGGTCTTTAAACGACCAGGTGGGATTGGCGCTTTCATTCTTTATGAACAGGCCAGACAGCCGGAGTCGGTCGGCCATGGCGTCCAAGCTCACCAGGGGCGTGTCGCCTTCGCCCAGGGAGAACCATTCGCGGTCTTCAAAGGGGAAAAAGTCGCCATAGCGGCCCATTCCTCTGCGGGCCCCATCGATTTTCGCGCCGTTCCACACAAGATCCAGAGGTTCGCCGCAGCGGCATCGAAAGACGGGAGAAGCCGCATCGTATTCAGCACCGCAGCTTCGGCATTTCAAGATGGATTTTTTCACGGAACGCCGCCTCCTTGCCCTATAATTTGTTCATCATAGCACATAAATCCTCTTGAAAACCATCTTTATGGCTTTTGCCAGTTGATTTTTCAATGTATTCAAGCTTTAATATGGGTAGTTCTCCGATTTTACGGAAAACTCTTTGAGAATTTAAAACAGACGTACATTTCCGTGATGTACTTTGCCGAATTAGAAGCAGGAGGAAGGACCATGTCGAATACCAACCAGGAGTTCAAGAACACCGACGGCAACATGCCGAAGAAAAAGGAAATCGGAGCGGCCCGCGCAGCGGCCCGCATTGCCGCAGAAGGGCTCGCCCAAGGGTTTCACGGCGCCGGAGAAGCTTTGAAAGCCGCGCGGGTGCTCGCCGAGAAGAAAACTCCCGCCGCGACGGCGGTTTTCAAAGGCGTTGACAAAGCTGCGGCAGCGGTGGGCAAAGCCGGCCATGCCATCGGCAGCGGCGTGAAAAACGCCGGAATTCACGCGCGCCATCAGTACCGAAAGATGATGGAAGACGGCACGTTCCAACGCGCCGCCCGGTCAGCCAAAAATGCGGCCGCAAACGCCGCCGGAGGCGTCTCCAAAGGCGTTAAATCGGCGGGCGTCCGCATTTACGACATGGCGCACAACACCTTCGTGAGACTGCAGAATCGCTATGCCGCTCTGTCGTCGGGCAAAGAGAGCGCCGGCGCGGGCAAAGAGAAAATGGCCGCTCTGGTCGAAAAAGCCCGTGCCCGGTTCAGGACGCTGAGCGGACAGATCTCCCAAAGGGGACGAAGCCTCGCCGATTCCGCCAGAAAACGCATGAATGACGTCAGGGAAAGCTGCCGCGAGCGCGCTCAAAACTCGAAAATGGGCGCCGAAACGCTGAAAAATTTCAAGGAACTTGCGGGCGAGAAACTGAAAAAATTTACCGGCGGCGTCAGCGACATGGCTCACAACCTGACGGACAAAACCCGCGAGACCGCGGAACGCGCCGGCGAAAAGGGTTCCCATTCCCTGTCGGCTTTGAAAGAACGCTGCACCGCCCTGGGCAGCGAAATGAGCCGCCGAACCAAAGAGCTGGGCGCCCAAACCAAGGCAAAACTGACCAAGCTTCAAGCGCGATTTCTGAAAGACACCGAAGACTCCCCCGCCGCGCTCGCCCCTCAGAGCGCTCCCGAACCGGAACAGACGGCCGGCCCCGTTGATTACAACGCCGCAAAGCACACGCCCGACACCGACACCCCCCAGGAAGGCATCAGCGGCGAAGAGTTGAGCCGCGCCCTCGAGAACGACCAAAGCAACATCTATACTTCAGAAAACTATTCCGACGAAGAAAAACGCTGAAGATTTCCCCTCGAAAAACGAAGGCGTCAACGGCCCCCGAACGCCGTCATGGCATAAACCCATGGCGGCGGCGGGGGCCTTTGTCCGACGCTTGAGCGGCGGCGAAAAATTCCGCCGGCAACCGCTGTAAAAACGCTCGCCCGGCACGGGTCAGCTCTCCTGCACGTCGTCGCGCGAGCGGAACTTCATCTCAAGAGGCAGATTTTCGAACCTTTCGTAGCTTCGGCGCTTCACGAGATAATACATTCCCGTCATGACCGCCGTAGCCAGCCACGCCAGAGGGTAGCCCACATAGATGTGGACCACGCGGTGATCCAGCGCCAGAGCCGCCGCCAAATAGAGCTGCCTCAGTCCCACCATGCCCAGCAGGGAAAGCAGCATGGGAATTTCGGTGTCGCCGAAACCCCGCAGGGCCCCCATGAGGATCTGACGCAAGGCCAATGACCAATAAAAGGGCAAAAGAGTGTGCATCATGTCCACGCCCACCTCAAAACTTCTGGAGAAGCGCTGAACAGCCCCATGGCCAAGTCGGAGACGCCGTAGAGACCGAAACTGGTCAAAACGCAGTAGCCCAGAGAGAACAGAAGCGCTGCGCGCACGCCGCGGCGAATGCGGTCGGCCCGACGGGCGCCCACGTTCTGCCCCACGAAGGTGGTCAGAGCCAGACCGAAGGCATTGCACGGCAGCGACACAAAACGATCGATGCGCTGAGCCGCGCCGATGCCCGCCATGATCACCGAGTTGAAGCCCGTGATGTAGCGCCACACAAAGAGATTGGAAAAAGAGATCAGCGAATTTTGCAATCCCGCCGGCATGCCGATGCCGATAATGGCGAGAATTTCGTCCCACTGGCCGCGCAGTTCGCCGAAGGTCAGACGAAAACTCCCATCGTGGGCCTTCAGGCGCCGGTACGCCATCACCACGGAGACCATCTGCGAGATCACCGTGGCCACGCTCACGCCGGCCACGCCGAATTTGAAACCCGCGACGAACAGCAGATCCAGCAGAATGTTGAGCGAACATACCAGCGAGAGAACCTTCATGGTGCCGCGGGAGTCGCCGACCGCACGCAAAAGGCCCGCTTCCACGTTGTAAATGACGGTGAAAAGCACGCCCGCCAGATAGATCCGCAGATAGACCGCCGCGTCGGCGAAAACGTTTTCGGGAACGGCGATGAGCCGCAGTAGCCGCGGCGCCGCGGCAATTCCGCCAAGGGAGAGCAGCGACCCCAGAATTACCGAAAAAGCCAGCGCCGTGCGCATGGACGCGCTGAGGCGTCGGTGATCTCCCGCCCCGAAATGCCGCGACGCCGCCACCGAAGCGCCGACGGACATGCCGTTGAAAAAACCCACAATCATCTGTGAAATGGCGGAACATACGCTGACGGCGGCAAGGGCCCCGCCTCCGATAAAGTTGCCGGCAATCATGGAATCCGCCATATGATAGAGATTTTGTAAAACCTCCGAAAGCACGATGGGCACGGCAAAAATCACTATTTTCCCGAGAATTCCGCCGCGGGTAAAATCCGTGGTCCTTCGCGAAAACATGTGCCCATCTCCCTTCCCGTTCCGGCGGGGCGTTGAAAATACCATAGTGGAGGAAGCGTCATTTGTCAATGTGGGCGTTCAGCATCCTCCCGTCTTCAGCGCGCCCATCCCGACGGTATTCTCCATGGTCATGGCGATGTTTGCGTCGCCCTTTTTCGCCTCCGTCATGGCGCGGAACGAACGGCGCCCAAAGGGTTTGCGGTCCACCGCTCCCCTTGAAGAACCGCCATGGCGGAAAACGCGCAGCGCCCTCTGTCGTTTTGAACTGACAGAGGGCGCTGCGCATTTTTCGTTCTTCTTATTTTAATTCTCCATTTGAATTTAATTCTTGAATGTTTCACTCAAAAAATTTTGCCGATGCCTCCCGCCGCCTCCCGAAAGAACCCTTCCGGCCCCGGTGACGGTACGGGAGCCCGCGGCGTTATCCGCGCCGCAAAGTTCCGGCAAAGTCGCCGCACACGAAAAACTTTCCCGCGGGCCTTTTCGACGCCTCGGAAAGGGACCGTGAAAAGCCTCAGCGGCACTGATCGAAGAACTCGCTGCTTTCCATGCTGTGGGAGGCAGAAATCCTTCGCGCCATTTCAAGGCCCACTTCGCGCAGCGCCGCTTCGTCGGCTTCCGTAGGCGCGCTTTTCACCTCAACGGCCTCGGGAATGAGATCCCAACGCGGTTTTTCGGCCAATTCGCGCAGCGTTTTAAGCTCGGCGCCCTTGGACCAGGAATAGCAGCCCGCAATGGCCAGAACGCGGCCGCTGAGCTTGCAGTTGTCGATTTTCTCGATGACGGGAACCATGGCGGGGTAAACGCCCATGTTATAGCAGCAGCTCAAAAGGGCGATGCCCTTGCTGTGCCACATATAGCGCATGATCCGGCTCAGGTCGGCGGTGCTGGAGTCGTAGATTTTGATGTCCTTGACGCCGCCGGCGCACAGCCCGTCGGCGATGCAGTCCGCCATGTGGGCAGTATGACCGTACATGCTGCCGTAGACGATGACGGCGCTGTTGGTGGTTTCCTGGCGGCTGAGACGGTCGTAAAGCCTCACGACGTCGGCAACGCCTTTGCCGCGGCGAACGGGGCCGTGGGACGGACAGATCATGTTGATTTTCAGTTTTGAAACCTTTTGCAGCGCCTGCTGCACGTTGGCGCTAAATCGTCCCACGATGGTGGCGTAGTAGCGGCAGGTCTCGCTGTTGATCTTGTGCATGTCCACTTCATCGTTGAAAATGCTGCCGTTGAGCGTGCCGTAACTTCCGAAGGCGTCGCAGGTAAAGGCGATGCCCGTGGTGTTCTCGTAGGACACCATGGTTTCGGGCCAATGCACCATGGGGATGGGCAAAAAGTTCAGGCTGTGCTTTCCCAAAGAGAGCGCCTCGGTTTCATTCACTTCAAGGGTTTTGAGTCCTTCGCCGTAGAACTGTCGGATCAGCGCCAGGCCCTGCCGGGACGAGACGACGGTGATGTCGGGATAGGCCAGGCGAAGCAGCTTGATGGCGCCGGAATGATCGGGCTCAACGTGATTGACGACGAGATAATCCACGGGACGGTCCTTCAGAATGCTCCTGATGCGCTCCAGATACTCCCCGAAGAAATCGGCCTTCACGCCGTCGATCAGCGCCGTCTTTTCATCGTCGATCAAATAGGAATTGTAGGAAACCCCGCAAGGAAGCGTCCACAGGTTCTCGAAAAGCAGCGTCTTGCGGTCGTTGACGCCTGCCCACCAGATATTCTCAGCAACGGAAATGGCCTTTAACATCGTTTACCCTCCTGGAATTCATGGAATAGATTGTTTCTATCAGAAACGGCGGAAGCAAAACAGTTCCGCCGGAACAAAGCGCAGGGCTTCATGTCCACATTATACATTTTTTATCTTTCGCTGTACATGGGCAGGAAGCTGCCGCCGGAGGGCGCGCAAAATTTCGCCCCCCCCCCGCGGGCGCCGGGGCGGCGTCTTTCGACGCTGCCCGGCTGATTCCGGAACAGTCGGGCAATAAAATTACCGCCGACGATGAAAAAAAGCTATAATGAATTGACATCCATCTTTGCAGGGAGGTTTTTTCATGCTCAACTTTTTCCTTTCGGCCGTCGTTCTGGCTGTGATTTTAGGTGCGGCGCGACGCGCCTGCGCCTGCACGTCCATGGGAGCGGGGCGCCTGGCCTCCGCCGACGGCTCAGTGCTGATCACCCACAGCTGCGACGGTTGGTACGACGCGCGCCTGCGCGTGATCGAGGGCGGCGAGCACCCGCAGGGCGAGATGCTGCCCATATACAACGTCATGTGCCACGCCAACCATCCCGCCGAACCGCTCAGAAAAGTGGGCGAAATCCCCCAGGCACCGCGCACCTACAGATATTTTCAGATCGCCTATCCCTTTATGAACGAATTCCAGGTCATGATCGGCGAGTTCACCTGGACGGGGCGTCCCGAGCTGGCTTCGCCGCAGGGCCTGTTCTACATCGAAAACCTCGAGGCCATCGCCCTGGCGCGCTGCACCAACGCCCGCGACACGGTGGTCATGATGGGAAAGCTTGCCGAAAAATACGGTTACGCCGACGGCGGCGAAACGCTCATTGTGGGAGATCCGCGCGAGGCCTGGGTTTTTGAGATCATCGGCGGCGGCAAGAACTGGCACAAAGACAGCGGACTGCCCGGCGCCTGTTGGGCGGCGCGGCGCATTCCCGACGACGGGTTTTTCGTGGGCGCCAACCGTTCGCGCCTGGGCGTCATCGACTTCGACGACGGCGACACGCTGACGGGAACGGGCCTTCGCGAATTTGCGGAGAAAATGGGCGCCTGGAAGCGGGGCGAGCCCTTCGATTTCTCCGGGATCTTCAATCCGGAACCCTACGGCTACGCCTTTTACGCCTCGCGGCGCGAGTGGCGCGTGCTCAATCTGGTCGCTCCCTCACGGAATTTCCCGGTGAAAACCTGCCACGAAGCCTACCCGTTCTCCGTCAGGCCCGACAAAAAACTGACCGTTCAGGATCTCATGGCGGTTTACAGCGACCACCTGGAGGGCACTGAATACGATCTGACCAAGGGATTGGCGGCGGGCCCCTTCGGCTGCCCCGTGCGCTACTTCACTCCCGCTCAGACGCGCCCCGACGACCGCAAGCACGACGACTGGGAGCGTTCCATCGCCATTTACCGCTGCGCCTACAGCTTCGTCGCCCAGTGTCGCAGCTGGCTGCCCAACGCGATCGGCGGCGTTCTGTGGTTCGGCCAGGGCGCTCCCGACACCACGGTCTACGCGCCCATCTACTGCGGCACCACGGCAGTTCCGCGCCAGTGGAGCGACTACAAGAGCCACGTCTTCGACCGCCACAGCGCGTGGTGGCCCTTTGTGCTGGTCAACAACTGGGCGCAGCTGCGCTGGAACGCCATGTATCCCCACATTCGCACGCGCCGCGAGGAGTTCATGAGCCGATTTTTCGCCGAACAGCAGGGCTTTGAGAACCGCGTGGCCCAGCTCTGCGCCGACGGGAACGATGCTGAAGCGCAGAAGGCCGTCACCGGGCACACCTGCGCCACGCTGGACGCTCTGTGCGACGGCTGGTGGGACTTCGCCTTCGAACTCATCGGGACGTATCACGACGGGGCCGTCATGACCGCCGAGGGCGCCATGACCACGCCGGGCTATCCCGAAGAATGGCTGAAACAGGTTCACTTCGGCGACAGCGCCGAGGCCGACCTGAAAAAGCTGGGACACCGGCAGGTCAGCGGCAGTTTTTCAGGTATCTCCCTGTAAAAAAATTTCATGAGACTCTCCAAACCGGCGGCCTTGAGCTGCCGGTTTTCTTTTATAATCGCCTTCCGGGAAATTCCCGTCTGTATCCTTTCGCGCTTTTATGGGGGCTTTCTTTTTGTCATTGGGGAAGGAAAAAGGGCAAGGGCGCGCTTTTCTTGCCCCGGGCGAAACGACGGAGACGGGACGGTATGCGCGCGCTCCGTTCTCGCCTTTTTGAGGACGCGCGCCTTTTGCCGACGGGCCGTGCAGCGATGTCCCATGGCACAGCCTGAAAAAAACGAACCTGAGCGGACACGAAAAAAGCTCCGTGAAAAGTCACGAAGCTTTCATCGGCCGCTCCCCTTGGAAAAACTACTCTTTGATCCTATAGCGATTGGTGGGGCGGCCCACTTTCTGATACTCCAGTTCCAGCGTCGCTTCGCCGTCGGCCACGAGGTACTCGAGATAACGCCGCGCCGTGATGCGCGAAATCTTCATGGCCTGCGCCGTTTCAATGGCCGACAGCGGTAAGGGCGCGGTGCGCAGAAGGTTTTGCACCTGCTGCAGTGTCTGCGGATTAAGCCCTTTGGGCAGAGCTTCGCGCTGGTTTTCCTTTTGCTGAATTTGCATCAGCTTGTCCAGTTCTTTCTGATCGATCTGATCGCTGCCGCGGTTGAGGCGGATCTCCACCTGCTGAAAGCTGCGCAACGACGTCTGGATGCGTTCGAAGACAAAGGGTTTGATAATATAGTCGAAGGCTCCGGCTTTGAGGACGGCGTTGACGGTGGTGGTGCTCCGCGACGCCGAGACCACGATGACGCCCACGGTACCGTTGATCTCCCGTATTTTCTGCAGTGTTTCGACGCCGTCCATGCCGGGCAGAAAGATGTCGAGAATGACGAGGCGAACGGGATGCTTCTGCAAAAAGTCCAGGGCATCCTTTCCGCCGGACACCACTCCGGCGACAAAAAAACCCGGAACTGCGCTGATAAATTGGCGATGAATGGCCGCGACCATGGGGTCGTCTTCGACGATAAGCACGTCAATGGCGTCAGGCATGTGACAAATCCTCCTGTTTTTCCGGTATGGGAATGCTCACCGTGAAATCGGTGTACTCTCCTGTCACGTAGTCCACGGCAATCTCCCCGTTAAGCGACTCGACCAGATTGTGAATCGAGAAAAGTCCAAATCCCGACGGTCGCTCTTTGCTCTTGGTGCTGAATCCCGCGTCGTAAAGGCGTCGCGCGACGGCGGGGGTCATCATCCCCGCGTTGTCGCGAACGCTGAGCGAAATGGAACCCAGCTCGTCGTACAGCGAAAACTCAATTCTGGCGTCGGCGGTGACGCCCTTTTGAAGGTGGGCTTCAATGGCGTTCTGCATGAGATTGCCCACAATGATCACCAGAGACCGGTCACTGATCTCGCCGTTATGGTCACCGCAAAAGCTGTCGGGCGTCAGGACGAAGTTGATGTGCTGTTCGCGACACACGCCGGCCTTTCCCATCAGCACGCCGCAGACGGCGGCGCTCTTGATGCGCTCGGTCATAAAGGACTGCACCGACTGGTTGGAGTCCGTCTCCAATTCGATGTATTTCAGCGCTTTGTCGTACTGCCTCAGCTGAATCAGTCCCGAAATGGCCTGCAGGGTGTTCATGAACTCGTGATTGTGGACGCGCAGGGACTCCACGTACATTTTCACTCCCGTCATCTCTTCGGCCATGGCCTGCAGTTCCGACAAATTGCGCATGGTAACCAGGGCGCCGCAGGACTTGCCGCGTACCGTCATGGGAACTTTGGTGCAGGACACCACGGCGTCGCGAAGGGTCTGCTCGAAGTTGTAGACGGGGCGCGCGCCGTCGATGACTCGCTGAATTCCCAAACCTGGAAGCAGCTCGTCGGCATTTTTATGAAGGTCGTCGTCGCTCAGTCCCAGCATCTCTTTGGCGCGGCTGTTGAAGTTGACAATGCAGCCGTTGCGGTCCACGGCGAGGATGCCGTCATGGACAAAATCCAAAATTCTCTGGCGCTCCGCCGAGGCGATGCGGATCTTCCGCTTCAGCTCGTAGTTCCACACCAGCACCACGCCCACTACGAAAAGGAAAAAACCGACCAGCCTGACCAGCATGGAAAAGCTGAGCCGATACTCTTCGGTGCTGCCCATCCATCGGTTGATGATCTGATTGTACCTGCCGCTGAGCCGCATTTCATAGACGGCGCGCGCGATTTTCTGCGCCAGTGCGGCGTCGCCGTGAAGGACGAAAAGGCTGCGCTCGTAAAACCGCAGAGGCGGCTCAATGGCGCAAATGAGACGGCCGGAGTGCGGCGTTCGGCTCAAGCTGTACTGTCCCTGACGGGTCTCCGCCACAAAGGCGTCACAGTCGCCGCGGAGCAGTTTTTCCATGCCGTCGTTGACGCTTGTACAGTCGACGATCTTGCGGGAAAATCCCAGCTCTTTCATGAGCTGCGCTTCGTAGGAGCCCGCCACGGCGGCAATTTTTCGGCCTCTCAGGTCGTCAAGGCGGTTCTCTTCATCGGCTCTTAAAAACAGCGTTGACGATTGCCATACAAAGGGCATGGCGAAGCAGGCCGGATTTTTCCGCTCGGCGGGAACGGCGGACACAATGCCCGAAAGTTCCTTTTCCACACCGGGATTCATGAGGTCGATGGAATACACCGACGAATATCCCGGCAGTCCGGGCCCCTGAGGCGACGAAGGGACAGGCCCCACCACCACGTCGGGGCGAATGGAAAAAATATCCAGCGTTTTGTTTCCCTGCGGTGCCGGTGAAATCATAAAGCGAAGCTGTGACTTCTCGGCGACGGCCCGCAGAAGGTCGATGTAAATGCCCCGCAGATTGCCTTCGCCGTCGTCGAAGACATAGGGCTCCGCGACTTCCGCGCAGAGCACCCTCAGTTCTTTGGCGCCCCGCCCTCCGTCGTCGGAAAGGGACGCGCCCTTCGATGAGAACGCGGCGCCGCCGCCGGCGCAGATGATGATTATCGCCGCAACAAGGCTGCGGCCTGTTTTTCTGTTCACGCTCTCACCCGTTCATCCGCCCTAAAGGCATTTCCGCGGCGCTTTTTCGTTCCCCTCGGCGAAAAAACGCCGCCCCGGCACTTCCCCCTTTATTGAACGAAAGGACCGGCACTTTAAGCCAATCATAACACAACAGCGAAAATTTTGAAGAAAAAGCCTCGCCTTTTTCGGACTTCGTTTGCGGCCCCCGCCCCCTTGGCGCCCGGGCGAAAAAACCGCAGGGCAGGCAAAACCGCGCCTTGGGGAGCCGCCTCTTGAAGGCGTTGATTTTCAGCAAGGTGCGCCCGAAAGCGGGAATACGCCGTCCGGGAACGTAAAGGGAGCGACAGAAGCGAACCCATGAAGGAACGCCGTGGGAAAAATCCTGCTTATTGTACCACGGCGCCGCGAAAGATGCCCGCACCGCGTAAGAGGCACTCTTTTAAAAAGGAAAACGTGCGCGCTCCAAACAGGCCGGAGCGGCGCCGGAGAAAAAGCGAAAAGGCTCAAAGCCACGCTTCGTGAAAAAACGGAAGCTTCGGAAAATACTGCTCCGAAGCCTCCGCGTCAGTTCATTTTTTTGCCGCCTTGTCAGGCGACTGAAAGATCTCCTCCATGGTGTGCCAGCCCAGCACGGCGCATTTGACCCGTGCCGGCATGTGGGACAGGTCGCGCAGCGCGCCCGCTTCTTCCAGCTCTTCGATTTCAGCCTCCGAAGCCTTTCCCTGAATCATGCGGAGAAACAGATCGGACAGGCGCAGTGCTTCCTCTTTGCTGCGCCCGATGACCAGGTCGAGCATAATGTCCGCCGACGCCTGAGAGACGGCGCAGCCGTCTCCAGATCGGAAGAGCACACGTCTG